>JAUUZE010000060.1 GCA_030590175.1 Clostridia bacterium
ACTAAGTGAACTTTTCTCTTATTCGCAGAAACTAAGTGGCTAAGAGTACGTATTGTTGGACAATCATAGATATTTTGAATTGATGCAGTTATCTTATGTGTATATAAGAAAGATACCATTTGAATTGCCGCTAAGGAGTCTCCTCCCATTTCAAAGAAATCATCATCAATTCCAACAGAATCTGATTTTAAAAGATCGCACCAAATAGTATGTAATAGTTTCTCGGTCTTGTTACGAGGAGCAACTGTTTTTTTCTTAAAATCTTTGTGTGTATTGGGTTTTGGTAATCGTTTTATATCAATTTTTCCACCTAAAGTTATAGGAATATGGTCAATTTCTACAAAGTAAGATGGAATCATGTATCGTGGTAGTTTTTCTTTCAAAGCATTTCTTAAGGAATGAAGAGATATCTTTTCATCATATATTAGATATGCACATAAGTATTTGTTCTGATGTTTATCATCAAAATCAACAACCACAACATCTTTTATTCCATTAAACCTAGAAATTGATTTTTCAATTTCTTGTAGTTCCACACGATATCCATTTATTTTTATTTGTGAATCTAGCCGGCAGATATATTCGATTTCACCTTGAGAATACCACCTTGCATAGTCACCTGTTCTATATAATTTTTCTTTTTTTGTAAAAGGACTATCAACAAATTTTTCTTGTGTTAATTTATCATCATTTAAATAACCTCTTGATAAGCATTCTCCACCAATATACATCTCTCCAGGTACACCGATTGGGAGTAAATTTTTATGTTTATCTAAAATATATATTTGAGTATTAGCAATAGGTTTTCCAATATTAATTGTTCTGTTTATTTCTTTAAATGTTACACCAATAGTTGTTTCTGTAGGACCATAGCCATCAACGATTTTTGCATTAGTTTCTTTTCTAAGCTTTGAATATAGTGAACCTGGAAATACTTCGCCACCAAGCATAATAACAGTAATATTTTGTAAAAAGACACCATATGATTTTTCATTCAGTAACATTTTCATTCGAGATGGTGTTGTTAATATTTTGTCAACAGTGTTTTCAACAATCAATTTTTTTAGTTCTAATGGATTATTTTGCTGTATTTCATTTGCAAGGATAATACATGAACCCGTTAACCAAGAAGTAAAGTTTTCAAAAACAAAAATATCAAAAGTAGTAGAGGTTACAGATAAGACTCGACTTTTATTTGTGAATTTTAGAAAATCTTTTACACCATATATGAAATTTATTAATGGCCTATGTTCAATCATAACACCTTTTGGATTGCCTTCTGTCCCTGAGGTATATATAGTGTAAATTAAATCATTTGGCGAATTATTATTGGGAAGATTACTTGTTTCATAGTTTCTTAAATCTAACTGATCAATCTTATGAATTTGACTACATTTAATTTGATCTTTAGTAACTGATGAATGTGTTAATAGCATTTTGCTACCGCTATTATCTAAAATTAGGTTAATCCTATTAACAGGGTATTCAGGATTCATTGGTAAATATGAAGCTCCTGCTTTAATAATACCCATTATTGCAATCATAAGTTCATGAGAACTAGGAATCAAAACACTAACAATATCATTTGGACCAATACCATTCTCTCTAAGATATCTTGCTAGCATGTTTGCCTTTTCATTAAACTGGTTATATGTTAACTGTTTACCTTCAAAAACAATACATGGAGCTAATGGAGCTGCTAAAACTTGATCTTCAAATAAACTTTGTACTGTTTTATCTCTAGGATAAGTTGTCGCTGTATCATTAAACTTGTATAATATTTTTTCTTTTTCAGTTTCAGAAATCATTTCGATATAAGGCAATTTTCTAGCAGGATTGTCAATTGAATGCCATAGTAAACTAATAACGTGATTATGTAAAAAATCAATTTCTTTTTCATAAAATAAATCAGTTAGGTAATCATAATCAATAATGATATCTCCATCACTTTCACGATCATTGATATGAATATTTAATGATTCCATTTGATAGCCACATTGATGCCATCTGCCTTCTTGATGGTATTCACTTTCACTTTTTATAAATTTTGCATTCTGGTATGAAATAACCACATCATATAATTTTCTAAAGTCATTATGTTTTTCTCTAAGTTTTTGTAATAAGAGAGAATAAGGGTATTTTTGGTGTTTTAATAATGACATCCATTGAGTATTGATTGTTTCTGCGAAAGTATTGTAATCTTGACTGTCATCAATGGTTACTTTAATAGGGGCAGTACTGATAAACATACCATATGTGTTTTTATCTTTAACATTTGAGCGATTTAATACGGGTGTTCCAAAAACAACTTCATCATCTCCACGGGTTCTATTGAAGTATAAGGCCAAGGCACTTAAATATAAACTGAAAATAGATGTTCTATTCTCACTACAGTGCTGTCTGATTTTTTTAGCTAATTTATCTGGTAATATGTATGTTTTTCTTTTTGCTTCTTTATTCTCATTTTCCATTTTTCGAGGCTTTAATGTTTTTAATTCAGGAATATCACTATATTGTTCAAGCCAAAAAGTTTCATCTTTAATAAAACGATCAGATGCTAGATATTGTCGTTCTTTCTCGATGTAATCAAAATAAGATGGGTTTTCAATTTCATCAACAACACCACCTTCAGTAATAGTTTTATAAAATGCCATAAAGTCATTACCAAAATTGATAATAGTCCAAGCATCAGCAATTATATGATGAAATTTAATATAAAGACCAACAGAGTGTTCATTTATTTTTAGAAAAGCCGCATAAAACAATTGACTGTCTGTTTTATAAATAGGCTTTCTTGTCATTTTTTCATCCCACTCATACATTTTTGTAATGTCACCATATGAAAAGTCAAAAACATCAATGGGTTGATAAGTATAAGGAATCATATATTGTTTTGGTTGACCGTCAATTTCTGTAATTCTAGTTCTAAAAGCAGAGTTTTTTTGTATTGCGTGATTTAAGGCTTTTTCCATAATGGTAAAGTTAAGAGGGGCATTAATTTTTAATGTCGAAGATAAATTACCGATACTTATATTCGGATATAACTTTTCAAGATGCCATATGCCTCTTTGTGGATATGATAAGTCGTAGAATTGCCTTTTTTCTTTCACAGAAATTTCCTCTTTTGTACATTAATATTTTCACTAACAGTATATGGCTTTTTGTTGAATATTTCAAGGTATATATACGCTTTACTAACGAATATACTGTATATTTATACGTTTTATAAAAGAAATTATAACTATTTGTTAAAATGTGTATTTTATATATCTTATATAGACAACATTTTTATAGAGTAATTTGATGAATTTATAGAACAAAAAGTGGTGTTTACAATTAAAAAAAGCAATCATTGAAGCTAAATGATACAATTATGATATAAATTTTAGGGAAACAAGGTGAAGCATAATGAAAAGCAAAGTAATATTAATTTTACTTATTTTTCTTCTTTTATTAGGGTCATGTAGTCAAGTAATACCTGAAGATTTTCAATTTGAATTAATATGTGGAGAAACATTCTTGCCTTTTAGAATTTCAACAAAAGATAATATGTTCAGTCACTATGATACAAAACAGGGATTCATTATGGAGGATCTTAATTTAACAGAAGAAGAAAGAAAAGAAATCTATAGAGAAATGAAAGATGTGTTTTACACTTATCCAACTTCATTTGATATAGAAAGAGAAATGATAGATGATGGAAACTATGTACTAACACTTAGTATAAATGGCCAGTCAAAAACTATCTATTTTCAAGGAGAAGATAGTGAAAAAGATGGAATTGCTCTAATTCTTATAGAAAAGGTTAGCAGAATTTATCGTATGATTAATGAAAACAGACAATGATTGCTCCCTTAAAAGTGAGTGGAAAAATTATAAGAAGTTGTAACTAAAATTATTGACCTTTCTGAATAGTAAACATCTTAATGAATAACTTATATATTTCAACTAGTGGTATTATAGCAAACGAAGCAAAGACAACTAAAATCCATTGATCTCCTGTTAAAGGAACAGTTCTAAATACACTATTAAGAGAGGGAATTACAACTACACTTACTTGTAGGATAGCTGAAAAGAGTACGGCTAAAAAGATATATCTATTAGAAAAGAAATTACTCGTAAAAATGCTTTTGCTTATACCACGAACATTAAAAACATGGAATAGTTGTATTAGGCCTAAGGTTAAAAATGCCATAGTAATGGATGTTTCAACAGAGAAATGACTAATTGCATAGGCATACACTCCAAGGGTTATAATAGCTTGTAATGTACCTTGAATAATAATATTTCGTCCTAAAACACCTTTGAAAAGATTTTCCCCTGGTTTTCTAGGTGGTTGTTCCATTATATCACTATCAGGTTTTTCCATACCTAAGGCTAAAGCGGGAAATGAATCGGTAATTAAGTTAATCCATAAAATATGAATAGGGAATAAAAACTTCCAACCTAGGAAGGTAGCAATAAACAATGTTAATACTTCTGCTGTATTAGCAGATAAGAGAAATTGTATTGCTTTTTGAATATTGGCATAGGTTTTTCTACCTTCTTTTACAGCTACAATAATAGTGGCAAAGTTATCATCTGCTAAAATCATATCAGATACACTTTTAGCCACATCTGTTCCGGTAATACCCATACCAATTCCAATATCTGCAGCTTTTAATGAAGGCGCATCATTAACACCATCACCTGTCATAGCTACAATCTTTCCATGGGACTTCCAAGCTTGTACAATGCGAACTTTATGTTCAGGAGATACTCTGGCAAATACCGCAATCTGATGTACTTGTGCTTCTAATTGAGCTTTTGTCATTTTATTTAATTCTTCTCCAGTTATAGCAAGTTGATCACCTTGTAATATACCTAGTTGTATAGCAATAGCAACTGCAGTGTCTTTATGGTCACCTGTAATCATTACAGCTCTCATTCCAGCTTTTCTACATGTTGTAATAGCTTGTTTTACTTCATCTCTTGGGGGGTCAATCATTCCTTCAAGTCCTACAAAAATCAGATTGTTTTCAATTTTTTCACTAGTTAAGTTTACGGGCTGTTTAATATGATCTTGATACGCAAAAGCTAATACGCGTAGTGCCTTAGATGCCATGGTTTTGTTTGCTTGATGAATTTTTTCAATATCGCTATCTTTAAGTGGAATGATTTGTCCATTTACCAAGACCTTAGTACATCTGGCAATTAACATATCTGGTGCTCCTTTAACTAGTGCATGGTATTTACCATCAATTCTATTAATGGTGGTCATTAATTTTCGATCAGAATCAAATGGTAATTCATCTACTCTTTTAAACTGTTTTTCAAGCGTAGTTTTATTGTGACCATAACTATTTGCAAAAGTAACTAAAGCAGTCTCGGTGGGATCACCCATTAGTTTGCTTTTTTTACCATCTTTTGAAATCTTTGTATCATTACAAAGGGCCATAATATACATCAGTTTTTTCATATCGTCAGCTGATGGTCTATTATCCACAAAGTATAATTCTTTTACAGTCATTTGATTTAAAGTTAGTGTACCTGTTTTATCAGAACAGATAATTTCTGTACTTCCTAAAGTCTCAACAGCTGGTAATTTTCGAATAATAGCTTTTTGAGTTGACATTTTTTGCACACCAATCGCTAGTACAACTGTGACAATTGCAGGTAATCCCTCGGGAATGGCCGCAACAGCAATACTTACAGACACTAAGAACATTTCAACAAAATTACGACCTTGTAATAATCCTGTAACAAGAATTATTGTAGCAGCAATTACTACAATAATGCTTAATACTTTACCTGTTTTATTTAACTGTTTACTTAGTGGGGTTTCTGATGATAATGTGTCATCTGTTATATAACTAGCAATCTTTCCAACTTCTGTATTCATTCCTGTGGCAATGACAATACCAGCTCCTCTTCCATATGTAACTACACTAGAGGAGTAAGCCATATTGGTTCTATCTCCAATAGGTAAATTCTCATCAGTTAAATTTGCAATATTTTTATTAACAGAAACAGATTCTCCGGTTAACGAAGATTCTTGAATCTGTAAACTGGCTACTTCAGTTAATCGTAAATCAGCAGGAATATAATCACCTGTTTCTAAGATAACAATGTCACCTACAACAATTTCTTCACTCTTTATTTCTATAATATTGTTATCCCGTAAAACTTTTGAATAGGGTTTAGATAAGCTTTTTAGTGCTTCTAGTGATTTTTCAGCTTTATTTTCTTGTACTATTCCCATAATTGCATTTAATATAACTATGGCCATGATTATGAAGGAATCGGTTAACTCCCCTAAAATACCAGATATTATTGCAGCAACAATTAAAACAACAATCATCACATCTTTAAACTGGGCCAATATCTTGGCTAGTAGAGTTTTCTTTTTTCCTTCTTTTAAAGCATTTGGCCCATTTGTAGTTAATAATTGCGAAGCGCGATTACTAGATAGTCCTTCTATAGAAGAATTACATTCTCTGATGATATTTTCAATTGACTTAGTATGGTAATAGCTCATTGTTTTCTCCGTAGTTCCTTAGTTGTTTTATTATTTAAGTAAATTTTATCACTTATTCTAATGAAAATGTGGTGAAATCTATGATTTCAAAATCTGCTATTTCACTAATTGGTAATTGATGAGAATTAAAGTAACAAGATTGAATACCAGCGTTTTTGGCGCATTTTACATCTATTTCTCTGTCACCAATATAGATGGTGTGTTCTCTCACTAATTTATATTTATCAATAAGGTAAAGCAAGGCGTCTGGTTGTGGTTTCCTTGCATACCCGTTTTCTCTTGTTAATACTTCAGTAAAGTAGGGTAGTAAGCCCCAGTGTGATAAATAGTTAAAAGTAGAATTACCACGATGAGTAAAAATAAAGTGTTTTCCTTTAAAATTATTTAGTATTTCAATAACACCAGGAAAGGGTTTTAGAAAACCTGGATCCATTTGCTCATCTAGTTCTGAGAACTTTTTTCGAAGTTTATCTAAATCAAGATTATATTTTTTAATATAAACTTGATAAGTATGCCATAGAGACTGATGTAGATTGGCTAGGATGTCATCAGTATTTTCATCTATACCAAAGTGTGTTAAAGTGTTTCTAAAGATAGTAGATATTTGAGGGTAGGTGTTAAAGAGTGTCCCGTCAAAATCCCAGATAATGTCTTTGACCAATGAAATTTCCTACTTTCATTTTTTCTATTATGACTATATAATAGATTACACAAAAAAACAAGAAAAGAGGCATACCCTTGATTACAATGATTAACGAAAAAACTTATCTTAAAAATGGTAGAGAACTACTGTTTAAAGAACAGGTTGCTGACTTATCTTTTGAAGAATATAAGAAAAATACCATTGCCTATAGTATCTTACAAAACCATAATACTAGTGGTGATGAATTTAACTTAAAACTCAAATTTGATGCCATGGCTTCACACGATATTACATATGTAGGTATAGTGCAAACGGCCAAGTCAAGTGGCCTTGAAAAGTTTCCTTTACCATATGTATTAACTAATTGTCATAATAGTTTATGTGCGGTTGGAGGAACTATTAATGAAGATGACCATCTTTTCGGATTATCAGCTGCTAAAAAATATGGAGGGATTTATGTTCCTGCCCATTTAGCTGTTATTCATCAGTATATGCGAGAAATGATGACAGGCTGTGGCAAAATGATTTTAGGTTCTGACTCACACACTAGGTATGGTGCATTAGGAACTATGGCTATGGGAGAGGGTGGACCTGAACTAGTTAAGCAACTATTACAAAAAACTTATGACCTAACATATCCAGAAATATGTTTAGTATATCTTGAAGGAGAAATTAAATCAGGAGTTGGACCTCAAGATGTGGCATTAGCTATTATCGGTGAAGTTTTTAAAAGTGGATTTGTTAAAAATAAAGTATTAGAATTTGTGGGACCTGGAATCAATAAATTATCCGTTGATTTTAGAAATGGTATTGATGTTATGACAACAGAGACTACCTGTTTAAGTTCTATCTGGCAAACAGATGAGTTTGTAAAAGAATATTTTGAAATCCATCATAGAAAAGAAGAATATCAACAATTATCACCAGGAGATATTGCTGCATATGATTGTGCCATAAAAGTAGACTTGTCATCAATTGAAAATATGATTGCACTACCATTTCACCCAAGCAATACTTACACAATAAAAGAAGTTATTGCAAATAGTCATGATATTTTTGCATCTATTGAACAAGATGCAAAAAAAATATTAGGAGACCATATAAAACTTGACTTACTAAGTAAGATAAAAGGAAAAGATATTATGGTTGACCAAGGGATTATTGCAGGTTGTGCAGGTGGAACATTTGAAAATATTCTAATTGCTTCTAAGATGATTAATGGGAAAAGTGTAGGACATGATGACTTTACATTTAGTGTTTATCCACAAAGTCAGCCAGTAAATTTCGCGTTAAATAAAGAAGGAGCTATGAACACCTTAATGACTGCAGGTGCCATTATAAAAACAGCTTTCTGTGGTCCATGCTTTGGAGCAGGTGATGTTCCTGCCAATAATGCATTAAGTGTTAGACATACAACTAGAAATTTTCCAAATAGAGAAGGTTCAAAACCAGGAGATGGACAAATTGCTTCTGTGGCATTAATGGATGCAAGAAGTGTTACAGCAACAGCGATTAATAAGGGAATATTAACACCAGCTACGGATATGGCAATTGAAGAGCCAACATACACTTATGATTATAACAAAGAAATTTATCATAATCGAGTGTACTATGGTTATAAAGCACAAGATAAGACAGTTGATTTAAAACTTGGACCTAATATTAAAGAATGGCCAGAAATGGATGCTATATATGATAATTTACTTTTACAAGTAACAGCATTTATAGATGATCCAATCACAACAACTGATGAATTAATACCATCAGGTGAGACATCTTCTTATCGCTCAAATCCAATTGCTTTGGCAGAATACACTTTAAGTAGAAAAGATCCTTTATATGTTGGTAGAGCTAAACAAACTAGACAGCTATTCATTGATAAAAAACAAGGGAAGTTAAATAGTATTGAAGGCATAAATCTAGAGAATACAGGAATTGGTAGTGTGATTTATGCTAACAAACCAGGTGATGGCTCAGCTAGGGAACAGGCAGCATCATGCCAAAAGGTATTAGGTGGGTGGGCAAATATTGCGTTAGAGTATGCCACGAAAAGATATCGAAGCAATTTAGTCAATTGGGGTATATTACCATTTACAGTAGATGAGAAACCTAATTTTTCTAATGGTGATTATATATATATTGAAGGTATCAAAGATATGCTTAATAATGGTGAAAAGTCTATTAAAGGGTTGATTATAAGAAAAGAATCTAGACAAGAAATCACTTTACATTTGCCAGCTATGACCAAAGATGAACGAGAGGTTCTTATAAAAGGTTGCCTTATTAATTATTATAGAGAGAAAAACAAGTAAAAAAGTTATAAAAATATGGTGCGAATTAATTAGTTATATTATATAATCATATTTGCGTTAAGTAAATTAATTGTAAAGGAAACAAAATGGAATTAGAAAAACGCGAATTAATCATTAATGGAGATATTAACAAAGCGCTTATAAAACTAGCATTACCCATAATGCTAGGTAATTTAATACAAACAATATATAACTTAACAGACACCTATTTTGTGTCAAGAATGGGTGATATTGAAGTAGCTTCAATTGGGTTTGTCTGGAATATTATCTTTTTAATAATTTCATTTGGTTTAGGGTTTTCCGTAGCTGGTCGTTCATTAATTGCTCAGTATTTAGGTGCAAATGAAATAGAAAACGCAAAAAAAGCAGCGGGACAAATGATGTCTTTCTCATTAATAGCTGGGATTGTATTTGGTTTGATTGGATACTTTTTAGCTCCATGGGTTGTTAAAGCTATGGGAGCTGATGGAGAATTGTTGATAAATTCAGTTACTTATTTACAGACCATTATGATTGGTATGCCTTTTGCCTTTGTATTTTTTGCATTTAACTCTATTTTACAAGGACAAGGTGATATGGTTACCCCAATGGTATTAAGTGCCATTTCTGTTGTTATTAATATTATTCTAGATCCAATTTGTATTTTTACTTTAAATCTTGGTGTACAAGGAGCAGCTATTGCAACTATTACAGCACGAGGGTTATTAGCAATAGCAGCTATCTATATGGTAGTAAAAGGCAAAAAAGGCATCAAAATTGAAAGAAAGCATTATGCTTTTACAAAAGATATTATTAGCCGAATTGTAAAAATCGGATTACCTGCATCTTTGGGACAAGCTACAGCAGCATTTGGATTCACATTTTTAAATGTGTTTATTAAGTCATTTGGAGAATTAACTTTAACAGCATTTATTATTGGTAATCGTATTAATTCAGTTGTATTAATGCCCATAATGGGAATTGGTCATGCTTTAAATACCATAGTTGGTCAAAATATTGGAGCAGGGAAAATTGATAGAGTGAAAAAAGCTGTTGGGGCTAGTATTAAATTAGCAATGATAATTTCTGCTATTGGTGGGGGAATATTATTACTAATAAACTCAAAAGTCGTAGGTGTTTTTACTAGTAATCCAATAGTTATTGAACAAGCTACCTATTATATGAATATTATTGTTATAACTTTGCCATTAATGGGCATTTTTCAAACTTTTATTGGCTTATTTCAAGGAAGCGGTCATACTAAGTTTGC
>JAUUZE010000164.1 GCA_030590175.1 Clostridia bacterium
GACTATCTAGGGAAAAAAGTATATATTAAGTTTTGGGGTACATGGTGTCCTGCATGTGTCTCTGGATTACCAGAATTAACTAAACTACATGAGGAAAAATTAGATTCAGATACAGTTGTATTAACTCTTATTGCACCTTCCCTTAGTGGTGAAGTTAGTGAAGAGAGATTTAAAGAATGGTACGACGAGCAAGGATATGAATTTGCTGTTTTACTAGATCCTACTGCAGAAACATTTATTGAGTATGGTATTAGAGCCTTCCCAACATCTGCTTTTATTACAACTGATGGTCAATTATTTGATGTACAAATTGGTCACCACAGTAATGAATCCATTAATGAAACACTTGATAGTATGAAATAAGCAGTTATATAATTAGGAGGTGAAGTCAATGAAAAAAGGTATATTAATCATATTAATAGTATTTATGTTAGTTGTTATTTTGACTTCATGCCAAGGAGATAGAATTGTGGAAAGTAATTTATATATTGAAAATGAATTAACCAAATCATTATTACCACCAAATCCAAACGAATTAATAGTTTTTGACGAAGAAAATCTAAGTGAAATCTATTTAGCAGGTGGTTGTTTCTGGGGTGTTGAGGCCTATATGGAACGAGTTCCAGGTGTGTTTGATGTAACAGTTGGTTATGCAAATGGTAGTAAAGACTTTCCTAACCCAAGCTATGAGGATGTATCTCTACGTGACACAGGTCATGTTGAAACCGTTCATGTAAAATATGATCCAAATATTATTGATATTAGTAGTTTACTAAATTACTATTTTAATACAATTGATCCAACCACATTATATCGTCAAGGAAATGATGTGGGCTCTCAATACAGAACTGGAATTTATTATGTAGATAGTAATGAAAAAGAAATTATTGATCAATTTATAAAAGAAAAACAAGTAGAATATGACAAGCCAATTGTGGTAGAAGTGCTACCATTAACCACATATTATTTAGCAGAAGATTATCATCAAGATTATTTGTATAAAAACCCAAATGGATACTGTCATGTTGATTTTAAAACATTGCAATCTTCTATTAAAGTAAATCCCGATTTGTATCCAAAACCAAGTGATGAGGTTCTAAAAGAAACACTTACAGATGAACAATACAGAGTTACACAATTAGCAGATACTGAGCGAGCATTTACTAATGATTACTGGCAAACCACAGCTACTGGCTTATATGTAGATATAACAACAGGTGAGCCACTTTTTAGTTCTAAAGATAAATTTGATTCTAGCTGTGGTTGGCCTAGCTTTTCAAAACCAATTGTACCCGAAGTTGTAACTTATGTTGAAGATGCAGGTTATGGATTGATTAGAACAGAAGTTAGATCTCGTTCTGGTGATGCCCACTTAGGTCATCTTTTTAATGATGGACCAACTGAGTTAGGCGGTCTTCGTTACTGTATTAATTCAGCATCAATTAAATTTATTCCAATTGGTGATATGGTAGACCTTGGGTATGGTTATTTGATTCCACTTGTGGAAAAAAGATAATTATTGCTATAATATATAAGATGAGGAGGTGAGAAATCAATGTTTACATTATTAATCGTTGATGACGAGCCTCTTTTTCGTCAAGGTATGAGTCAATTAGTTGATTTTTCATCATTATCTATAGATAAAGTTTACTTAGCTTCTGATGGAATTCATGGATTACAATTAGTAAAAGAACACCATCCCGATATGGTATTAGCAGATATTAATATGCCTGGAATGGATGGACTATTATTAGCTAAACATATTAAGGAATTTGATTCTAAAATTAAAATAGCCATGATTACAGGGTATGACTATTTTGATTATGCTTTAGCTGCACTAAAAGCCAAAGTAGATGATTTCATTTTAAAACCTGTTTCAAAAAAAGATATTGAACAACTTCTTTTAAAAATGGGGCAAATAATTATGGATGAAAAAAAGCAACAAGGTGCTTTATCTGCTTTACAAAATATTGCTGATTTATCAAAAGATAATGAAACAAGTGATGATTACAAACCTCTAATTCTCCAATTACTTAAAGATAATTACTATAACCCACAATTTTCTTTAACCCTGTTGGCTAAAAAAGTCAACCTAAGTCCTGGTTATCTTAGTTCATTATTTAAAGAATTGTTTACTAAAACATTTTCAGAGTATCTTCTAACTCTTAGATTGGAACGGGCAAAGATTCTTTTACTAACAACTATATATAAGAATTATGAAATATCTGAAAAAGTAGGATTTATTGACCCTAACTATTTTAGTACTGCTTTTAAAAAGAAATATAAAATGTCCCCTACTCATTATCGAAAAATGAAAGAGGGTAGTGATAATTGAAGAAAAAAACATCTAATAGCATTCGTTCACAGATTTTTATTTATTTTATGTTAACAACTAGTATTATTCTTATCATAATGGGTTTGGTGTTATATACAAATTTTTCTAATGTTTTAGAAGAAGAAATCACCTCTTCTACAAATATGATTATTAATAAAAGTGGGAGTCAATTAGATAGATATATTGATTCAATAAAAGGATTATCAGTTTCCTTGGCTGATAATGTTAACACTTGTACATTATTTGATGATAATCATACTCATATTGATTTTGAAAAAGATAAAAAAGAGTTAGAATTTCTTATTAACACCATAATTAACGGTAATAGAGATATTGAGTCAATTACGCTAGTTGGACAAGATGGTTTGATTATTTCAACAGATAGCAATCTGTCTATGGAAGTATCAGAAGATATGATGGCCATGGCTTGGTATCAAGATGCCATTGGTAACACAATGCCCGTTCTAACTTCTGCTAGAACGAATGAGTTTTCAATGGATAAAGATACTTGGGTTATTTCGCTAAGTCGTGAAATCAAAAGTGATTGTCAGGAAAATATTGGTGTGCTATTAATTGATATGAATTATGCTGTCATTGAAGAAATCTTAGATGATTTACATTTAGGTGATGAAGGTTACACATATATTATTAACAGTGATAATGAATTAGTTTACCATAAAGATTTTTCACACTTTACTGGCCAAGAAAAATTAGAACAGTTACTTTTAGTTAATCAATCAACTAATCAATATATTTTTAAATATCCCTTTACCCATGCAAATTGGACACTAGTTGGTGTAGCTTCCCTTGATTCTCTTCATTCCATTCAGCAAGATTTAATTATGGCATTAATAATTTTAGGGCTTTTTATGTTTTTAATTGCTCTTGGTAGTTCCATTGTCTTTTCAAGGCGAGTTGTTTCACCTTTAAAAAAATTAGAAATGGCCATGGAACAAGTTGATCAAGGAAATTTAAATCAAACCGTTATCGTAAAAGGGAGTAAAGAAGCTGAGAGCTTAGCCGCTTACTATACTAATATGATGATTAAAATCAAAAAATTATTAACAGAAATTAAAGAAAAAGAAATGGTACTTAGAAGTAGTGAACTACAAGTACTTTATTCTCAAATTAATCCTCATTTTCTTTATAACACATTGGATACTATTTTATGGGCAGCAGAATTTAAAGATAGCGAAAAAGTCATCAACCTAACAAAGGCCTTGGCTACCTTTTTCCGTTTGTCCTTGCACGGAGGTAGTGAGACAACAACTATAAATGAAGAAATTGAACATGTGAAACAGTACTTATACATTCAAAAACAGCGATATCAGGATAAACTATCTTATGATATACAAGTTGATACCACCCTTGGTGCTATTAAAATTCCTAAACTAATTTTACAACCCATTGTAGAAAACAGCATATATCATGGAATTAAAGAATTAGTTAGTATTGGTAAAATTACTATTACAGTTACTAAAAAGAACAAAGATATTCTCTTTACAATTACAGATAATGGTGTTGGTTTTGATACAACTAAAAAACATGGAGATTCATCTTCACTGAAATTAGGTGGAGTTGGTCTTAGTAACGTTGATAAACGATTAAA
>JAUUZE010000111.1 GCA_030590175.1 Clostridia bacterium
AAGTTTTGAAATAATGATTGTTGTCAGATTACAGAATGATTTTAGACAACTATTATCAACAATTATGAATAATAAAACAAAATTTCTAAATTTTTACCAAAAATCCCAAAACTACTTTACACTAACTATTTCTTATAAAATCATTTTGGACTTTTTTTTAAGTAAACTATACAATGGATATACAACTTATAAATGTAAATTATTCTAGGAAGGAAACTAAAATGAAATCAAGAGAATTAATAAAAAAAGCATTAAATCATGAGGAAACACCATTTGTTCCTGTAGATTTTGGTTCTACTCCAACAACTGGGATTTCTACAACCATATTGCACCATGTAAGAAACCACTTTGATTTGCCTAAAATCCCAACCAAAGTTATAGATCCCTATCAGATGTTAGGAGAAGTAGACAGCGATTTACAAGCATATATTCCAACTGACGTAGTCAGTATTTTACCTAAATATAATCTATTTGGTTTTACAAATGATAATTGGAAGCGTTTTGAAACATTTGATGGAATACCCGTTTTAGTTCCTGAAAAATTTAATACAAAAATATCAAAAAATGGAGATTTATTCATGTATCCACAAGGAGACCTTTCTGCTTTACCCAGTGGGAGAATGCCAAAAGGTGGTTACTATTTTGACACTATTATAAGACAAAAACCTATTGATGATAATCAATTGAATCCTGATGATAATTTAGAAGAGTTTACTCTTTTAAATGATGATGATTTACGATATATAGAAGATAAAACTACTAAGATATACAATGAAACAGATTACGCAATTATTGGAAATCCAGGAACTAGCGCTTTAGGGGATATTGCATTAGTTCCAGCACCTATGCTTAAAGACCCAAAAGGTATAAGAGATATTGAAGAATGGTATATGTCAACAGTTATTAGACCAGACTATATTAAAGAAGTATTTGATAAGCAATCTATGATTGCCATAGAAAATTTTAAGTTATATTATGAAGCAGTTGGAAACAAAGTAGAAGCAATTTTTATGTGTGGAACAGATTTTGGAACACAATTAGCTCCTTTTTGCTCATTAGATACTTTCAACAAATTATATTTACCCTATTATCAACGTATGACTTCTTGGATTCATGAAAACACAGAGTGGAAAGTATTTAAACATTCTTGTGGTGCGATTGAACCACTACTACCTGGTTTTATAGAGGCTGGTTTTGATATAATAAATCCTGTCCAGTACTCAGCAAATGGAATGGATTCAACATTACTAAAGGAAAAATATGGTAATCAATTAGTCTTTTGGGGTGGAGGAATTGATACTCAAAAAATACTTCCATTTGGAAGTGTAGACCAAGTAAAAGAAGAAACACGCAAACAAATCGCCATCTTTAAAAAAAATGGCGGCTTCGTTTTTAACGCAATACACAATGTACAATATAATGTACCCTTAGAAAACTTTTTAGCAATGATTGACGTCCTTAACGAAAACAGAAAATAATCTTATTTATTGTCTTTTAACCAAGTTATGGCAGCATTTGCATATACAGCTGCACCTGTTGGTAAAACACTCTCGTCAAAATTGACTTTCGGGTGATGTTGCGGAAACACCTCTTGCCCATCATAAAGAGAAGCATCCATTGCTAATAAAAGAGATGGTACTTTTTCACTAATAAATGCAAAATCCTCTGATCCTGGCATTCTAAAAGGTTTTCCTGTTAAAACTTCTAAATCCACACACTTTTCAGGGCCTACTAGGTCCATAGTAGATGTAAACACATTATTAAAAACTTCGCTATCATTTACTACTGAGGGACAAGCATTTGAAAATTTAACTGTAGCTTTTGCCCTAAATGTATTTGCAATACCTTCTGTGATATCTTTTACTCGTCGATTTATAAAAATTCGTGTTTTATCATCAAATGTCCTAATTGTTCCTTCTAAAAAAGCGGTGTCTGGAATAATATTTCCAGTTGTTCCACCATGCATTTGTCCAACTGTTACCACTCCAACTTGATCAGGATCTATTTCCCGCGAATTTATATTTGCTAATGCAATATGAATATGAGCAGCTACATTCAAAGGATCTACTGTAGTGTTTGGCATAGCCCCATGCCCACCTTTTCCTTTAATATCAATATAAAACCAATCAGATGTTGCACTAACAGCTCCTTTACCAAAAAAGATTACAGCGCCTTTTTTAATAGGCATACCAGAAAACACATGAATCATCATTGCTGCATCAACATCAGGTTTTTTTAGTATACCTGCTTTAATCATAGCTTTTGCACCTGTTAGAGTTTCTTCTCCTGGTTGGAACATTAATTTAACAGTTCCTTCAATTTCATTTTCTTTTTCTTTTAAAATTTTTGCAGCTCCTAATAACATAGCTGTATGAAAATCATGGCCACATGCATGCATATTATCTGTTTTTGATGAAAAAGATAAACCCGTTTGCTCTTTTAATGGTAATGCATCCATGTCACCACGAATTAAAAACGTTTTTCCTTTCTTTTTTCCACCAGCAATAGCAAGTACTCCTGATTTAGAAATTTCAATAGGTTCATATCCCATATTTGTTAATTGTTCCATTACATACTTAGTGGTTATAGGTAAATTAATATGGGTTTCAGCATTTTCATGTAAATATCTTCTATGGGTTATAAGTTCCTCATAATAGCTCTTTGCACTATCTAATATATTAATCATGGTGTTTATCCTTTCTCTTTTATAATAGGTAAACTTGCTGCTGCAACAGATTGTCCAACACGTCTACTTTTTTCATCAGGAAGCGATAACGTAAAAGTAGATGCTAATTGTGAAAACTCTTCTTGTAGTACTTTGTTTGCCATAGATACAATAATATTACCACCTTTTCCTGAGGTTACTCTTCCCATTAATAACACATGTTTCATATCATAAAACTCCGCATAATAAGCCAAGCTATAACCCAAATAACAACCAATTCCTTCATAAACTTTTCTGGCTCTACTATCGTTTTTTGCCATTAATTCTTGAACAATTAACAATTTTTTTGCAGGTGGTAAGGATTCATCCATTATTATCTCTGCTTTATTTGCTAATTTAATAACTCCATCTTGTGAAAAGTATTTAACCCCACACCCAATATCGCCTGACCATTCATCTTCCATAGCTTCAATGCTATAATCAATTGGTACAAAAGCTAACTCGTTTAACCATCCAGTAATATTTCCTTTTTTATCCACATAACCTGCCGCTTCAGATGTTCCCATTGCAATTCCTAATACTTGATTAGTTTTTAAACTCATGGCGCCAGCTAAAGCTGTCACATCGCCATCATTAGCTACTTCAATTGGACTTCCTCCCATTTCACGTTGGATATCAAAAAACATATTTTTTACTTTTTTATCAAATAAATCTTCTGGCACCTTAATAAATAGCGAAGCTGCCATAATCATATTGTCAATATAAACACCTGCTGCACTAACACCAATGGCATCAACTCTAGGTAGTTTTGAAGCTGCTCTCTTTATAGAATCCATAATACCTTCATATTGATATGTTGGGTCTTCTTGTAATTTTGGGTGCCATACTACTTCCTCTGAAAATATAGCCTTCCCATTAACAACTGCAGATACTTTTCTATCACTACCTCCAGCATCAAACCCAATTCGATATCCATCAAGATTTTTACCAATTGCTTTTGATTTTTCATTTTTTTTAGGACATAATTCATATGAACAATGGATAATTACTAGTTCTTTTTCAAAAACCCTTTTAACAAAATGTACATCAAATTCTCTTTTTCCGCCTATACAATAAATTGACTGTATATATTTTGCTAAATATTTAGGACCTCCAATAGTAAGCTTCCAACCACCCTTTACCCATAGTAGTGTTTTTATAAGCCTCTCAATATAACGTAAATTATCTTCTTCTCTATTTTCTTGTTCTCCAAATATAATAGTTTCATAAACCGAAATAAGTCCATTTGTTCTTTCAAGTGCAATTTTAATATTTTCAATATTAGTAGACAATAAAATTTCTTCTTTAAATTCACGGTTATATATAGCAATGGGCATAAATTTTTGATCTAGTTTAGGTAAATTTGATATAACTAGTTTCTTTTTGATTATTGACATACTTATCTCCTTAGCGAGTAATTGTTACTTTATTAAGTCCTCTTGGTTGATCGGGGTTTAACCCTTTTGCCAAAGCTAACAGACACGCAAACATTTGTGCAAAAATAATGTTATAAAATGGAGTTATTAAATCATTATCGCACATAGGTATTGCAAAAGTGTTTTTATTTTCATTTAGTAATTGTTGGTTGTTTGTTACTATAATTAAACTTGCTCCAACTTTCTTTAATTTTGTAATCATTTCATTAGCATCTGCTAACGAAGGCCCTTCAGGGGCATAAATAATAACAGGTGTTTGTTGTCCAACCATTGCAAAAGGACCGTGGTGAAAATCTGAAATTGCATATCCTTTTGCTTTTACATAGGTGGTTTCTTGTATTTTTAAAGCACTTTCTAAGGCAATAGCATAATTAATTCCTCTTGATAGTACAAAACAATCGTTCATTTCAACGTAATCGCTAATATGTGAAACAATTGTTTCGCTTAACTTTAATGTTTCACGCACGTTTTTTGGAACAAGTGAAAGTTTTGATATTAATTGTTCATCATTTGACCATTTAGCAACTAATAGTGCCATATTCATCATTTGAGAAGTAAAGGTTTTAGTAGCGGCAACACTTTCTTCAACACCTGCAGCTGTGTATAAATGATATTTACTATTTGTGGCAATTGGTGAAGATTCAAAATTAGTAATACCAATGGTTATAGCTTCTTGTTCATTAGCACATTTTATGACTTCTAGTACGTCTTCTGCTTGCCCTGATTGTGAAATGGCAATGACAAGACTATTAGTTAATAACAACTTTTTGTTATACATCGTAATAATTGATGGTGCTGCTAAAGCAACAGGTATCCCTAAATTATGTTCAATTATATATTTTCCATAAATTCCAGCATGGTCAGAAGTTCCTCTTGCTACAATTACAACATTGTTGATTTTTCTTGAATCAATATCTTTTATAATATCGTTAATAATTTGTGTGTTTTGTATTAAACAATTTTGTAAAACTGTTGGTTGTTCGTATATTTCTTTCCACATTTTAGTCATAAACATCTCTCCATATCTCAAGTTTGTAGATACTAAGCATTGTACACAGTAAAGAAACGTTACGCAATAAGAATACACGTGCTTTTCTATGTTTTTTTATTTCTCTTTTTTCTACTATTAGCTACATTATTATACATTTTGATTGTTTCTCTAAAAAAACATATTTAAATCGAAAAATACGTTATAATATATTTAGACTAAGTTGATTTGAGATAAGATATGAAAAAAAACACTACCCCAACCTGGTTTAGACTTGATACTTCAGCTAAAATATATCCAGCCAGAGAATCAGTTAGAGACACTACTGTTTTTCGTGTTGCTTTCACACTTGAAAAAAAAGTTGATCCTGTTTTTTTATTGCAAGCTCTTGAAAACATCAGACATCGTTTCCCTTACTATAACGTTCATTTAAAAAGAGGTCTTTTTTGGAATTATTTTCAAACGAATAATAACAAATTATTTATTTGGCCAGATACACCCCATCCTTGTGAGCGTATTCATCCATTACTAAACAATGGATTTTTATATAAAATTAAATATTATAATAAAACACTTGCTCTTGAAATTTTTCATGGTTTAACTGACGGTTATGGGGCAACTGAATTTTTAAAATGCTTACTTCATCAATATTTGTTTTTACTTGGTAAAGTACCAGAAAAATTACCAGGTATCATGTCAATTGATGAAGAACCAGAAATAAATGAATACGAAGATGCTTTTATAAAAGTATATGAGCAAGAAAAAGATAATATTTTAGTTAAAAAGCGATCATTATTTGGAACAAAGCATATTTATCAAATTAAAGATAAATTAATGCCTCAAGGTTATTATAATATTACAACAGGAATTTTTTCTGTTGAAGATATAAAAAGAGTCTCAAAACAATTTAATGCAACAATCACTGAATTCTTAGCTGCTTTATATCTTGAATCCATTATTCATCTACAAGCTTCTCAAGTTAAGAAAAAAAAGAACCATAGAGATGTTGCTCTTCAAATACCTGTAAATGTTCGAAATTATTATCGTATAAACTGTATGCGGAACTTTTCTTTGTTTGTTATTCCAACAATCAACCCTAGAGATGTTGCGAACCTTCAAGATATCACTAATCAAATTACTCTTTTCATGAAAGCACACTTAACTCATTCTCATTTATTGTCAATGATTGAAGACAACTGCTCTCTAGCTAAAAATCAAATTCTTAAATTTATCCCTGTAGATATTAAAAATCTATTTATAGGTTATATTAGCAATACTATGGGTTCTTCTCAATTTTCAGGAACGCTATCAAATATGGGAATTGTTAAATTTCCTATTGAGATGGAAAAATGCGTTACTACTGTAACTTTTTTACCAAGTCCTTCACCACATGAAAAATGTTCTTGTGGTTTGGGTAGTTATAAAAACAACATTTATATGTCTTTTGGTCGAAGTATTGAAAACACACATATTGAAAGACATTTATTCAGACGATTAGTACAACTTGGTGTACACGTCACCATAAAAAGCAACCAATAAAAGGAGGTTCTTATGTCTTATTGTGTCCAATGTGGAGTACGATTAGCAGATCACCACAAATCATGTCCATTATGTAAAACACCTGTCATTAATCCTAATGTGTCAGAATATCCTATTAATAAAGATTATCCCCAATATAGAACACATCATAAAAATGAAAAAAATGCTTCAAATAAAATGTTTACAGCTATTTTAATAACTATGCTTTTAGCTATATATAGCGTAATTGTTTTTTTACTTGATGTTTTAATTACCAAAAGTATTTCATGGTCGTTATATCCGCTAAGTTC
>JAUUZE010000127.1 GCA_030590175.1 Clostridia bacterium
ATTGGAAATATAATATTAAGGAAATAGTATATGTTTGACAATCAATGGATTATTACAAAAACTAAAGATCCAAAGCAGTCTGTAAATGACTGTTTATTGTCATCACGGAACATTAATGATATTGATGCTTTTTTAAACCCAACTTATGAACAATTTTACGACCCATTTACCATAAATGAAATGGAAAAAGTAGTAGAGAGAATAATATCTGCGATATATGCTATGGAAAAAATAGTTATTTTTGGTGATTATGATGTTGATGGAATAACTTCAACAGCTATGCTAGTAAAATTCATACGCGAATTATCTAATAATATTGATTATTTTATTCCTCATAGATTAGGACAAGGATATGGCTTGTCAATACAAGCTGTAAACGAAGTTCTTTTGTTAAAACCTGACCTATTAATTACTGTTGATTGTGGTGTGGTGTCTTTTGATGAAGTAACCTTATTAAAAAGTGAAGGTGTAGATGTTATTATTACAGACCATCATCAGTCAAAAGAACAATTACCTGATGCATATGCAGTTTTATGTAATACCAGAGTTGATAATACATATAAAAACCCTTATCTATCAAGTTCTGGACTTACATATAAATTACTTCAAGCACTTGATACTCGATTATCACTTACAAAAGATTTAGATGAATATCTACAACTAGCTACTTTAGGATTAGTAGCCGATGTGGTTCCACTAGTTGGAGAAAACAGAGCTATGGTATCTTTAGGATTAAAATCATTAAAAGAAACTAGAGTTGAGGGGATAAAAGCGTTGTTTGACATAGCAGGTGTGAACAAAAATGAACCAATTACAACTTATCATTTAGGATATATGGTGTGTCCAAGGATTAATGCTACTGGACGAATGGATCATGCTAAAACAGCAGTATCATTATTATTAGAAAACTCACAGCGAAAAGCCACTTTATTAGCTAGCAAATTTGATCAATTAAATAAGCAACGTCAAATTGAACAACAACGAATTTATGATGAAGTTTTAGATAAATTACATAAAATAGATGATGAACATGGAGTTATTATTTTAGGGAATGAAAATTGGCACCATGGAATAATTGGTATTGTCGCTTCAAAAGTGCAAGAATCTACTAATCGCCCAGTTATATTATTAGATATTAAAGATGGGATAGCTAAAGGTTCTGGGCGAAGTATTGAAGGATTTGATCTAGTAAAAGCTTTAAATTACTGTAGTGATTATTTAATAAAATATGGTGGTCATGAAAAAGCTGCAGGTGTCACTTTAGATGAGGAAAATATTGATAATTTTCGTAGTGCTATGAATGAATATTATGCTCAACTTGATTTGTCTAAAAAACATGAAATAATAATTGATTTGGAAATATCAAATGACGATATTACAGAAGAAATGATTAACGAATTAAATAAATTACAACCATATGGAGAATCAAATAAACGACCAACTTTTCTTATTCGTAATGTTTTGTTTTCAACCACAAGAGTTATTGGTAAAGATAAAAATCACTTTAAAGGGCAGTGGTATTTTGATTGTTTAACTTTTAATTGTGAAAAATATATGGCTTTATTAACTAGTAATCAACCTTATGATATTGTGTGTTATCCTAACATTAATGTTTGGAATAATCAAAAATCAATTCAATTAATAGTTTATGACTATCAGCTATCCAGTGGACATGATATTTCATTAATTACTTGTATTTTAGCAGTTTTACATAAATCAGAATATGAAAAAGATTTATATACATTTTTACAAAATAGTTTAAAAAAGAATAACTTATTACATTATGCTGAATTAATTTCTAAAGAAAATGAATTATTTATAACAAGAGAGGATATAATTAAGGTGTATAAGGTGGCAAAAAAAATAGATACCCTTAGTGCAACTGATAAAATTGAACAATTATCAGCATATCAAGTGTATCTAGGAATGGAAATATTATATGAATTATCGCTGATTGATTTTACTAAAAAGGGTTTAATCAGTTTTACTAATATAATTATCAAAGATAAAAAACAGCCACTAGAAAATTCTACTTTATACAATATATTTAAAGTGAGTAGCAAATGAATAAACAATTTAACGAACTTATAGAAATCATAAAATCATATAACCCTAATAGTAATATTGAATTGATTACTGAAGCTTATTTATTTGCAAAAGAAGCTCATGAGGGACAAATGAGGGCTTCAAATGAACCTTTTATATCTCATCCAGTAAATGTTGCAAAAATTTTAGCAACATTAGAATTAAACTCAAAAACTATTGCAGCTGGAATTTTACACGATGTTATTGAAGATACTGATTCAACTTATGACCAAGTTAAAGAAAAATTTGGTAGTGAAATTGCTACAATGGTTGATGGTGTTAGTAAATTATCTTTGATTAATTTGGATACAAAAAAAGAACAACAAGTAGAAAATATACGAAAAATGCTATTAGCTATGACTAAAGATATTCGTGTAATAATTATAAAACTTTCAGATAGATTACATAATATGCGTACATTAGAGTATGTTACAAGAGAAAAACAAATTTTTAAGGCTACAGAAACCTTAGAAATTTATGCACCTATAGCTCATAGACTAGGAATGTCTGCTTTTAAATGGGAATTAGAAGATCTTTCTTTTCGCTATTTACATCCTGATGAATATTATGATTTAGTAAAACAAATATCTTCAAAACGAAAAGAGAGAGAAGCATATATTAATTCAATAAAAGAAACAATTTCTACTAGTTTAAATAAAAAAAATATTAAAGTTACTGTTGAAGGTCGAGTTAAGCATTTGCTTAGTATATATAACAAAATGCAAAAACAAGAAAAAAGCATTGACCAAATTTATGACTTGTTTGCATTACGTATTATTGTTAACAATGTAAATGATTGTTATGCTGTTTTAGGTTTTATTCATGATATGTATAAACCTATGCCAGGTAGATTTAAAGATTATATATCCATGCCTAAGAACAATCGGTATCAATCGCTACATACAACAGTTATTGGTTCAAAAGGTCAACCTTTTGAAGTCCAAATTAGAAGTAAAGAAATGCATCAGATTGCAGAGCTAGGAATTGCTGCTCATTGGAAGTATAAACAAGGTATAAAATCACAAGAAGATATGGAATCTAAATTAGCATGGTTGCGACAATTAGTTGAATGGCAAAGCGATACATCTGATGCTGATGAATTCTATGATACATTAAAAGTAGACTTATTTAATGATGAAGTTTTTGTTTTCACACCAAATGGTGATGTAAAAAACTTACCAGCAGGTTCCACATCAATTGACTTTGCATATTATATTCATTCAGCTATTGGTAATAAAATGGTTGGTGCTAAAATTAACAATAAAATGGAACCATTAAGTACAGTACTTGAAAATGGTGATATTGTTGAAATTATTACATCATCTTCTTCAAAAGGACCATCAAGAGACTGGTTGAAAATTGTAGCTAGTTCATCTGCCAAAAGTAAAATTCGCCAATTCTTCAAAAAAGAAAATAGAGAAGAAAACATTGAAAAAGGTAAAGAAATGGTGGAAAAAGAATTAAAAAGGCAGCGACTAGTTTTTAGCGAAATTTTCAACCCAAAATACTATAACGAGACAATTAGAAAATATAATTTTAAAACGTTAGATGATGCCTTTTGCGCAATTGGTTATGCAGGTATTACTGCTAATAAAATTATCTCACGTTTAAAAGAAGAATATAGAAAAGACCACCAAAGTGAAATACCAATTGAAGAGCTAATTGTTCCTAAAAAAGAGCATATTCCCATTGGAAATGAACAAGGAATTATTGTTAAAGAAATTAATAACTGCCTAGTGAAAATAAGTCAATGTTGTACACCTGTACCAGGAGATGACATTGTAGGATATATTACAAGAGGTAGAGGTGTTACTATACATCGTAAAGATTGTATTAATATAATAAATGATAAAGGTTTTGAAGAGAGACAAATTGAAGTTTCATGGGCTAAAAATACAGATAGTAATTACAATGCTGAAATAACAATTAAAGCTTATGATAGAAATAACTTATTAAGTGAAATTACTAATTTAATTAATGATATGAATATAACCATGAGAAAAGTAGAAGCAAAGGCTACAGATGACGGTATTGCTATTATAAAGGTAATGATAGAAATAGCTGGTAAAGAAGAATTGAGTAAGATAATCAAAAAAGTTAAGCGTCTAAGTGGCGTCTATGAAATAAATAGAAAAAATAAAAGGAAATAATATGAAAGCAATTATTCAACGAGTGACAAAAAGTAGTGTATCAGTAGAGAATCAAATAATTGGTGAAATAAATAAAGGCATAACAGTTTTTCTCGGTGTGGGAGAAGACGATACAATAAATGATCTTGAATATATAGCTAATAAACTATTGAATTTACGTATTTTTGAAGACGATTTAGGAAAAATGAATTTATCAATAAAAGATATAAATGGAGAAATTCTTCTCATTAGCCAATTTACTTTATATGGAAATACAAGAAAAGGTAATCGTCCTAGTTTTACTAATGCTGCTAACCCTGAAAAAGCAAATAAATTTTATAATGATATTATTAAATACTTAAAAGAAAATAGTTTACTAACAATAAAAAGCGGTCGCTTTCGCGCCCACATGGAAATTATGATTATTAATGACGGTCCAGTTACATTAACGATTGATTCAAAAGTAGCAAGAAGGAGAGCTTAATGAAAATAAAAAAGTTTGAAAAAGGAATGGTTTCTGCTAATTGTTATGTAATTTCTAATGATAATGATGCTATTGTCATAGATCCTGGAGTTAATGAACAATATATTTTAGACTATATCAATGAAGAACAATTGATGATTACTTTCATTGTGTTTACACATGGACATATTGACCATATATTACATGTTGAGGAATTAAAAAAAGCTACAAATGCTAAAGTTGCTGTTCATTTTTTAGATAATGAGCTATTAACTGATAGTTTTAAAAATGGAGCTTATTTATTTGGTTTATCTAATAAATTTAATGAAGGTGATATCTTATTAAAAAATAATGATTGTATTTCATTTGGTGACAAAGAATTATTAGTAATTGATACACCTGGACATACTCCAGGTAGTATATGCTTAAAAATTGATAATCATGTTTTTACAGGTGATACCTTATTTTATTTATCCATTGGGCGAACAGATTTAGGAATGGGTGATCAGCAAGCGTTACAAAAATCAATTACTGAAAAATTATTAACTTTACCTGATGAAACAATAATTTATCCAGGTCATGGAAAACAAAGTACCATTGGATATGAAAAAAAACATAATACATTTATTTAAGTGGAGGAATATATGAATTTCTTAGGGGTAGATAAAAATATAAAAGGCACTATATTTCTTGAACCAAAAACATATACAATTACAAATACAATTAAACTTAATAATCAGTTTGAAAATATACAAATTGATGGACAAGGAGCAACTATTAGTAGTGGACAATTATTAGATGATTGGAAATTAGTGGATGGAATATATTATCATGATGCAACAAATTATTCCTATTCAAATCAATTACTTAAAAATGGTGAATTAATAAATAGACCTGCTACTACTTATGTAAACTCAGGATCATGGGATATGTATGAAGATGATAACTATATTTTCCACAATAAAAGCGAACATCACAACAAAGTATATTATGAAGGATACCTATGTAAGCATAAAGAACTCTTAAATTATAAAAATCCATCTACAATTGAATTAATATATGATGTGGGATGGACTCATTGTATTTGTCCAATTGAAAAAGTAACTAAGTATAATGATGAATATGTTTATGTCAAAATGGTACAACCAGCTTTTAGAGATTGTCAGATTAAAGAGGGAATGCAAATTAATGC
>JAUUZE010000188.1 GCA_030590175.1 Clostridia bacterium
AGACTTTATGGCAAACGTAAAGACACAGGTGGGAAAATTGAATTTGTATTATTAAAAAAAATACAAGATGACGATTGGGAAGTGTTAGTAAAACCAGGTAAGAGAGCAATACCAGGTAGAGTATTTGTTTTTGGTGATGGTCAGTTGGAAGCAACTGTTTTATTGGTTGTAGAAGGTGGCAATAGGATTGTTAGGTTTTCATATAATGGGATTTTTCAACAAGTACTAGATCAAGTAGGCATTATGCCGTTACCACCATATATTACAGAAAAACTACAAGATAGAAATAGATATCAAACAGTTTATGCATTACATAGAGGGTCGGCTGCAGCACCTACTGCTGGGTTACACTTTACAAAAGAATTATTAAATGAAATACAAGCAAAGGGTATTACGATTGCTAAGGTCACACTACATGTAGGTCTTGGTACATTTAGACCAGTTAAAACAGACAATATTCTAGACCACAAAATGCACGAAGAGTGGTATCATATTGACAAAGAAAATGCTGATATAATTAATGAAGTAAAAAAAAGAGGTGGAAGAATAATATCAGTTGGAACTACTAGTTCGCGAGTGCTAGAAAGTGTTGCTAATGAAAAAGGAGAAATAAAGGCTCAAAGTGGATTAACAGATATTTTTATTTATCCTGGATATAAATTTAAATTAGTAGATTGTTTAATTACTAATTTTCATTTACCAGAATCAACTCTTTTAATGTTAGTAAGTGCCTTAGCTGGAAAAGAACAAATATTAACAGCATATAAGGAAGCCATAGAAAAAGAATACAGGTTCTTCAGTTTCGGAGATGCCATGTTTATAAAAAGGAACAAATCATGAAACCATATCCAGTAACTTATGAATTAATAAAAATTTGTCAACAGACAGGTGCACGACTTGGAAAAGTACATACACCTCATGGTAGTTTTGATACACCAGCGTTTATGCCTGTCGGTACACAGGCAACAGTCAAAGGGATGTCTCCTGATGAATTAAAAGAAATTGGATCAGGTATCATTTTATCAAATACTTATCATTTATATATGCGTCCAGGAAATGAACTAATAAAAAAAGCAGGTGGGTTACATAAATTTATGAATTGGGACAAACCTATTCTAACAGACAGTGGAGGATTTCAAGTATTTTCATTGGCAGAATTTAGGAAAATAACTGAAGATGGAGTAACATTTAAAAGTCATATTGATGGATCTAGTCACTTATTTACACCAGAGAAAGCTACAAAAATTCAAAATGATTTAGGTGCAGATATTATAATGGCATTTGATGAATGTATTCCATATCCTGCAAAACATGATTATACAAAGCAATCATTAGAGAGAACTACAAGATGGTTACAAAGATGTAAAGATTCAAATAAAAGAGATGATCAAGCTCTATTTGGTATTATTCAAGGTGGAATGCATCCTGATTTAAGGATACAAAGTGCCAAGGAAATCACTTCAATTGATTTACCAGGATATGCAATTGGTGGGCTTAGCGTAGGTGAATCAAAGGAAGATATGTATAAGATGTTAGATATAACCACTCCAATAATGCCATCTAATAAACCACGGTATTTAATGGGTGTAGGATCTCCTGATGCATTAATTGAAGGGGTTATCAGAGGAATTGATATGTTCGACTGTGTTTTACCTACTAGGATAGGTAGAAATGGCACAGCCATGACTTCAAAAGGACGAGTAATAGTTAGAGATAGAAAATATGCAGAAGATTTTTCTCCCCTTGATGAACAGTGTGATTGCTATGTATGTAAAAACTTTTCAAAAGCTTATATTAGACATTTAATTAAAGCAAAAGAAATGCTTGGATTACGGTTAGTTACCTGGCATAATCTTTATTTTTTATTAGGGTTGATGGAAAGAATAAGAAAAGCTATAATAGAAGACAGACTTAAGGACTTCAGGAATGAATTCTTTGAAGAATATGGATATAAATTATAAAGGAGAACTATAATAATGGATAACACTTGGTCACTCATATCGATCGTTGTTGTATTTGGTATCATGTATGCCGTACTGATTATTCCTCAGCGTAGAAAAGAGAAAAAAACAAAAGCTATGCTTAGTGCAATAAGACAAGACGACATAATTATGACAATTGGCGGGATTGCTGGAAAAATAGTTAATATTAACGAAGATGATGTTACAATTGAAACAGGAATTGACAAAACAAAATTGCTAGTAAAAAAATGGGCAATAAGAAGTGTAGAACCTGCACAAGTTGAAGAATCAACTAGTATGTAATTAAAAATGCTGCCAAATGGCAGCTTTTTTATTGTATAAAAATACCAAGATATATTAACGATTGATAAGGTGTTCCACTACTAGAATAAATATTAAAATCATTAATAATAACTCCATTTGCATTTACATATTGACCGTCTTTAAAAAAGCCAGGAGTATCATGAATCATAAAGTGCTGCTCACTGTGTTTTCCTAAATACATCATTACATGACCATTCATAAATAATAATGAACCTATTGGTAGTGCTTCATAATCACTGCTTTTTAAAAGCGAGAAATTACTTGTGGGAATTAATTCTTGTTGATCAGTATTTCTAGGTAACTTAATTCCAAATAAAGAATAAATATCTAACATATATGAAGAACAATCGCGTCCGTTATTATCTCCACCCCATCCATATGGATCACCTATTAATGATAGTGCTGTATCAATAAGGTTTTTAGTTGTATAGGGTAAGTAAC
>JAUUZE010000054.1 GCA_030590175.1 Clostridia bacterium
AAAAATATGAAAAATGGGGATTAATAATTTTTGTGGCTATTCCCCTACCAACCACTGGTTTGTGGACAGGTTCTGCAGTTGCTGCATTTTTAAAAATGGATAAGAAAAAATCATTTAAATATATTTTTATAGGTGGATTAATTTCAGCAACAGTTATAACTCTTGTGTGTATGCTTTTACCTGAACTAGCAGATAAAATATTTTAATATCCTGGTTTACCAAGTAATGTAAACATATTAGTTTTATACTTTTCAACTCCTGGTTGATTAAACGGATTAACTCCTAAAACATAACCACTAACACCACATGCTTTTTCAAAGAAGTATAATAAATATCCAATGGTTTGCTCATTAAGACTTGGTATATTAATTTCTATTATTGGAACAGCCCCATCAATATGAGCTGCAATGGTTCCTCTCATCGCTTTTGAATTAACATAATTAATACTTTTTCCTTCAATATATCCTAAGCCATCCGTATTATCTTTTGTAATAGGAATAGAGTAATCTTTTATTGGATTTTCAATATTAAGTACTGTTTCAAATAATATTCTCTCTCCATCTTGTATATATTGACCCATGGAATGAAGATCAGCTGAAAAATCTACGCCAGCTGGAAAGATTCCCTTACCATCCTTACCTTCGCTTTCTCCAAATAATTGTTTCCACCATTCAGTAAAATAATGAAGTTTTGGTTCATAGTTAACCATTATTTCTATTTTTTTACCTTGACGATAGAGTATATTTCGTGCAGCTACATAATTTTTTATATTTTCATCGCCATATTCATATGCTTGCTTAGCCCCTTTAATTAATAAATTAATATCAAATCCTGCCACAGCAATTGGTAATAATCCTACAGGTGTTAATATTGAAAAACGTCCACCTATGTTATCTGGAATAATAAAACTTTTGTATTTATGCTCATTTGCTAATTTTCTTAATGCTCCCTTATTTTCATCAGTTGTTACATATATACGTCCACTTGCTTTTTTACCATATTTTTTAATTAATAATTCATTAATTACACGAAAAGCAATTGCAGGTTCTGTAGTAGTTCCTGACTTAGATATTACATTAATTGAAAAATCTTTATCTGATAGGTAATCTATTATTTCACTAATATATGTTGAGCTTATTGAATTCCCCATAAAAAGTACTTCAATTCCCTTATTAGAAAAATATCCTTTTAGTCCATTGATTACAGCTTTTGATCCTAAATATGAACCACCAATCCCAATTACTACTAAAACTTTTGATTCACTTCTTATTTTTTTTGCTGTTTTATTCAAATCATCAAGTAATAATGGTGAAATCGTATTTGGTAAATCAATCCATCCTAGGTAATCATTTCCTTTACCTTGTTTATTCTCAAGCAAAAGTAAAGCATTTTCAATTTCACTAAAAATGCTTTTATAATCGTTTTTGTTTATGAACTGTTCACAGTTGCTTAACTTTACTTTGATTTTGCTCATTAGAATCCTCCAACTTATTTACAGAAACTTCATAGGCAACACGCTTTTCAACATAATCATCTAATTTCTTTTCATAATATCTACTTTGAACCCTACCATATATTTTTATTTCTTTTCCCACAGTTAATCTTTCACAGAAACGGGCATTTCTTCCCCAACAAATACAAGGAATATAGTCAGACTTGTTATATGCTCTATTTACAGCTAATAATACATCTGAAATTTCACGTCCAAAAGGTGTTGTCCTATAATTAGGTTTTTTACATATATATCCATCAAGGAAAATTTCATTTTTATAATCAGAATCTTGTAATGCTTCTACAAAGTTAGCTTCTCTAGCAAAAATGTTAAGAACTAACTTACTTCTATTTCCAACAATATTATTATATGATCGATATTGTCCTTCAACTGCTATGGGTTGATCGGCTACAATTTTATTAATATCAATTAATCGCTCAGAAATAAGGACAGGAATAATATCAAACGACTTACTTAATCGTTTAACTAAAATACTGAAAATATAAAATTTTTCACCATATATTTCATGATTAATCTTTGGTTCTTTTTTTACTATCCCAACAATACTTACATTGTTATTATCAGAATACTCATTATTCTCGTTCATAATTCGCCACAGGCTCTTTCTCTTATGTAGTTATGAATATTATAACCTATTCATATATAAAAATAAAGTTTTATCATTTTTGGTTGTTTTTACAAGTAATGTTTGCTATACTTTTTATGCTTTCGGGGCGTGGCTCAGCTTGGTAGAGTACTTGACTGGGGGTCAAGGGGTCGCAGGTTCAAATCCTGTCGCTCCGACCAAAAAAAGTTCCTTATCATAAGGAACTTTTTGTGTGCTTTTTGTTGATTTTACTATTCTTTATTTTCCGCTTCATTCTTATGTTCTAATTTTATTTTTTCAACAGAAGTTTTATCATCTTTTTCAATATCTTCTTTTGCTTTTAAAATATTCGCATAATCTGATGTTCCTGTTTCTTCATATAATTTTTCTTCTTTATCTTTCTTAGATTTATTATATGTAACATTTATAATTATTAAAACTATACCAAATAAAACAAAGAATATAAATCCTATAACTTGGTTCGCCCTAATACCTGCTACTAGTAAGCTATCAGTTCTTAACCCTTCAATAAACATTCTACCAAATCCATACAGCATCATATATAAGCAGAAAATTTGACCAGTAAATTTCTTTTTTCGGCCAATGATATATAGTAATGCAAATACTAATAGATTCCAAATTGACTCATATAGGAATGTTGGATGAACAGGAATATTCGGATTTAATGGCACTCCATTAAAAGAACCTAAAATAGCTAACTGATTTTTTATACTAACACTGGTCATTCCCCATGGTAATGTTGTGTTAACACCAAATGCTTCTTGATTAATAAAATTACCCCATCTACCAATTGCCTGTGCTAAAGCAATATATGGAACAACTAAATCACCTAAATCTAAAAAACGCATCTTTTTAATTTTAGTGTATATATATGCTGCCAAAATACCACCAATTAAACCACCATATATGGCTAGTCCGCCATCTCTTATATTAATTATCTCTTTAAATGTCCAACTAGCATCTATAAAGAATATTACATAAAATAATCTGGCAAAAACAATTCCAACTGGAACTGCTATTAACATAATATTTATAAGATCATCTTCATTCATATTAAATTTCTTTGCATCTCTTAGAACAAAAATTACAGCTAAGCAAAATGCCAAACCAATTATAAGTCCATACCAATAAATATCGATACCAAACAGTGAGAATGCTACACGATTTACACTAATTTCTATTCCACCAAATAAATTTGGAAAGGATATTACACTTTTCATTTCATTTCCTCTTTCTTGTTTCTACAAGTTATTCTAACATATCTGCTAAGTTTTCGGCAAGATGTCTTACCACTGCTTTTGATCGTGGTAAAATCAAATCAACTTTCTGTCCATTATAGATTGCATCAACCACTTCAATAAACTTACTAGAATATTCTTTTAATACCCCAATAATTTCTTCTTCATCTTTTACTTTAAAATATTCTACAACTACACGATGACCAATATATTTCTCTAATAATGGTTCAAAAGCTGTATTAGTAGCAGAAAGTGCTTCATTTTTTACTTTATCAATTTGTTTTTTTTGGCTAGTCATTGCATTACCTTCTGGTAGTGATGACTGTACTTGTCCAATAACCATATTTAATAATTCAACAAATGAATCTCTAAATGTTTTGAAAAAATTCCCAAATTTTCTTACTATACGCCTTAATAAATTTGGATGATAAGTTCTTTTAAGTTCTTTTTTACGGTCTAAATCAGCTTCATCTGACAACATTTCATGATATCTATAAATTGCTGGTATAACGTCTATTTCCTTTTTGTATATAAGTAAAGTTTTTTTATAGTTTGTTGGATTAAGAAGTGTAATCTCAATACCTGTAAATTCAGGATCCATATACCCTGTATATTCTTCTCCATTAGGCATAACTATAGTTACTAAATCATTCTTATAATCTTTTATACACTTATCAATTGATCTTCTTCTGATTACAGTTATAAAAAAACCAGCAATCATTACGCTGATTACAGCTATTTCAAATGTACTTCCACCCATTAGTTTCCTCCATAAATCTTCTTTACAACTGAGATATCAAGTAAAACCTGCTCTTTAAGTTGCTCAAAATTATCAAATTTCTGTTCATTTCTAATGAATTGCTTAAATATTACTTCTATTTCTTTCCCATATAACCAGCCTGAAAAATCAAAAATATGTGTTTCAATAATTACTTTTTTTCCTTCTGCAATGGTTGGGTTAAACCCTAAATTAGTAATACTTTCATATCTCTTACCATCTACAATTGTATTAGTATAGTATACACCATATTTAGGTAGTGCATAATCTCTTAATGGAATAATATTAGCCGTTGGAAATCCCATAACAGTTCCTATTCTATTCCCATACTCAACTCTACCATTCATTGAATAATATTTTCCTAATAATTTTTTTGTTCCAATCATGTCACCATTTTTAATTTTTTCTCGTATATTTGATGAACTTATTATTTCTCCTTGGAAGTAAATTGGATCTAATGAAATAACTTCAAATCCATACTCTTTACCCATATTTTTTAGTAAATTGACATCTCCTAATCCTTTATAACCAAAATGATAATTAAAACCAATAATTACTAACTTAACATGATATCTTTTTACTAATATATCTTTTACAAAATCAACAGCTTCCATATCAGCAAAAGTTTGATTAAATTGACATAGTGTCAAAAAATCAACATTCATTCCCTCTAATATAGCTGTTTTCTTTTCCATTGTAGAAATAATTTTAATTTTATTAGATGATAATACATTTACAGGATGTTCTGTAAATGTATAAATCATTGATGGTAAATCTCTTTTAATACATTCATCTACTAATGTATTAATTAATTCTTTATGGGCTAAATGAATGCCATCAAAATTTCCTAAACCAATGCCGAAAGATTGATTACCCACAACGTGTTTTTTATCATGTATTACCTTCATAAATGTTAACTTACCTTTTTTTGTTTCAATATGCATTGTACCATAAAACGACATATCTGTCAGATAGAAAGCGCTTAATATTAACACCAATTACTTCAATAATTATTCAACTATAGATATTTCTTTACCGTCAATAATAATAGCCTGATTATCCGTTATTTTTATAATTGATGAATCATTAATATTAATTACTCCGCATTCACTTCCAACCTTAGCATGTGTTTCAATTGACGCATCAATTAATCTCAAATTATTTGGTAAGTTATTTGCAGCTATATCACTTCCTGCACTGACCCCAAAATAAATACCGTCATTTGCTAAAAACTCACTTATAGGTTTATAAAAGTTCATTTCTTTTATTTTAGAAAGCAGGTGCTCTGGAGATCCTGGACAGAAAAACATAACATCATATTTTATAATCTTTTTTTCATCATAAGGTGCATCTAAATCATATGTATCAATATTATTTCTTTTTATACCTGCGTTTAATAAATCATCCATAAATACATGTACATACTCTCTTGATTCTTTAGTATTAAGAGCTGTTGGAATAAATAGAGCTTTAGCTTCATCTACTGGTACATTTAGTAGATTAATAAATATTTTTTCAATATTCTTATTATCAAATCCTGTTGAAGTTAATATTACTTTCATTACTAATACCTCCATGAAGCAATAGTAATTATATAGTAACATAATTTTGTAGTTTGAATATTATATCAATCGTTTCTTGCTTTTAAGTAGTTTCTCACTTGATATGATACCAATTCCAATAACCATATTTTGATAATCTTTTATTAAGTATTCTCCTGGTGTTTTTTCAAAAAAGATTTTTTTTCCTAAAAGGTAATCATCGGTTTCTTTTAATGATAATGATATTAATGGTAAATTAATATGCTTTGTTGCATCAATAATAACTGTTTTAACAGCCTTTTTTTCAATAAGTTCTCCTAATTGATGTAATGTAATAGCATCTTCTTTAGTAAATGCTCCAGTTTTTGTTCTAATTAATTTAGTCATTGTTCCTACTGTACCTAATTTATATGCAATATCCCGACATAAGCTCCTAATATATGTTCCTTTATGGCATACAACTGTAAATGAAATACTATCATTTTCCACTTTATTAAGAATAATTGATAAAATGGTAATCTTCCTTGGTTCAATTTTTACATCAACCTGATTTCTAGCATATTGATACAATTTTTTACCATTTACTTTAATTGCAGAATATATTGGTGGGACTTGTAAGCTTTCTCCTAAAAAACTTTTTAATATATTGTTAAGTATATCTTCTGAAAACTGATTAGTTTCAGAGGTTTTTATGATTTCACCTTCACTATCTAACGTAGTTGTTTCATAACCAAAAGCCATAGTACAAACATATTCTTTTACCCCATCCATTAGGTAACTACTTGCTCTAGTAGCTTTACCAACACAAATAGGTAAAACACCTTCCGCTAATGGATCAAGTGTTCCTGTATGCCCTACTTTTTTTACATTTAATAATTTTCTAACTTTGTAGACTGCTTGAAAAGAAGTCATTCCCTTTTCTTTATATAAATTAATTACTCCATTATAATTCATTGTATAACTGCTTTTTTATATCATTAATTAGTAATGTGGATGCTTTTTCAAGAGTAGATTCTTTTATAGTATAACCTGCTGCTCGTTTATGACCTCCACCACCGTTATAATAAGCTATTTTACCAACGTCTACCACATCATCATTTGAACGTAAATTCACCTTTAGTGGTCCTTTAAGGCTCTCTCTGATAATAACTGCTACTCTAACTCCTTCGATACGTCTTGGTATCTGAATAATACCGTCAAATAATTCTTCTGTCCCATTTATTGATAAATAATCATCTTTTGTAAAAGTGGCAATTGCTACTTGATTGTCACAAAACAATTGTATTTTATCAATGGTTTTACCCATTAATTTGGTTTTTATTAATGAATGAGTCTCATATACTTTTTTATTAATATCGCTAATATTTATATCATATTGTAATAAATCTGCAGCAAGTAAAAAACTTTTTTTATTAGTATTACTAAATTTAAAACCACCAGTATCTGTTAATACGGCAACATAAATAGCAGTTGCAGATGTTTTATTATAGTTATAATCTAGTTCATTAAGTAATTCATATATAATTTCTCCTGTAGAACTTGCAAATTTATCTAGATAATTAAATTTAGCAAATAATGAGTTAGTTATGTGATGATCAATATTAAGAGTATTATCTTTATAGATTGACTCTCTAGTTCCTAAACGAGACAAGTCCCCAGTATCAAGAGCTATATGCCAAGTAGCTCCAAAAGAAGCTGCCTGTTCTATTGTTATATAATCATCTTTTTTATACATAAATGAGTATAGTTTTGGAAAAGATTCTTCTAAAACTATATATGACTTCTTATTATTTTCTCTAATATATGATTGTAGCGCTATACAAGAACCAATGGCATCACCATCAGCTGAAACATGGGGATATATGAGAATGTGATTATTGACAGCCATTTGTTCTTTAAAGTAAGCGGTCAATTGATTAATATTCATATAATTCCTATTTCAAATCATTTAAAATTTTGTTTATTTTAATACTTTTTTCTATATAATCATCAATTTCAAATTTTAGTTCAGGAACATAGCGTAGGTTTAATCTCCTCGACAATTCACGTCTAATAAATCCAGCAGAATTAGTAATTGCAATTAAACTATTTTTTTTAGCAATATCATCACCCATAACGCTGACATAAATAGTTGCACGACTTAAATCGCTTGTAACTTTTACATTAACTACGCTGGCCATACCCTGTAAACGGGGGTCTTTAATGTCAAATAACAAGATATTACTGACTTCTTTTTTAATTTCCCCGCGTATTCTTTCAATTCGTTTATTCATATTTTAATTCTCAATTTCTTCCATGCTGTAAGCTTCTATTACATCGCCAATTTTAAGATCGTTATATTTTTCAACTGACATACCACATTCATACCCAGAAGCAACTTCTTTTGCATCGTCTTTAAAACGTTTCAGTGATGATAGTTTTCCTTCGTAAATAATAATTCCATCTCTAAGTACTCTTATATCAGTATTTCTCTCAATCTTACCATCTGTAACCATACAACCTGCAATTGTTCCAATACCTGACACCTTAAATGTATCTCTGATTTCGGCATGACCTTTGACCACTTCTATAAACTTAGGTGCTAACATTCCTTTTATAGCTGCTTCAATGTCTTCAATAGCTTTATAGATAATTCTATAAAGTCTAATATCCACTTGAGTTTCTTTAGCTAATTCAATTATTTTAGCATTAGGTCGCACATTAAAACCTATTATAATTGCATTTGATACTTCAGCTAAAGTAATATCACTTTCAATAATCGTTCCCACAGCTCCATGTATAACTTTTACTTGTACTTCTTCATTTGAAATTTTCATTAGCGATTCAGTAACAGCTTCAACAGAACCTCTTACATCACCTTTTACAATAATATTTAAATCTTTAATTTGTCCTTCTTGAATTTGTGCAAATAAATCTTCAAGAGATGTAGCTTTACGTTTATTTTTATCTTGGAATTGCTCAAATCTTCTACGCTCAGCTAATGATTTTGCTGTTTTTAAGTCTTGTACAGCATAGAATTCATCTCCTGCACTAGGAGCTTCATCTAGTCCTAATATTTCTGTTGGAACTGATGGACCAGCAAAATCTATTGTATTACTACGATCATCTGTCATAGCTCTAACTCTACCTGTTGATGTTCCTGAAATAACAGCATCTCCAACTTTTAAAGTCCCACGTTGTACTAATACAGTTGCAATAACACCACTTTTTTCTACTCTTGCTTCAACAACTGTTCCTTTGGCCTGTTTGTTAGGATTTGCTTTTAGTTCAAGCATATCTGCAGTTAAGGTTATCATCTCAAGTAATCCATCAACATTTTCTCCAGTTTTAGCTGATACTGGAACACAAACAGTTTCGCCACCCCATTCTTCTGGGATGAGTCCATGTTCTGTTAATTCTTGTTTAACCTTTTCAACATTTGCACCTCTTACATCAATTTTATTAATTGCAATAATAATTGAAACTTCAGCAGCTTTAGCATGATTTATTGCTTCAATAGTCTGTGGCATTATACCATCATCTGCAGCAATAACTATAATAGCGATATCAGTAACTTGTGCTCCTCTTTTTCTCATGGAAGTAAACGCTTCATGTCCAGGAGTATCTAAAAATGTAATTTTTCTATCGTTCACATCTACCATATATGCGCCAATATGCTGAGTAATATTTCCAGCCTCTGTATCAACTACATTTGTTTCTTTAATAGTATCTAGCAAACTCGTTTTACCATGATCAACATGACCCATTATAACAACAACTGGTGGACGAGTTTCTAAATCATCATCTTCATCTTCAGTGTCATCAAACAGAATATCTTCTTCAGTTTTTGCCATTTCTAATTCAACATCAATTTTATACTCTCCTGCAATTAATGATGCTGTGTCAAAGTCTATTTCATCATTTATAGAAGCCATGATATCTAATGACATTAATTTCATAATAACATCTGTTACTTGTTTTTTAACAGTTTCTGCAAAAAATTTCACAGTCATTGTTTCTGGTAATTTTACATTTGTTAATACTTCAATTTTTCTCTTTTCATCTTTATTCTTTTTACGTCTTTTTCTAATATTATCATTACTATAATATTCATTAAAGATGAATTCTTCTGATAGCACTTCATTAACTCCAAGTTTTTGCCCTGGTACAAATGTCTGAGATCTGTACTTTTGATTTTTATTTTGTGTTTTTGAAGTTTTTTTATCAGTTTTATTATATGATTTGTTAAAATCCTTTTTAATATTTTTGCCTCTGGTTTTAGTTATTTTCTTAATTCCAGTATCTGGCTTATCTTCTTTTTTATCTGTAGTTTGCCCTGGTCTTCTTTGTGGGCCTCTATTATCAGTCTGTGGTCTTCCAACAGCTTGATTATTATTAGGTCTATTATAAGTAGGTCTATTAGTTGTTGGTTTATTATTATTGTTATTATTACCCTTACCATAATATCTTCTATTACGATTGATTTCATCTTTATCAATCTTAACATAGCGTCTTACTTCTTCTTCAGGTTTTTTAACAGTAGTTTTTGGTTTTTTAGGTGGCTCATTAGCCTTTTTAATTACAACATAATCTTTTGCATTATCATTTATATGTTTTGGAGCCTCTGCTTTTTTAGTAACTGTTACTTTTTTTGCAGGTGTGACCTCTTTAACTTTTTCACTATCTTTTACTTCTTTTACTTCTTTTACTTCTTTTGTTTTTGTTGTTTCAGTAGCTTTCTTAGTTTTAGAAACTTTAGTAGTTTTTGTAGGTTTTTCTACTTCATCTACTTTCTTTTTTGTAACGGTAGCTTTTGGCTTTTCAGGAATTGTTTTCTCTTTTTTCTTTGCAACCATTTTTTTAGCTATAACTGGTTCTTCTTTTTTCTTTAAAATAACAGTTTTTTTCCGTCTTACAATAACAGTCTTTTTCACATGGCTGTCATCTTCAACTACCTCTTCAACTACTTTTTTCTGAGGAACTTCTTTTTTCTTTAATCCCATTTTAATCAATAACCTATTTTCAAGATCATCTGTTAAAACAGTATTCATATTAGGACTTTCAACACCCATATCTTTTAGTATGTTTAGAATCACAATTGGTTTTTTATCCAATTTATCTGCAATATCTCTTATTTTACTACTCATTCATTTCTCCTATAGCCTGCATTCTTTTTAATATTTCTTTTTTGAAACCTAAATCTTTTATGCCAATAACTTTCCTTGTTTCTTTTCCAGTCATTTTTCCAAGCATGTCCCCCGTTCCAAATTCTACCAAATCTACTCCGTAATGATGGCAGATGTTTGTCATTTCTTTTTTTGTATTCTGTCCAGTATCTGTTGCTATAATAACTAAAAAAACATTATTTCGTCTTATTTGCTTTTCACATAGTTCCTGGCCAGTTATTAATCGGCTTGCTTTGTTGCAAAGCCCAATCATATTATATACTTTTTGCATTTCGCTCAAATTTTATAGCTTCTCCTAAATCATGATATATTTTTTCATCAACTGATTGTTCAAAAAAAGCTGAAAGAAAATTAGTTTTTTGTATTTTTTCTAGGCAAGCTTCTTCTTTGCATATATATGCACCTTTACCTGATACTTTTCCAGTTAAATCCACTAATATTCCTCTATCTTTATTATTAACAATACGTATCAATTGCTTTTTTGGTTGTCGTTCCCTGCAAGCTACACACATGCGCATGGGAATTTTTTTATTTTTTGTCTTCACTTTCTTCTTCTACAACCTCTTCTTCAATTACTTCTTCTTCATTAACTTCTTCTTCAACTACTTCTTCTTCAGTAACTTCTTCTTCAACTACTTCTTCTTCAACTATTTCTTCTTCATTACTATCTATAAATAACTCATCAAGAGTTTGCTGGTTTTCGCTTTCAAGACTTCCTGTCATGTCTTCATCTAATAGTTGCCCTTCAACAATTTCCCTCAATTCACTTTCAGGAATAATGTCAATTTTCCAACCTGTT
>JAUUZE010000189.1 GCA_030590175.1 Clostridia bacterium
AATGGCATTGGTTGAAACTATGTTTCTATATTTCTTTACCTACTGGTTAGGAAAAGAAAATTTATTCTATATTGTTGTAGCGGTTCTATTCATCATGGCTACAGTCTTTTTACCAGTATGGGTAAAATTATCTGAAAAGTTAGAAAAGAAAACTTGTTATGCAATTGGTATTAGCACACTGATTACAGGATTGATTCTTACACTATTTATTAGTTCTAGTACACCTGTATGGTTAATATATGCTTTAGTTGTTTATTTATCTTTTGGAGTAAGTGCTGCCCATATTATTCCACATTCATTAATTCCTGATTGTATTGATTATGGTAAGTATGTAAACAGATCTCACAATGAGGGTGTATATTATGGGTTAATAACCTTTTTCCATAAAATGGGTGTTGCCATAGTTATTTGGTTATCAGGTGTGGTATTAGAATTAACAGGATATATAAATCCAAATGGACATGAAGTTATACAGCCTGATAGTGCTGTTTTAGCAATTAGATTGCTACAAGGTCCTGTTCCTGCTACATTAATGGTTATAGGAGTAATATTAGCTTTAATATATCCAATAACAAGAAACAAGCATAAAGCTCTTATGCGTGCAATCGATAGAAGAAGTGGAGATTAACAGATGACTTATAATATTAAAGAAGTAACTAATCGTAAGCAAATAAATCAATTTATGAAATTACCATATAAATTGTATAAAGACGACCCTAACTGGGTTGCTCCTCTAAACTTCATGCATAGAAAAATGTTACAAGGAAAAAACAACCCATTATTTGATAATGGACCATATGTATTATTCCTTCTATTTGATGATAAAGAGTGTATAGGACGAATTATAACTGGAATTGATGAAAAGATAAACAAGGATAAAGGCTATAAACGAGGATATTTTTCCCTATTTGATTGCATTAATGACAAGCAAGCTGCATTCATATTATTTGATGCTTGTAAAGCTTGGCAACAAGAGCGAGGTATGGAATCACTATCAGGCCCCTACTCTCCAACAAATGGTGACGACTATAAAGGATTACTAGTTGAAGGATTTGACCACATGCCCTCTCTTCTTTGTTCATATAATCGTGAATTTTATGTTAAGTTCTTTGAAGAATATGGATTCAAGAAATTAAGCGAATCATATGCGTTTGTGTTTGTTCAAGAAAAATTTCCTTTAGATCGAATTGAAAAAGTTGTTAATTATTCAAAGAAAAAATATGATTTTAGAGTAGATACAGTGAGTAAAAGAAAGATAGATAGAGATTTAAAAGATATTCATGCAGTGCTAGAAAAAGCATTACCAGAAGCGTGGGAACATTTAATTGTTCCAACACCTGAAGAAATAAGAAAAGAAGCCAATGCATTACTACCTTTTATTGATGAAGATTTTGTATTTATAGCAAGAAGCAACAAAGATAACACACCAATTGGCTTTGTTGTAGGTTGTCCAAATTACAATGAAGTTATGCAAAAAATGAAAGGAAATATTATACCATTTGGAATATTTAAGTATTTATATTACAAGAATAAAATAAAATCATTACGCTTATTTATCCAGTTTGTTATTCCTGAATATCAAGGACGAGCTGTTAATATAGCAATCTTTCACAATTATTTAACTAATGCTAAGAAAAAAAATTATGAATGGGCAGAGGGTGGAACTATTGGACATGAAAACTGGCAAGCTTTAAAAGCCATGGAAGCTGCAGGTGGAGAGCAGTATAAGACATATCGGATATATACTATTGACCTATAGACTATTAACGTTTCTCTTTTAGTAAGAAATAAAAGAAACTTGTAAATACTTGTAAGATAAAACGAAACATAAATTCTCCTCAAATTATAATAACATAATTATATATAAATAAAAGGACCTGAAATAGTACATTTCAGGTCTCTTTATAAAAATTTGTTAGGTATTTATAGCAATTTAGCTAATATGTTTTTCTAATAATCTTTGTAAATCATTTTTAGGTCTAAATCCAACGATGTTTTCTACTACTTTTCCATTTTTAATTATTAATAGGTTAGGTATACTCATAATGTTATATTGCATTGCTAAATTTCTTTCTTGATCTACATTTACTTTACCAACAACAATTTTTCCTTGTAATTCTTCTGCTAATTTTTCAACCACTGGTGTGATCATACGACAAGGTGCACACCAAGGTGCCCAAAAATCAATTAAGACTGGCATATCTGAATCTAATACTTCACTTTGAAAATTACTACTATTTAACTCTTTTGTCATGTTTATTACACTTCCTTTATTTATTATAGACATAGTATAACTAACCTCTGAAGGAAATACTGTGAGCCAAGTCACAAATAGTAATATTTTTTTATAATGGATATAAAATAGTAATTTTTCCTCTTGATAATAGTAAAAGTCCCTGTTTTTCAAATTGTTTTAGCTTTCTAGATACAACTTCTCTGGCGCTTCCAATTTCTAAAGCTATTTTTTCATGTGTTGTGATAATAATATTAGTATCTTTACTATGGTCTCGTAAATATTGATATAGTCGCTCTTCCACATCATCAAAGGCAACTGAACCTACTTTTTGCATAGTACTAAGCAACAAACTAGATGTATTAGCATTAACAAATGTTCTTAGTACCTTTGAATGGTCATTTAAATATATAAATTC
>JAUUZE010000049.1 GCA_030590175.1 Clostridia bacterium
CATTAGAATATTTCTTACTGTACCGGCAGATACATTAATATTCTCAATAGATTCTAACAATTCTGTATAATGAGTAAAGTTTGAATCATAATACTTATTAGTATAGAGATCTACGATTTCATTCTTAATATTACTATCAATAGTAATGGCTGGAGTTTTACCTCTGTTGCCGTGAACAAAGTAGGATTTCCCCTGTGTTTTGTAACCAACTAACAAACGATTAATGCTACGTATTGAACATTTTAGTTTGGTAGCTGCTCTTTTCTTATTACCATTGTCTTCAGAAAGTTTTTTAATAGTAATATATTTATTGTTCTCATTCATGTTTAAAGTCACCTTCCTAATGTTAACCACCTCAATTCATATATTTGAGAATGATTATATAATTTAATTAAATCTTTTTGGGACATAATCAAATGTGGTACGTTAGGACATTATCATTTGTGACTCAGAAAACTTTTTGAAACTAGTAAATTTATCTTGATTTTTTCTTGCTTTTCAATTAGAATAAACTTATTACCTGGTCATAAAAACCAACAAGAAAGGAACAACGAATGAAAAAACATGGTACGATCATAGGACTTGGTTATTGCTTACCTGAAAATATTGTCCACAATGCTGATTTAGAAAAATTAGTAGATACTAGTGATAAATGGATTAGAGAACGAACAGGCATAAAAAGAAGGAGAATATTAGAGAGAGAAAAACCTAGTTCAGACATGGGTGTGAAAGCAGCTAAGGAAGCTTTGAAAAATTCAAAAATGAAAGCAGAAGATATTGATTTAATTATTGTATCTACTGAGAGTCCAGATTATTTAACACCATCAATGGCATGTGTAATACAAGATGGAATTGATGCGGATAATGCAGCTGCTTTTGATTTAAATGCAGCATGTTCTGGTTTTGTTTATGCACTAACAGTTTCAGATCAGTTTATTCAGACAGGAATGTATAAAAATATTTTAATTATTGCTTGTGAAGGATTATCTAAAGTTGTTGACTGGAAAGATAGAAACACATGTGTATTATTTGGTGATGGTGCCGGTGCCTGTGTGATGACAGCGTCAGATAAACCTGGGATTATTAACTATGATTTAGGAGCTGATGGTAAAAAGCATAAAGCTATAACAATTCCTTGTACTCATTTTGATGAAGCTGAATTGTTTAAAAGAGATAATAAACGAGACCAAGTTATCTATATGGAAGGAAGAGAAGTATTTAAATTTGCAGTTAAGGCTATGACAACATCTGTTAATAAATTATTAAAAGAAGTAAATATGAAAATTGATGAAATTGACTGGATAATTCCTCATCAAGCAAATATGAGAATTATTACAAATTCAATTAAAAAACTTGACTTTCCAATGGAAAAAGTTGTTATTACTTTGGATGAATATGGAAATACTTCTTCAGCTAGTATTCCTATTGCATTGGCAGAAGCACATGAAGAAGGTAAAATTAAAAGTGGTGATTACATTGTTTTAGTTGGCTTTGGTGGTGGCTTAACATGGGCGTCAACATTAATAAAGTGGGCTTAGGGAGAATAAATTGGAAACAAGAGTTACTAAGCTTCTACAGATAGAACATCCAATAATGCAAGGGGGCATGGTGTGGCTATCAAATGCTTTCTTAGCTGCAGCAGTTTCTAATGCAGGTGGACTTGGGATTATAGCAGCAGGAAATGCTCCCTCATCATGGGTGCTAGAACAAGTACAGATAATAAAGAAAATGACAAACAAACCATTTGGTGTAAATATAATGTTATTATCACCTTATGTTGATGAAGTATTGAAAGTTGTGCTACAAGAAAGAGTACCTATTGTTACTACTGGAGCAGGTAATCCTGCTAAGTATATTGAACATTTAAAAGCTGTTGGAACAATTGTTATTCCTGTTATCCCATCATGCGCCATTGCTAAAAAAGTAGAGCGAAGTGGCGCAGATGCAATTATTGCTGAAGGAACAGAATCAGGTGGACATATAGGTGAATTAACTACCATGGCATTAGTTCCAAAAGTAGTAGACAGTGTGGATATTCCTGTTATTGCAGCAGGTGGAATAGCTGATGGAAGAGGGTTTGTTGCCGCTTTAGCTTTAGGAGCTGAGGGTGTGCAAATGGGAACTCGGTTTATTTGTTCCACAGAATGTTCAGTAGCTGATGAGTATAAAAAAACTGTGATTAAAGCGAAAGATAGAGACACTATGGTTACAGGACGATTTACTGGACATCCTGTAAGATGTATTAAAAGTAAATTTTCTAGAAACTTATTAAAGTTGGAAAAAGATGGAATAACAATTAAAGAATTTGAGAAACTTGGAGCAGGATCTTTACGAAAAGCAGTTGAAGGGAATGTTAAAGAAGGAACAATTATGTCAGGTCAAATCAGTGGGTTAGTAAATGACGTTAAATCATGTCAGAAAATTATAACTGATTTGATGGATGAATCACAAACTATTTTAAATAGTTTACATAAAAGATAAGGAGATATTATTAATGAAGAGAAGAGTAGTTGTGACAGGAATGGGTGCCATTTCTTCAATAGGACATGATATTGAAACCATATGGGAAAATTTAAAAAATGGTGTATTGGGTATTGATTTATTAACAAAAATAAATCCTGATGATTACCCATCAAAATTTGCAGGAGAAGTTAGAAACTTTGAAGCAGAAAAATATATTGATAGAAAAAAAGCAAGACGAATGGATTTATATTGCCATTATGCAATAGCTGCTTCAAAAAATGCAATTGAAGATAGTAAACTTTCTTTAGAAAATGTTGATTCACATAGATTCGGTGTTATTATTGGCTCAGGAATTGGTGGAATTGGTACTTTTGAAAGAGAGCATAAAAAGTTTCTAGAAAGAGGTCCTTCAAAAGTTAGTCCGTTTTTTATTCCTATGATGATACCAAACATGGCAGCAGGACTAGTATCCATAGAATTTAGTGCTAAAGGTATTTGTGAAAGCGTAGTAACAGCGTGTTCATCGGGAAATAATGCCATAGGAAACGCATACAAGGCCATAAAGAACGGTGAAATGGATGTAATGATTGCAGGAGGAGCTGAAGCTTCTATTACTGATATGGGATTTGCAGGATTTTGTAACATGAGGGCTGTATCAAGAGCAGAAGTTAAAGAAAAAGCCTCACGTCCATTCGATAAAGAACGAGATGGTTTTGTTATGAGCGAAGGAGCTGGTATAATTATACTTGAAGAATATAATCATGCTAAAGAAAGAGGAGCAAAAATAATTGCAGAAATTGTAGGTTTTGGAACAACATCAGATGCATACCATATGACAGCACCTGCTGAAAATGGTGAAGGTGGTGCTAGAAGTATGCAACAGGCTGTTGATACAGCTGGATTAGATATTTTCCAGATAGATTATATTAATGCTCACGGAACATCTACCCCATTAAATGATGTTAATGAAACTAAAGCTATTAAAACAGTGTTTAAAGAGCATGCTTATGGATTAAATGTTAGTTCAACTAAATCTATGACAGGCCATATGCTAGGTGCAGCAGGTGGATTTGAAGCCATTGTTTGTTGCTTAGCTTTACAAAACGGGTTTATTCCACCAACTATAAATTACAGTAATAAAGATGAAGAATGTGATTTAAACTATACTGTAAATAAAGGTGTGAAAAGAAATATTAAGTACGCACTTTCTAATTCATTAGGATTTGGTGGTCATAATTCATCAATTATATTTAAAAAAGGAGAATAAAATGACAGATAAAATCAAATATTTTTTGCCCCATAGATACCCTTTTTTACTCATTGATAGAGTCCTTGAGGATAAAGCTGGTGAATATGCAATTTGTAGAAAATGCGTATCACATAGTGAACCGGTTTTCCAAGGTCATTTTCCAGGGCAACCTATTTTGCCAGGAGTAATGTTGATTGAAATGTTAGCACAAACTGCAGGTATTGCCATTGCCATTCCTGCTAACCAAGGGTTAGTTGGCATTTTAGGTGAAGTAACAAAAGCCAAATTCAAAGGAATGGTTACACCAGGAGATATCTTGACATTAACAGCTACTGTAGTTGCAAATAAGATGAAGGTTTATAAAGTAGATTGTATAGCAAAAAATGAAGAAAAAATTGTCTGTCAATGTCAGCTAAAAATTATTGTGGTGAGTGAAAACGACGTAAAATAATAATATTATAAATATTCAATTTATGATACCATATCTGTAATGAGATGCTTAGCATCAAGGGGGGATTTATAGATATGGTATTTTTAAAAGCTAAATGGATTGTTGAAAAAAACTTTACAAACCAGCCAATTATAAATGTAAAAGACAGAGAATGGATTGTTCAGGATAATGATGCACATCCATTAAATTTAAGAAACTTTCACACTCTTTTTAGACAAAAATTTTTAATCAAGAAAAAAGGATCATATTTATTAACTTATTCAGCTGATGATGTGGCAAAGATATGGATTAATGGTCATTTTATTGATATTGGACCAGCTCCCGCCTATCATTTTTCTTTTAATTATCAACAATTTGATATAACAAAATATTTAGTAGAAGGTGATAATGTTTTTTGTGCCCACTTATATTATCAAGGTGAGATTAATAGAGTCTTCCCTTCTGGGGACTTGCGTACAGGTTTAATTGCTGAAATTCATGATGATAATAAAAAACTGCTTATGTGGACAGATGAACAAACACTTTGTCAACATAGTTTAGCATATGAAACTGATAGTGAAAACTTAATAGGTTATAGAACACAGTATGTAGAGTATATTAAAGCTAAAAAATATGATTATGATTGGTTAAAGGCAGAATATAACGATAAAGCATGGGAAAATGCGCAAATAAGAGAAATTAATGACCATCAATTTACAAAACAAATCAGTAAACCATTAAAGTTATATTATGTTAGACCACAAACAACAAAAAGTATTACTAATAAGATTACACAATTTGATTTTGGTTGTGAATATGCTGGAGTTCCTTTCTTTAAACTCAAAGGTAACGAAAACGATATAATTGAAATCCGATGTGGAGAAGAATTAGATGATGATGGTCGAGTACGTTATGAAACAAGATGTAATTGTAACTATTTATTAACACATCAAGTTTCAGGTGTTACTAATGAACATACTATTTTTTATGATTATATGGCATTTAGATATATGGAAATTATCTTACCTGATAGCACAGAAATAACTGATATTTCGTTACTTGCTAGAAATTATCCATTAGATGAGGAAAGCACTTATTTTAATAGTAATCATGAAATGCTTAATAAAATATGGGAAATTTGTAAAAATGGAGTACGGACAGGTACACAGGAAGGATATCTTGACTGTCCATCTAGAGAAAAAGGATTATATTTAGGTGATATGACTATAACTGCACAGAGCCATTTTTATTTAACAGGTGACTTAACTATATGGAAGCGAGCATTACTAGGATTTGCTCAATCAACCTACTTTTATGAAGGAATTAATACAACTTGCCTAAATCATTTTACCCATCCCCTAGTTGATTACTCTTTTCAATTTCCCTTAAATTTATTATATTATTACAAACATAGTGGTGATAAAGAGTTTTTATTAGAAATGGTTCCATATTGTGAAATAATGTTTGATTACTATGAGAAACATGAAAAAAACGGTTTGTTAATGGAGATATCTAAAGAAGGACATCTAGTTGATTGGCCAAGAAACCCATATGATTTTACAGATGGATATGATTATGTTCTTGATCGAGGAAAAACGTTTGGAACACATAACTTAGTAAATGCTTTTCATATAGGTGGACGAATTAACATGAATGAGATTTATGATATCCTTGAAATAACTTATGAGGATAAAGTTCCATATTTAATAAAAGCATACATTAATGCATTTTATGATAGTGAACGAAAACTTTTTAAAGATACGATTAAAAGTGACCACTGTTCATTACACTCTAATGTAATCCCCCTCTTTTATGGTATTAATCCAGAAGAATCAAATGATATAATTTTACAACTAATTACAAAAAAAAGATTGAATTGCGGTGTATATATAGCTTATTTTCTTTTAAAGGGACTGTGTAGATTACAGCAGTATGATTTGGTATTTGATTTGATTACAAGCAATGACTTGTTTTCATGGAGTACCATGGTTAAAGAAGGTGCTAGTACCTGCTTTGAGGTATGGTCAAAAGAATACAAAACTAATACAAGCTTGTGCCATCCTTGGGCTAGTACACCAATAATAGTGCTATTTGAAGACTTACTAGGTATTACACCCGTTACACCTGGGTGGAAAGAGAGCTATAACGAGACACCCCATCTACCTACTGATTTTACTGTGTCAGCAAAATATTTAGTGAATGGTATGTTCATTAAGGTTAAAGGTTAAATATGATTACCGAAAAATCTTTGTTGTAATAATAGATTGTTGTTTTTTATAGATATTAAAGGGTCTGACTTTTTAAGAAGACTCTTTTTTATTACTCGCTTAAATAGTAATGTAAAAAGACTTTTTGGGAGTGAAATTGATTTCTTATATAGCTTATAATAGTCATCAATTGAATCGCGTTGAAAACCAAGAATGTTTTGTAAAACATTTGCATCGTTATAATAACCACAATGAAAGTTTTTCTTTGCAAAAGCTATTTTTGGCAAGTTGAATTTACCTAAATTTGCTAACATAAATGCTTTTTCTAGAAAGTCTTTATAAACAACACGACATTTTTTTCCTCCTGAAAGATTATATATTTGATGATTTAATAGTTTTTGTTTTTCAATGGCTTTAACTAAAGCATAACCTGTATCCCTTGTAGTAGCAATTTCGATACAAGTGTTAAGTGGCATATGAAAGAAAAGTGGATCCATTTTTGCCTCAGGGCTCATAATTGCAGAAAACCTAAATATTGTCCAATTTAATGAACTGTTTATAACTAGGTTTTCAGCTAATAACTTAGTTGTAGCGTAGTAATCTCCTTTACTTGCTATTAATGGATCTGATATTGAAATGTATGGATTATTAATACGATCTCCATAAACAGATATAGACGAAGAGTAAATTAAAAAAGCATTAGGGGCATACTTACTTATTTGTGACAGTAAATGCTTAGTTCCATCCACATTAACACTTTTAGCTAATAAGTGGTTTTTATCTGCTAGAGGTGGAATTATTGCAGCTAAATGAATGACACAATCAACAAAACTTAAAATATGAGCCATATCTTCTTTTTTTGATAAATCAAACCAATACATAGTTAATTGGCCTTTAACTTTTTTATAAGCATATAAAGTTTTTTTGGTTTTTATATCCAGTCCAATAATATTATATAGGTCATGGCCTTTATGTAATTCATTCAATGTTTCTTTTCCAACTGAGCCAAATATTCCTGTTACTAAAATTGTCTTTTTCACAAACTAAACTCCTTGTAATGAAGTATAGATTAGAAAAAGGTTATAAAAAAGAACCCTTAAGGGTTAATTTTTTAGATAAATTCACCTTTTAGGGTGATTTCTTGTTTTTTTGAATGAATTGATAACTTAAAGATAAACGATTATTAACATGCACCTTGTGATAGATGTTTTTCACATGGGTTTTAACTGTATTAACAGAAATGAAAAGATTTGAAGCAATATCATAATTGCTTTTTCCAATTAATAGTAAATTAAGAACTTCTACTTCCCTTCCAGATAAATCATAAGTTTTAATTTTTTGATAAAAATAGTCTTGTGTAGAATCGCTTTCCCCACTTATAAAGTGTTTAGAGAAAATATAATATAAGGATAAAACTGCAAAAAGCAGAAAAGAAATATGTGTAAATCTAAAAGACACACTATACTGATTTAATAAAAAGATATCGATAAAAGTAAAAGGTGCTTGAAGAATAAAAGCAGTTATAAAGTTTTTCACAAGTCTATTTTGAGAAGGAGATTTAATTTTTTTATAGTAAAATATAATGATAATTGCATGAACAAACGCAATAAGTGAACAAGCTGGAAAAATAACATTTAAGACTAATGGTAAAGAGGAAACTAAGTCTTCTTTTAATATAGTAGAAAAAGAACCAACAATTAAAAAAGCTATGGTTAATCCATAAATAATACGGTTACTGATTTTTTTGTTTTTTTCTGGAACTGGATATAAATTAGTTACATAAGTATTAATACCAATAATCAAAGCACCAATAACAAATACAATAAAAAGTGCATTAAGTAGAGTGAAGTTTAGCCAGTTTTCAGTAAGAGTAAAGCTAAATGAAGTAAAGAATCTAGAAAAGTATGAATAACCATAAGAGTATAAGAATATAATAAAAATTGGGACAATTAAAAATAAAGTTCTTCTAATAAAGAAATCATGGGTTTTAACATATAAAAAAACTGATAGTATTAGAACAGCTAATAAAAAAGCTGTTTCAACAAATAGTATTAAATCAGTAAATGAATTAAGCATTTATCACCTCATAAAAGACTATTCATATTGTATCACGAAAACATTAAGAAAAGAAAAAAACGAGCCATTATGACTCGTTTTAATAATTAATATGTTTTTTTTGATTATCTCTTATCTCGCTTGATTTTTACAAAAGTCATTACTGCTAGAGAACCTAGGAATAAGCCTATAACAGAACTCATATAAGAAATAAAGTTTAACAAAAATGATGAATTAATTACATGCACTACCATTAACAAAGGTAATATAACACCAATTGCTAATAAAATGATAGCAATAATTATAAATTGTTTAGTTTTTAATATCATCTTTATATAACCAACATGACACAAAATGATCAGGTTCAACTTCAAACTCTGGAGGGTTTTCTACATTACATAACCCATCAATCATTTTGGGACACCTTTCATGATAACGACAACCTTTAGGAGGGTGTACAAGACTTGGCGGCTCTCCTTCTGGTATCTCTTTGTAAACCTTTGCATTTTCAGCATCAGGTTCACTAGTGGCTAATAACAGTGCATCAGTATAAGGATGCTTATGATTATATATAATATCATTTACTTTAGCTTTTTCAACTAGACGGCCAGCATACATAACAAAGATTCGTTCTGAAAAATATCGAACAGTAGATAAATCATGGGTGATATAAATAACAGATAACCCATGAGTTTCTTTTAATCCTTCTAATAATTTTAATACTTCAACACGTACAGAGGCATCTAGCATAGAAACGGGTTCGTCTGCAACCATTACTTGTTGTTGTAAAATCATAGCACGAGCAATAACTATACGTTGTTGCTGTCCTCCACTAAGCATATGTGGAAATTTATCAATAAAATCTTCAATTGGAGTCAAACTTACTTCTTCCATAACTTTTCTAATTCGCCGTTCAATTTCATCTTTGTTTTTTATCCCATTACAAATCAAAGGTTCAGCTAGAATTTTTCGTAATGTCATGAATGGAGCAATCGCTCCAAAGGGATCTTGTTGTACATAACCTATTTGCGAATGAAACCATCGTTGTTGTGTTTTATCATATTTATTAATGTCTTCATTCATAAATATTACGTTTCCTTCTCTTGGAGTATATAATCCTAAAATGGTTTTCATTAAACTTGTTTTACCACAACCTGACTCTCCAACAATGGCAATAGCTTCTTTCTTATGTAAATCAAAAGAAACACCATCAACAGCACGTACAAAGCCTGCGTGTCCAAATCCGAATTTTTTTAACTCAAACCATACTCGTAAATCTTGTATAGATATTACAACATCTTCTGGAAGGTTATATGTTATTTTCTCTTTTTTGTTCTTCTTAGCCATTATTTAACCTCCTCATTTTTTTCGTAAAGCCAACATTTCACTTTATCATCACCTATTTTATATACAGGTGGTGACTGCTTTTCACATATTGGCATCTTATTTGGACATCTTGGAGCAAAACGACAACCAGCCACTTTATCAATACCAATTAGGCTTGGTGGTTTTCCTACAATAAATTCTAATTCATCATCACCGCGAAGTTTTGGCACACTAGCCATTAGTTTTTTAGAATATGGATGATAAGGGTTTTTAAAGAATATTTCAGCACTTGTTGCTTCAATGATTTCTCCTGCATACATAACTACAACTCTGTCAGCTAATTCTGATGAAGTTGCAATATCATGTGTAACCAAAATATAACTTACATCTTCTTCATATTTGATTCGTTTTAATAAATTCATAATATTAGCTTGAGTTAGAACATCAAGAGCAGATGTTGGTTCATCTAAAATAACCACATCAGGAACTGTAATCAGTGACATTGCTATTGCAACTCTTTGACGCATTCCACCACTTAACTCAAAAGCATAACGATTAATAAAATCTTCTGGAACGCCAACATGCTTAAACATTTCAATAACTTTCCCCATGGCTTCTTTTTTAGCAACCCCATTAATTGTTAGTGGTTCAGCAACCTGATCTCCTACTTTTAAAACAGGGTTTAAAGATGTCATTGCAGCTTGTGGAACTAAAGACATCCTATTCCATCTGATTTCCTTACGAAATGTTTCGTCATCTAATGCCATTGTTTCAAGGTCTCTTAAAAATACTTTTCCTTCATAATCTTCTACGTTCTTCGGCAATAGCCTTAAAATTGCTTTTGTTAGTGAACTTTTTCCACAACCTGATTCACCTAAAATAACAATTGCTTCATTTTTATACAATTCAAAGTTTACACCATCTACAGCACGTACAGCTCCTGCTCGAACTTTAAAATGTAAATGTAAATCTTCAATTTTTAATAATACTTCTTTTCCCATTTAAATACCTCTTATTGCTCTCTTAATCGTGGATTAAACAGTCTATCTAGTGAGAAACCAACCATGGCAAAAGCCAGACCGGTAATCATTAGTAGAATAGCTGGTTGAATAATCCAGTAGTAATTCCCGTTGTACAAAGCTGCTTGGTAGTAAGCATCAGAGATGATTTTCCCCCAAGTTGGTAGTACAGGGTCACCTAATCCTAATACGTTTAATGACGCTTCTAGGAAAACGAAACCAGGAATTGACAATACTAATCCAGGTATTAATAATGGAATGATTCTAGGAATTAGGTACCTGAAAATAATTCGTCTATTTGATGCACCATAAGTTAGAGCAGCTTCGATATAGGCTGCATTTCTTAATTGCATGAATGTAGCTCGATAAGTTTTAATAGCCGCTGTAAATATACTCAGTAATATGGTAACCCCTAACATGGTCCAAATACTTTTCGAGTAGAAGGTTCCAATCATTACTAAAATTGCCAAGAATGGTAACAGCATGTTTACCTCTGTAATACGCTGTATTAAAGCATCTACCCAACCACCAAACCAAACACCTGTGGCTGAAATAACCATTGATAGAACAGACACACCAATTGATGCAACCATTCCAAATAGTAAGGCAATAGGAGCACCCCATAATAACGCTGTCATTAAGTCTCTTCTCCTATGATCTGTACCAGCAAAGCCATATACTAAGCCGTGTAATACAACTTCAGCATCTACAGTGCTTCCAGATTCAAAGGTCTGTGAGGTAATTGTTATGGTGTAAGTTCCTTTGGCAACTTCTGGTTCATCAGGGTTTTCTGGATCAAGGGTTGCAAATAAACCAATCAATGAAGTTTTTTCACCTAGTTTAGACTCTAATTTCATGTCTTGATTGAAACGATATGTTTCCTCTGGTCGTAAACCTTTAGAAATGATTTTAATATCTCGTCCTTCAGGCGTTAACATTCTTATCTCAACAAATGGTTTAGAGTCCACAAATTTTGAATCAAAGTAAATTAAAATTTCTTGTGGAAATGCTCCATAATTATAATCAAAAGAATATGACATTTCTGTAGTTATTTTTTCTGTACTTTCATTTTTTTCTTTATCTATAACGGTATAAACAACATCATCGTTTTCGCTGAATTTTACAGCAAAAGAATCTGGCCATTTCTCTTCTCTAAATATATTTGTCCAAGTAGGTCGTGCGTTAATTGGGTTTTTATACGTTGTTGATACATCTCCACGCCATAATATTTTAGCTTCACTATATGGAATAACAATCATTGTGACAATTGCCATAGTAAATAATAAAGAGATTAATACTAATCCTACAATAGCAGTTGGAAAATGCTTAAGTTCTTTAA
>JAUUZE010000123.1 GCA_030590175.1 Clostridia bacterium
AAATACTCTGGATCATAAAAAGCTTGCACTTCAATACCAGTATTATGCTCCTCACATAATATTGCTGCTTCATTAACTCTACCACTATCACATAGTATTATACTTTTCATAATTTTTCCTCCATAGTCCTCAATCTGTTAATAAATAATTCACGATAACTACCATATTTGCGCTATACATTAACCCTACTACCTGTCAATGTGTATGCGAATATGCGTGAACTTCACCTTTATTTTTTTACATATTTATCTATAGAAATACTTCATTTCATTTTTATTAATGTATGTTATTACTAAATCCTCTAATGGGCCGCAACACCACTAAATTTACCAGTAACGCTATTTCTATAACTAATATATATAAATATATATGAATCCCTAATATAACTACTATTAATTTACTATTTATTCCAAAAAAAGTCAATATGGATTGACTCTTTATAAGTGTATATTTCCTTGTTTGTTTTGTGTTCTATTCTGTTTTATGTTCTAAAAACCATTCATATAACTTTGGATTATTATATGTTAAATCCCAGCTATTATGGTCAACATCTGGATATACTGTAAATTTTACATTGTTATTACTTTTTTTAATTAAGTTAATGGTTTGTTCTCCCATAGCTAGTGGAACTTTGCTGTCTTTTTCACCATGAAATGCCCATATTGGTGTGTTTTTTAGGAATATAAGTTCACCTAACATAGATGAACTCCCACAAATTGGTGCGATTGCTGCAAATATTTTTGGATACTTAATCGCTAAGTCCCACGTACCATAACCACCCATACTTAATCCAGTTAAATAAATACGTTTTGTATCTATTGGGTGTTGTTCTACTACATCATCTAACAATTCTTTTACATTTTCTAATTGCATACTCCAGTATGTTTTTCTAGGACATTGAGGTGAAAGAATAATAAATGGAAAAGCATGTCCGTCTTCAATCATTTTTGGAAGCCCATGTTTTTTTATTCTATCTAAGTTGTTTCCCCTCTCTCCCATTCCATGTAAAAAAAGGATGAGTGGCCATTTTTCTTTAGTATCGTAGTTTTTTGGTAAGTAAAGTAAATATTTAAAAGATATCATTTTTGTTACTTGCTTTTTAAAAGTCTTCTCTAACTGATTTTTGCTCATTATTTTGTCTCCTTTAGTTGGACATCATCTAAGTTACCATAGATTGTATTAATTTTCTTATCTTTATGTGAATAAGTTCCCCATCCTTTATCACATATAAAGAAGGTAGTAAATTCTTCATTCTTTACATTAGGTGAAAAGCTTATTTCATTTTCTATTAGATTAAACTCATATCCACTGGCTGCAATAAGTAATCCAAAGCTTGCTAAACTTCTTGCATAATGGTTACCACACTCAACTTCATTCCAAGGGTTCCTGTTAATACCATCATGGCGTTTTCTAATAGTTGAGATGATTGTATAAGCTTGCTCTTCAAATCCCTCATAGAGTAAATGAGTAGCTACTTGATATTCAATACCTGCCCACACTTCATTGGCATATGGAAATTCTAAAATAGGTTTATTCCCCTTTGGCCATGAACAAACCAATAGTCCTCCATCTTCATTAAGTGCGTATGAACGTTGAGAGTTTATATGGTTATGTAAAGTTTTTCTAAAGTTATTTTTATACACTGAGTAAATTGCTTTCTTTGTATGTTGCTTATCTAACACATATCCTAAGCCACTAATGTGTGCTAGGGTTTGACCAAAGAGTTGATCAGATAAACAACCTGTCCCATATTGGTGTCTAATTGAATTTACATCATCAATATTTTGTTGATAATATTCTCCATTAAATAGTAACTCATCGGCTTTTTTACTACCTTTTTCATAAATTATAGAAAACTTATCTATATGTTCATTATCATTCATGATATCAGCCATTTTAAGTGATGCTTTAATTGCTCCAAAGAACATGGAATTTGCTAGAGAATTATGTCCATAGAATTCAATGTCATAAGTATTATGTTGTTGTGAATCAAGAACATAATCATTATCACTATCCCAATAAGATAGTGCAAAGTTTAGAGAAGCTTTTACCTTATCCCATACTTTTTGTAGTAAATTAACATCACCTGAAAGCATAATGTCACGATACAGTTGAATAATAGTTCCCATTTGTCCATCAACAGCAGGGTGGTATTGCCATCTACTCATTCCTAATTTTTGTAATGAACGAAATGCCATATTACCAGATTCATCTGTTTCACTTAAAAACTCAACTTCTCTCATGGAACGTTCTAGTTTAGGAAACAAAAAGGCTAGACTTTGTTCATAATTCCACACATGAGTACATGAACCAAAACAACAACCTTCTTGTTCGTGGCATCCTTCAAAAGCCATGAATGTTCCATCATCAATTCTAAAGCATGTTGTGCTTCTTAGTATGGTTAGATTATATGCAACACTATCTAGTACATCTTGTGGTAGTGTTGTTTGATAGAGAGCTTTTTCAAATTGAGCTGTTGTATTAATTAAGTAATCACTTTTTTTATGAAAATACGTACTTACATGAATAGAATTATCTAAAAATGTTGCATAAAAGTTTTTTATAACACCACCTTGTTCTCCATGGGTAAATTGATTATGACTACTATTCCATGATAAATATCTATTAGGAAAGTACCATGAGTAATAAAACGTAAAGGTTTCTTTTTTATTTGGTTTTATTGATTTATAAATACATAAACTAGCTGTTTCTAAAGGTGTTTTATGAGGTGATTTTAAGTTGTCGTGATAAATTGGCTTTGTTGTTAATTTATTATTATTTTCTAAGTCATATAGTAATTCGGTTAGTCCATCATAAAATCCTTGATTTAACCATTTTAATTTATATGATACATTACTATCAGGTGTTAATAACGACATATCACCATAATTAATTTCACGTTTACTAATACCTACTGTTTGAAAGTTTAGTCCTTGTAATCCATTCTTTGATATATATCTATTTACTTTTTCATTATTACTACAATTTTCTTTCCAATCAGGTTGATCAATTCCTTCTCCTGTAACATTGGAAGTTGAAAAACAAATAGTTACATCAAGTTCTTTAGATGATGTGTTTGTCACTTCATATTGTAATTTTACTACAGGTAATCCTGAATTATTTTCATCAAGTGGAATAAAAGGAGAATTTGCAATAAGTTTAATTGCTACAGGTATTGTGTCATCACTAAATACTACTTCACAAATTGACACTTTCCCTTCTATTGTTGATTTTTGTAATCTTGGTAATCCCGCTCCTTGATGACCATGATTACCATCTAGTCCATGGGAATTAGAATAAGGTGGTTGGTACTTTGCTTCTATCACTCTAATTATTGGTGTTTTCCCTTTTTCGCTAATTTTTATTAAAGCAAAAGTAAAAGGAATCAAATTATTCTTACCAGGTTTATTAAACAATTCAAAAGAGTGAAACTGACCACGACTGTTAAGAGAGATATTCCCTGTTCCAATTCCTCCTAAAAGAAATGAAGCTTGTGAATGAGTATTGCTATATTTCATGAAATATCCTTTCTAATATACATAACGTAAATACTTACTTGCTATCTGTTTTAAATGAGTAATTTTGCTACTTGTTTGGTATGGGTGGTTACTCATCTTATACATTGGCCTAAAGCCAATTATATGTAATGGAATATTTTTATCAATTAGTGCAATCCATTTGGCAATTGCTTTTATTTCCTCATCTGAATCATTCATTTGTGGAATAGCTAAAAAGGTAAGTTCTATATGGGTTTGTTCATAAGCTAGTTTAATGGTTTCTAATACAGGAACTAGACTACCTTTACATAATTTTTTATAAAATGAATCATTAATTGATTTTAAATCAATATTCATAGCTTGAATATTTGGTAATAGCTCTTTAAGAGGTTTTTCATTAATAAATCCATTAGTAACTAAAATAGTATCTTTTTTATGTTTGTAAGCTATCTCTTCTACATACTCATACCAAATGGTTGGCTCGTTATATGTAAATGCAATTCCAATGGAATCAGTTTGTCTATATGAGAATTCAAGTAAAGTGTTTACAGATACCCCCTCTAGTTCAGGTAATTGTTTTGAAATATGAAAGTTTTGACAAAAATCACAGTGAAAATTACACCCAAATGTACCAACAGATACAATTTGGCTGCCTGGCTTATAATTACTAAGTGGTTTTTTTTCAATGGGGTCTAGGGCGATTGATGATATTTGATTATATGTTTTTGTGTAAAGTGTTCCATCAATATTTTCACGTACTTTACAAATTCCAACATGTCCTTCTTTAATGATACAGTTATGAGGGCAAAGTACACATGTTACCTCTTTATTTTTCCCATGTAGATAAAACTTGGCTTCTTTCACTCGTGTCTCACAACCTTAAAGCGCTGTAAGGCACAAGTTTCATCATCTGAAATATTAGCTTTTCGCTTTGCAATGGCAATTTGTTCATCAACAGTATCAATTCCTTCAAGATTAGGAAGTAATAATCCACTTTTAAAACCGCTTCGTACAATTACTCCATAATTTTTCACATCTAATTGATCGCTTGATTTTATATTCTCAGCTTCAAATAGAATATCTACTGAAATAACTAAATCGCTTAATTCATCTTCACTAATAGCTTGAAATCTCGGATCTTTAGTTGATGCTGAAATTGCATTTTCAATAATTTCTTTTGCAATGTTTTTTTTAGTTGGACTAATGGTTCCAATACACCCTCTTAGGTGACCTTGTTTTTTAATAGATACAAATACACCATTTCGCTTTGTCATCATCTCTTCTGGTAGTCCTTTTGGAACATCAATTATATAACCTGATTTAATATACTCATTAATAGTGTTTCTAGCTAAAGTAATATATTCATCTTCATTTTCTAATAATTGTGTAAAAGTATTTTTCTTTTTCTTTAGATATTCCTTCTTAACACTTTTTTTACTTTTTTCATTTCGTTTTATAGAAGCTGTTAAATAGCCTACTCCAAATGGTCCTTCATAAGAATAAATGGTTGATTGACTTTCATAGCCTTCTAGTGCACCTAAGAATAACTCCAATGGTTTATGTGCACATTGACCCGCTTGATCAATTAATTTTTCATCCATTGCTAAAATATCAATATATGAATTATTTTTAATAGCCTTTACTATCGCTTCATCATAAACTATACCTTTTGGATGATATCCAGATGGTGCTTGTCTTGTTAATTTATGGGATAAATCACCACTTACTATTAATACATTTTCATCACCTAAAATATCTGCAATAATCTTTCCTGCTTCATAGAGTTGTTGTGTAGTTAAAAAACCAATTGAAATATGGATTAATTCAAAACCGCTATATTCTTTAGTAATAAAATGTAATGGAACTAATACCCCATGGTCTATGGTTGTTTCAATATTAAATTGATTAGCTGTTTTTTCTGATAAATCTAGACAAAGAAGTTGATGATTCATTAATGTTTCACACATTTCTTTTGCCATTTTAACATTGTTTTTAAAGGTGTAAGAAAGATTTGGTTTTCCAAATCGCTCAAAACTTCCCACTAGAATTTGCTCAACATTAATACATAATGCATCAGCAAAAACGTTTCCATGTGGTGTAATCATTGCAATAATTTTTGGTTGCAATTTTTTAATTTCTCTTGCAATACTTTCCATCCCCTTGATGGTAGCCTTAGCTTTTGTTTCTTCCCCATTACCAATTTCACTTAATATAATTGGTGGATGAGGGGTAATAAAAAGATTCATCTTTCTTCCTTACCAGCTTTTGCTTATTATCTCAAATTCTTTACACATTTCTTGTACAGATTCAATATTATGTCCCACAGCAACTGGGTCACCATAAGTCATAGCAATAAATCCACCCTTTGGAGCATCTGCCAATTTATCTACCATGGTATTGGCATAAGCTTTTATTTCTTTAATATTATTTTTTGGCATAACTTCTTGAATATCAACAGGACACCAAAAACTAACTTTTCCTTTATATTTACCTAGTTCATCAAGTCCCATATTTAATTGTTGGTCAAGTTGTGCCACATCAAGCCCTATTTCTATTAAGTCAGGTAAAATATCTATTATATAACCACAACTATGCATAAAGACTTTTAACCCTAATTTGTGTGCTAGTTTAAATTCTTCTTCATAGAATGGTTTAAAAATCTCTCTCCATTGTGTGGGAGAAATCATTAGTGTGCTTTGTAATCCCCAATC
>JAUUZE010000097.1 GCA_030590175.1 Clostridia bacterium
AGCACTTACGCTAATATAGTAACTCTCCATGTCTTCTAAATAGCCACCAAAATCGCCATTAGTATAAGCTAACTGATTGTCAATTATATATGATGTCATAGTTTTATCTGTTAAGTAAACAAGGTACCCATCTGCATCATATACAGGTGATTCATTATTTTTTGAAATAACAATTTTATAACCTTGAAAATCTTCATCTTCTATGGCTTCCCAATTAACTAAGATATATCCAGTTTGTGAATCTGTGCTAACAATAGGTACAATATATTCTTTTTCATTAAATATCTCTCCAAGCTCTTGAGTAGTCCCTAAAAGCACTTCATTAATACTTTTTTCAAGAAGATCACTATCTTTTATATCAACACCAATTTCTTTAGCTTTTTCTTGAAATATTTCTTTACCAGTTGAAATTCCTTTAACATTGGCACTTTCTTTATTTGCAAGATTACCAATTAGAAAGACTAATTTAACTGATTCAGGTTTTATTATACTTTTAACTTGGTCTTCCATTGATTCAAAATCATCTTTAATAACAATTTCAGAAACAATTACATAATTTTCCCTATTATTATCAATGTAACCCATTTCTTCAGCCATTTGTAGTAATTCATTTATACTCTCATCTAATTTTTTACCAATACAGTTTACAGCTTTTAAAAGCTCTTTTCCTTCCTCGTTTAGACTTTTTACTTCAATAACCTCTTGTAATAAATCAACTCCTAATTCTATAGAAGGATTAATATCTAGAGAATAAATAGCCGCTGTATCGCTTGAAATCATTGATTGTCCACTGCTTGCATTTAAAAACATCATTATTGCAAATACAATAGCAATTACTGCAACTAAACTACTGGCCATTGTTGGCATCCAATTTATTACTGCTTTCTTCTTACGCTGCTCTGTTGCAGCTCTTGCTAACATTTTTGTTTTATGTAATAACAAAGAAGATGGAATGATTTCCAATTCTTTTAGGGTGTCAAGTTTTTTATCAATATTATATGACATTGTAATTCACCTCCATGGTTTCTTTTAACTTTTGTTTTCCTTTACTAATTCTAGATTTAACTGTGCCCATGGAAACATCCATGACATCAGCAATCTTTTGGTATTGCATACCATCAAAGTAAAACAAAATGAGGGGAATTCTGTAATGGTCCTTTAATGAATAGAGATTTTCCATCATATAATTTACTAATTCTTTTTGCACAAGAATATTTTCACTATTGGTTGCTTGTACTTTTTCCAATCGTCTCATATACAATTCATCTTCCATTAGTGAAAATAAGTTTTTCTGTCTTTTGTTTTTCCGATATTGATCTTTATAGGTATTTATACATACCTTGTAGAGAAAATTCTTAAAGTTTTTTGATTTGTATTTGTGAATATGCCTAATAATTTTTATCCAGGTTTCTTGAAATAAATCATCTGCTTCAAAATTATTCTTTACCAGATTAAAACAAAGTTTATATAGGGGCCTAGAATACCTGTCAATTAGTAAATCAATTGATTCGTCTTTTCCATCAAGATATTCGTTAATTAATATTTCATCCATTGCAAAATAACTCCTCTCACTAATTACAACGAATTATTTTGCAATTTGTTCGCAATTTAACGTAAATTTTTATATTTTGCAAATATTTCTAGTGTTCTGACAGCTGAACGAATGTCAGTAAAAACAGGTAATCCACCTTTTTCCATAATAGAAACAAACTCTGCATAGTATTCACTAGCATTAACTGACACAATAATTGGCTTATTATATTTATGAAATAGCTTAACAACAATATTTGCAAGAGAATTATCATCATGACAAGTGTCTGGTGTTGATTTTATATTTTCAACATGTGGAACCACACCTACAATCACACTATCAACATTATCATCTTGTAAGAAGACTTCAATATATTTACCATACATCACATCATCAGTCATTGGTGTCACATCCATGATGCTATTACTTACATCAACTAATCCGTGAGTATTAATACTTTTTAATATTTTCATGGTTTTTTCACTTGGTTTAGCTAATTGTAAACTACCTAATTCATCAGAGGCAATTGTAGCTTCAAATCCTGCATTTAGTACTCCAGCTACACTCATTCCATTAATGTTTTTATGTGATAACAATGAAAAAGTCTTTATTGTATTCATATACATGCTAGCATCTTCTAACAAAATTACATCCGCTTGTTGACATGCTGATTTAAAGACTTCATAATCACCAGTCATAGAGGCTGTATGGCTTTGTGCAGCCTTTGCTCCAGCTTCAGTTTTGCCTCCTTTATATACAATAATAGGTTTTTTTGAATTCTTAGCCATTTCAAAGAACGCTCGTCCCTCTAAGGTGTCAAAACCTTCTACATAAAGGGCAATAACTTCAATAATATCTTGTAGTTCAAACAAAGCTAGTAAATCAGTAATTTTCACATCATATTTATTACCAAAACTAACTACAGCTTTAAAAACTGGTGTGTTTTTAAGCTTATCAATCATGGTTATGGCCATTCCACCACTTTGTGATAGTAATACCACATTGCTTTTTTCATTAGATTCAATATGCAACCGATCTTCTTCAATAAATAGAGAATTTACACCAATGGCATCTTTTCCCTTACCATAATAGGTTCCCATACAATTAGGACCAATTACTCTAACTCCTTTTTTAACTTTGTTTTTAAGGTCACTTTTAAATTCTTGATAATCTATATCCGAAGGAATTCCTGGAATTAACACAACAGATTTAGGTATATTCTTTTCCATACTTTCAAAGAAAGAAGATATATATTTTGCAGGTGCTGTGTATATAGCTAATTCTACTGTCTGTTCAATGTGGTCAAGGCTTTCATATAGGGGATATTCTTTATCTCCTAATAGCACTGTCCCACCCTTTGGATTCACACAATATAAATCACTCCTGCCTAACTCGTGCATTAAGTGGGCAATTTCTTTTCCCATACTATACTTTTTAGGATTAGAAGTAACACCTACAACTGCCACTCCATTTGGTTTAAAAAATGGAATTAAATTGTTTGTGTTAACCGTTAGTACATCGTTTTGATCTCGTGCCTTTTCAAATGAAACATACCCATCAACTGCAACAAAATTACCTTCCTTAGAAAAAACAAAAGGATTAAAATCTGCTTGAGTTATATGATATGTTGGTTTATCTAAATTAACAGTTGAATAATGATATGCTAGTGCACTTATAATTGAGGTGGTTTCTGCAATTAAATCTGTGTATTCAGGATGTCCTGTTTCAATATATTTATGTCTTATTTTAATACTATTCGCAAGTTTTCTTGCTTGTTCTAAATTTAAATGGGGTAATACAAGATTAGCCTTATCATAATACTTAGCAAAAAACTCTGCATCATCGCCACCTTTACTAAGTGTAATAACTGGTCCAAAAGCTCTATCGCTCTTTATCCCTAATAGTAGTTCATTACCTAATCCACTTGAAAACTCTACGAATTCTACAATGAGAAATCCTTCTATATGTGGTGATTCTCCTTCATAATGTAAAAGAACCTCTTCTTTCATCTTATCAATTACATATTGAACAAAAATATGGTCATGCTTATTAACAATTTTCACTCCACCTAGCTTCTGTTTATGTATAATATCTCTTGAAACTACTTTGATTACAATTTTATCACCAAAAGGTTGTAAAACTGTAGGTGTTACTTGTTTGCTTTCTGTAATTAATACATTTCTTGGAACCGCAAGCCCTACCCAATCAAGTAATTCATATACTTCATGCTCATATAGCATGGTTCGCTTTTCATTATTAGCTTTTTCAAATATGTTATTAATTTTATTAATTGCACCTATTGATATTTCCATACGATTTGCCCCTTACCTTTTGATACTCATATTATATCATATCTATATTTGCCTTTGTCAGCACTCTATAAGTAAGAACTTTTGAATTATTGCTTCATATTAACAATCTGAAAGTCTTTTTATAACTTCATCAATATCTTTTTCTTTATGAGAATAATTCACATAAGAAACATTATATAATGAAACTCCATTAGCATATGCGCGTTTGAAAAATTCTTGTAAAAACGATTGATCTCTTGTTACAAAAATTGCACAAGGTGGAAATCCTTTTACCTGAATATCATAATTCTTCTCTTCAAATAACCTATTTAAAGCGCCAAATAGTTTTTCACCCATTTCCCACAAATGGTTTATAACAGGTTCTTTTTGATATATTTTAATTACTTGCTTACACGCAGCTAGTGATAATGCTTCACCACCATAAGTTGAAGATATTGTCGCTCCTTTTGTTACAAAATTCATAATCTCTTTTTTTCCACAAAAACAAGATAGTGGCATGCCATTTGCAATCCCTTTGGCAAAAACAGTTAAATCAGGAACCACGTTAAAATACTCAGACACACCACCTAAAGCTATTCTAAAACCTGTGACAATTTCATCAAAAACTAATACGCTCTTATTCTTTTTTGTTATATTTCTTAGAAATGGATAAAAAGTCTGTCCCTTTTCAATTTCTTCGTAATCAGCTGCAACTACAATAGCAGCAATATCTCCTTTATATGTTTCATATAATTGTTTCACAGTTTGTTCATCATTCCAACTAACCGTATGATGTAATTGACTAAGTTCTTCAGTAATTCCTAAAGGAACTCCTGTTGATTCGTCTCGTGGATTAAGCTTCGCACCTTCACTTAAGGTGTTAATCCATCCATTATATCCAATTTGTATAACATGTTTTTTATTAGTATAAGCCCTAGATAGCTTAATACAGGCAGCTAGTGCTTCTCCTCCTGTTTTTAAAAAGCGTACACTTTCTGCACAAGGTATAATTTTAGTAAACATTTTTGCAACTTCTGCTTCTAGTGGTGTTGGATGGCCATAAACAATCCCTTTGTTTAATTGTCTTTTTATTGCACTATTTACTTCTTTATAGTTATAACCTAGTGTAATTGGACCTAGTCCATTTCTAAAATCAATATATTCTTTTTTATTAGCATCATAAACTCTACAACCTTCACCTTTAACAATTACTGATGGTTCTTCTGGTTGTAATGTAGCTCTCTTAGAGCCTGTGGATGAACCCCCTGCCACATATTTTTCTAATTGATTAAACCAATATTTATTATCTTTTTTCATTATAATCCCTTTATCTCTTCTAATAATACTTCTCTATTATTCTCGTTTTTACTTATAATACCAGCTATAATAATTTTCATTAATTCAACGGTTTCACTAAACTCAAAGGGCATTATCCCTGTTCTTAGATAACTAACAAATGCCTCTAGTTGATTTCTAAATGAAAAATATGACCCCCCAGTCTCTGCAAAAGTAAATCCTTTGTCTCCACCTAATAGTACCTTTCCAAAACAACCTTTCATGTCATAAATTGCCGCAATAACCACATCAATATCCTTTTGGTGTTTTAGATGAATAATATCTCGCTTGTCATTTCCTGAATTTCTTACTGAAATAAAACCTGGTTTTACAATTGTGTATATTCCTTCTAATGCATGTATTCCATATCGTTCCCAAGTTTTTGCTGTGGTAATGGTTGCATATTTTAAATTACCATATTGTGATGTATCTTCTCTTAGTTCTTGTAATCCAGGGTTATACCTCATGGAACTAGATGATATAAAATTTTTACCTTCTTTATGCCATTTTATAAACTGTAGCAAATCTTTTTCATTATCACACATAGGTTTATCAATAAAAACAGGAATATTTGCTTTCATAAATGGTCGCACTCTATTAACATGCTCCCACCCTTTATCTGTAGGAATTACAACTGCATCTACTTTTCCAATAACATCTTCTGGGTTTTTAACCACATTAGGAATAAGAGATGCTTTTGCTACATGTTTTGCTTGCTCATAATCATCACACCAAATATGTGTTACATTTACATCAGGAATAGTTAGCGTTTCTTTAGGTTGTTCTCCTAAATACTGAGGAATGACTGGATACCCACACTTTTTCATCTCATCTTCATCATAACCATTACAAATTGCACTCCAAGAATATGGATGACCGTTCTCAGCAACCATACCAACCATGGCTAAATTTATTTGTTTTTTCTTTATAATTGCACTCATAATATCCTCATTTTCTAAATTTATTTAGCTGTTAATCCACCATCAACTGGAATATTTGTTCCTGTGATATAACCTGATGCATCACTTGCAAGAAAAACTAATATACCTTTCATATCATCATCATTTGCCATTCTTTTTAAGAAAGTTTTATTAGTATAATTTTGTTTAAAATCTTTAGGTGTAGTAGGTGTCTCATATCCTCCTGGGTGAATACAATTTACTCTAACCCCTTTAGGTCCATAGTATCCTGCAAAAAACTTAGTTAAATTAGCAATGCCTCCTTTGTTATAGTAATAGGCAGCTCCACCTGTTTTTTTCAACCCTGTTCCTTCATATAGCCAGTCATCATACCCTACTAAACCATAAATAGATCCAATATTAATAATTGACCCACTTCCTTGAATAGCCATTTGATCAGCAAACTCACGATGCATTAGTATTAATCCTGTTCCATTTACTTTAAAATCATTATCTAATTTTTCAGCTGTCAAATCAGCAATATGTCCACTTCTTGCTACAGAGTTATTAATCAGTATATCTATTTTTCCACTTCGTTTTACAATCTCGTTTTTTAAATCAATAATAGATTTATGGTCGCTTTGATCATAACTTAATGGAATAACAGTTAAGTTTTCTTCGCTTTTTAATTTGTCTGTAAACTCTGTTAATTTTTCTAGATTTCTAGAGGCTGTATATGTTATAGCTCCTGCCTGTGCTAAGGCGATTACCATCTGTCTACCATACAACCCTGATCCACCTGTTACTAATGCCACTTTTCCTACTAATGAAAATTTATCAAGTATATTCATTTATTTTCCTCACTATTCTTGTTTGTCCCATAATATTGGGAAAAATATCCACTCAGGTACTCCTTGTAATAATACTTCAATTTCACTCATTTTATCAACTGAAAAAGTAGGTTTTTTTAGTAAAGCTATATTCTCTTTTACTTGTTTGCTATTATCACATCCAATTACCAGTGAGTTGACATAAGTAAGACTGTTCACATACCTCATTGCTAATTCAGCAATAGTCATATTTTCTTTATCGGCTAAAGCTATTACCTTATTTAGGTATGGTTTTATTTCTTTTAAATTACCAGTAAGTTTACTTGGCTTGCGAAAGAAAATTCCTTGTAAATAAACACTTCTAACATAAAGTGTAACTTGTCGAAGTTTTTCTTTTTTGTCCATATGTGCTGTTATACGTTGATCTAACATATTTATTGGTAATTGATAACAAGTATATATCTCATTTGACAACATGTCTTTTATCTCATCAAACGTATATCCACTAGCCCCTGCTTTATTAATCAGCTTTTCATTTAATAATTTTTCAAAAGTTTTATCAATTTCATTATGATATGTTTTATATTCTTTGGCATCATGCATTAATAACGCTTCAACATGATTAACTCCTAAATTTAACAGCGATTTTTCTATTGATTGATAAATATTTTTTTCTACTTCTCCTCTTGGTATGTTTCCTAATTTAAACTTTGTTACTACCTTGCAAATATCTTTTGCTTGTTTAT
>JAUUZE010000118.1 GCA_030590175.1 Clostridia bacterium
CCTTATGAATATTCTGGAAATATATTAGAGTTGGTTAAATATATTAGTAATGATAAAAAAAATATGAATCAATTTCTACATTTAATTTTATTAAAAAAATTGGGGAAAGCATATATTCATAAAATAAATCTTGTTAAATTTTATGATATGTTGGAGACAATATAATGGATATGAAAATCTCTTATTCTAAATTATCAGGTGAAATTTTAGCACAACCTTCAAAAAGTGATGCTCATAGAAAAATTATATGTGCATGCTTAGCTGAAGGTATTAGTATTATTGACAATGTAGTGTTATCACAGGATATCATTGCAACAATTGAAGGAATGAGACAAAGTGAAGCTAAAATATCTCTTGCAAAAAGTGCTTATGAAGGAAGATATGTTTTAACAGTTGATACGCGAAAAAGAAATATAGAGAATAAGAGGATTATAAATTGTCATGAATCTGGTTCTACATTAAGATTTTTAACAATGGTATTTGCAGCATTAGGTGGTGAAACCACATTTATAGGTGAAGGTAAATTACCTATGAGACCTTTAGATGAAACATACAAGATATTTACACAAGATAAAATAGAATTTAATCATTTAGAATATAATTTACCCTTAACAATTAATGGTGTGTTAAAAGGTGGTGTATATCGCATTAAATCTGATGTTTCAAGTCAATATATATCAGGTTTATTAATGGCTTTACCCTTAGTTCCAGGAAAACATCAAATTATTGTTACTGGAAACTTTGAATCAAAAGGATATGTAGATATGACCATTGATGTTATGAGACAATTTGGTGTTGAAGTTAAACAGACAATTGATGGATATATTATTGACAATCAAATCTATGAACCAACTAATGTAATCATTGAAGGGGATTGGTCTAATTGTGGATATTTTTATGTAATGAATATGTTAGGTAGTAATATAACAGTCAAAGGTTTAAATTTAAAAACATTTCAACCAGATTCTAATATAATAAAATATTTATATGAAATACAAAAAGAAGAAAACACGGTAATTGATGTTTCAGGATGTCCTGATATTGCACCTGCTTTAGCAGTATATGCAGCTGTAGCTAAAGGAAAGACAACACTAATAAATGCACAACGATTACGTAAAAAAGAAAGTGATAGATTAAAAGCAATTTCTACAAATTTACAATCACTTAGAGTTCATGTAATTGAGAAAAAAAGTGAAATTACCATTGTCGGTAATCATAAAATTAAGCATGGAGTTGTTCATTCATATAACGATCATAGAATCGCAATGGCATTTTCATCTCTTGCACCTGTTGTTATGGAACAACTGATAATTAAAAATGCAGAATGTATTAATAAATCTTATCCTGATTTTTATCATGATTTACAATCACTTGGAGGGCAAATTAATGAATATCAAATTTAATAACTTTTCACTTAATATATTTGGCACATCACATGGTGAAGAAATTGGTGTTCTTATTACAGGTTTTCCAAAAGGAATAACTTTAAATAATGAATATATTAAAGAAATGATGGATAGGCGAAGACCTGGTAAAAGTAGAGCGACTACTTTGCGAGATGAAGCGGATGAAGTTTTAATAAAAAGTGGTATTAATAATGATATTACAACAGGACTACCTATTAAAGCTGTAATTAAAAATACTAATAAGAAATCAAAAGATTATCAGAAACTTATTAATACACCACGGCCTGCACATGCTGATTTAACAGCGTTTTTTAAGTATAATGGGACTATGGACATGAAAGGTGGAGGACCATTCTCTGGCCGTTTAACAGCACCTATGGTTTTTGCAGGTTCTATTGCAAAAAAAGAATTAGAAAAAAAAGGTATATTTATTGTTTCTCATCTATTATCAATTGGTGATAAACAAGATATTAAACTAAATCAATTATTATATGAAAGCAAACAACAAAAATTGATTCTTTCTAATAAATTCCCAGTAATTAATAAAGAATTATCAGTTGGACTAATCTCATATATTGATGATATTAGAAAGCAACTAGATTCAGTGGGAAGTAAAGTTGAAACAGTTGTATATAATTTACCAATTGGTTTAGGAGAACATTCTGATCAGTCAATAGAAAGTAGATTATCAAAAACTCTATTTTGTATTCCTGGGATGAAAGGAATTTCTTTTGGTGAAGGATTTTCATTGGCTTTAATGAAAGGAAGTAAATCTAATGATGTGATTTACTATAATCAAAATAAAGAAATAAAAACAATAACCAATCATATGGGGGGTATTTTAGGTGGGATATCCAATGGTATGCCAATAACATTTACTATTGTTATGAAACCAACACCTTCTATTGCAAAAAAACAACATACAATTAATTTTGTTACTAAAGAGAATGTTACAATTGAGATAAACGGTAGACATGATCCTTGTATTGGGATTAGAGCAGTTCCAGTAGTAGAAGCTCTTAGCGCTCTTGTAATGTATGACTTATTATTGGAGAATATTAAATGAGTAATTTAGAAGATATCAGAAATGAAATAAATAAAATTGATAGTCAATTAGTTGCGTTATTTGAAAAGAGGATGACAATTATAATTAAAGTTGCTAGAGACAAAATTGCAACTAACAAACCAATTTATGATGCAACAAGAGAAAAACAGGTTATTAAAAGGGCAATTGATAAAGTAGAAAATGTAGAATTAACTGATTATGTTAAAAGTTTTTTTGAAAATATAATGGAAATAAGTAAAAATTATCAAAATCAATTGATTCCCACTACTATTCATAATATTACTAGTAAAAATAAACAAGTAACATCTGTTGGGTTTCAAGGAGTATTTGGATCTTTTAGTGATAGTGCAGTTGATAAACTATATGATGAAAAAATCATAAGACGAAATTATCACTCTTTTGAAGATTTATTTATTGCAGTTTCCAAAGATGAGGTAGAAGAAGGTGTTGTCCCATATGAAAACACTTCAACTGGAAGTATTAATGACGTTTTAGATTTGTTAAGAGAATATAACTTATTTATAACATCTCAAATTGATGTAAAAATTAATCATTGTTTACTTGGTGTTAAAGGCAGTAAAAAAAGCGATTTAGTTTTTGTTTATTCACATCCACAAGCCTTAATGCAATGTGAACAATATTTCAAAGCAAATAGTGAAGTATTAGCAACTCCTTATTCTAATACTGCAGTTGCAGCAAGAGATGTTTCCATTTGGGATGATGTACAAAAAGGTGCAATTGCTTCTAAGAAAGCATCAAAATTATATAATCTTGAAGTTTTAGATGAAAACATTCAAGATATTAAGATTAATACAACTAGATTTATAGTAGTTAAAAAGCTTTTACAAGTTAATGAATTTGCATCAAAAACAAGTTTTGTATTTACAGCTTCACATAAACCAGGTGCATTATTTACTATTTTAAAAACATTTTATGACTATAATATTAATATAACAAGAATAGAATCACGTCCACATATTAAACGTAAATTTGAATATTATTTCTATTTAGATATTGCTGGTAATATCAATGAAAAGAAAGTAAGCGATGCACTAGAAATTGTTAAATTAAACTGTGGATATTATAAATTACTTGGATGTTATGATATTAAAGGAAGTGAAGCATGAATCAAGGACTACTAGGTAAAAAACTTTCGCACAGTTATTCTGCTATTATTCATAATATATTTTATGAAATTACAGGCATAAAAGGAAACTATAAGTTATATGAAGTATCTTCTAAAGAAGAAATAAGCAATTTTTTACAAATGTGTAAAAATAACGATATACACAATTTAAATGTAACAATACCATATAAAAAAGAAGTATTTCAATATCTTGATGTTATATCAGAACAAGCAAAGAAAATAGGTGCTATTAATACTATTACCTATAAAGATAATAAGTTTTATGGTGATAATAGTGATTATTTTGGGTTTTTAAAAACACTTGAAAATCAAAAAATTCAAATTAAAGATAAAGATTGGATAATATTAGGGAGTGGTGGCTCACATGAAAGCGTTAAAGTAGCATTAAAAGATAAAGGTGCAAACGTTATTAAAGTAGTATCTAGAAATAAAAGAAACAAAAGCTTTATCTCGTATGAAGAACTTGAAATTATATCACCTAAATCATATTATGGACTTGTAAATACAACTCCTGTTGGGATGTATCCTAATGTAAATAAATGTGTAGTTAGTGAATTAATTATTAAAAAATTTAGTTGTGCAATTGACTTAATATATAATCCTTTAGAAACTGTTTTTTTAAGTATTGCTAATAAAAACGGTTTACAAACTGCTAATGGATTATACATGCTAGTAGCACAAGCTATCAAATCTCAGGAAATTTGGTTAGGAAGATCTTTTGATTCACAATTGATTAATGAAATATATGAAAAAATGAGTGATAAATTATGAGAATATCATTAATTGGAATGTCTGGATGTGGAAAAACCACAGTGGGAAAAATTATTGCAAAAATATTAAATATGGAATTTATTGATATTGATAGTGAAATTGTAAAAAAACACGGAAGTATTGATAAAATTTTTTCATTGGGAGAAAATTTGTTTAGAGAAATTGAAACAGAAATACTTGAAGAAGTTGTTAAAAAAGATAACTGTGTTATTTCTACAGGTGGCGGTATAATTCTAAAAAAAAGTAATCGTTTATTACTTAAAAATGAAACAAAGGTGATTTATATAAGTCGACAATTAAAAGATATTATTAATTCTACTGATTTTACTGATAGACCACTATTAAATAATAATGAAGATGCAATATATGAGTTGTTTAAAAACCGAGAAAAACTATATTTAAAAACAGCTGAATATGTTTTGAATAGCAATAATGTACTACAAGATACTGTAAAAAATATATTAGAATATATTAACCGTAAATAATATAAAATATGATATAATATATTTTGGTTTTGTAAAAAAGGAGATACTTAAGCATGATAAACATTGGAATTATTGGTTGTGGTAACATAAGTAATGTTCATATGAAAAGTTATTTGAATAATAATGATGTCAAAGTTATCGCAGTTTGTGATATAAATGAAAAACGTGCTAAAGAATATAGTAAAGAATATAATATACCTAATTTTTATAATAATCATCGCGATTTATTAAATAATAAAGATATAGATGCCGTGAGTGTTTGTACTTGGAATAATTCACATGCAGAAATAACAATAGATGCTTTAAATGCAAAAAAACATGTTCTTTGTGAAAAACCTCTTGCTATGAATACTAAAGAAGCTATTGCAATGGAAAAAGCTTCTAAAGATAATAATAAACTTTTAATGGTAGGTTTTGTTAGACGTTTTGGAAGAAATGCTACTATTTTAAAAGATTTTGCAGAAAAAGGATTTCTAGGTGAAATATATTATGCTAAAACAGGTTGTTTAAGACGTAATGGTAATCCTACTGGATGGTTTTCTGATATTTCTAAATCAGGTGGAGGGCCATTAATAGATTTAGGTGTTCATATGATTGATCTTTGTAGATATATAATGGGTAAACCTGTAGCTGTAAAAGCATTTGGTGTAACAAATAATTTACTTGGACCAAGATTAGATGTAAAAATGGTAGATCGTTATTCACCAGTTGACAAAGGAACACTGTCAAATGTTGAAGACTTTGCAAAAGCTATGGTTACTTTTGAAAATGGTGCAGTATTATCTATAGAAACAAGTTTTTCTATGCATATTAAAGAAGATTACCTTTTTTGCGAATTATATGGTACAAAAGCTGGTGCTAAAATAGAACCTGAATTTGAAATTATTTCTAATATTGATGGGTACAATGTGGATATTACTCCAAATTACTCAAAAGAGAAGAATTTCTTTCAAGATATATTCCAACAAGAAATAAATCATTTTATTGATTGTATTTCTAATAATACAACTTGCATTAATCCAGTTAAAGATGGAGTGGATTTAATGAAAATTTTAGATGCAATATATAAAAGCGCAAAAACAAAATGCGAAGTTAAAATTACTTAAACAAGGAGAAAAAAATGAAAAAAACCATATTATCACTTAATTGCGGAAGCTCATCACTAAAATATAACCTTTTTTTGGTTAAAGATGATTATACAGTTGAACCTGTTATTAATGGGGTAGCAGAAGAAATAGGGAATCTTGAACGTAGTACTATGAAGTTTTCACTTAATGGTACTAAAAAAAAGTATGAAATACAATTTGCTAATCACGAAGATGCATTAAAAGATATGTTTAAGATTTTTGAAGATCATGATATGAAAAAAGATACAATTATTGCAATTGGTCATAGAGTAGTACATGGGGGTTCAGTTTATAAAAATAGTGTGCTAATTGACGAGCATGTTAAAAACACAATTGAAGAATTATCTCCAGTTGCTCCATTACATAATCCTGTTAATTTACAAGGCATATTGGTCGCAGAAAAATTATTACCAGGTGTTCCAAATGTGGCAGTATTTGACACAGCATTCCATGGTGACATTGAACAACCAGCATTTAGGTATGCAATTCCAGATAAATGGTATAACGATTATATGGTAAGAAGATATGGTTTCCATGGAACTAGTCATCTATATGTTTCAAAGAGAGCTGCAAAAA
>JAUUZE010000017.1 GCA_030590175.1 Clostridia bacterium
CATATTAAACCAAGTGCTACTAGTGGTTATACTATTGGTCAGGTTAGTAAATTACTACCTAATAAGATATATGATACACTGTGTAAATCAGCAGTGGCATTTAATAGAAGGTTACCTTGTTTTTTAGATGATGATGCAATTATTACTGGATATGAAACTAGAACTAGTTCACCTGTAAGAATTCTACGTGATGAAAATTTTCTAGCACAAAACTTTGAAGGTTTATATGTTGGTGGAGAAGGTTCAGGGTATGCAGGAGGTATAACCTCATCAGCAGTTGATGGGTTAAAATTAGCAGAAAAAATAATATCTACCTATAATAATAAATGGTAGAAATGGAGTAAAGATATGGGAAGATTATTTGGGACAGATGGAGTTAGAGGTATTGCTAATAAGGAATTGACATCAGACTTAGCATTTAAATTAGGACAAGCATGTGCACATGTTTTAGCAGGAGAAGTAGCTCATGTTCCTAAAATAATAGTTGGCACGGATACGAGAATTTCGTGTGATATGCTAGAATGTGCCTTATTTGCAGGATTATGTTCAGTTGGAGCTGATGTAATTAAGGTAGGAGTTATTCCTACACCTGGAATTGCATACTTAACAAGAAAAATTAAAGCAGATGCTGGAGTTGTTATTTCTGCATCCCATAATTCATTTGAATTTAATGGTATTAAATTTTTTGATAGTTTTGGCTTTAAGTTATCTGATGATATTGAAGATCAGATAGAAGAATTCATTATCTCAAAAAAACGATTACCTCATAAAACAGGAAAAGAAATTGGACGAATTCATTACCAACCACAATTGATTAATGAATATATTGATTTTTTAGTTAGCACAGTTGATACAGATATTTCAGGTATGAATGTAGCTCTTGACTGTGCTAATGGTGCTGCTTATGCAATAGCTAAACAAGTTTTTGAAAAATTAAATGTTAATGCAACAATAATTGGTAACAATCCAGACGGATTAAATATTAATGAAAATTGTGGATCAACTCATACTAATCATATTTCATCTTTAATGAAAGATGGTCAATACTCAATGGGATTTGCATACGATGGTGATGCTGATAGAGTTATTGCAATTGATGAATTTGGAGAAGAGATTAATGGAGATAAGATGCTAGGTATTATTGCTTTATCCATGAAGAAAAAAAACCAATTACAAGGTAATACAATTGTAGCTACAGTAATGTCAAATATGGGTCTTCAAAAATTTGCTAATGATAATGGATTGCATTTAATGAGAACTAAAGTTGGTGATCGATATGTAATTGAAGAAATGAAAAAAAATAATTTTCAAATTGGTGGAGAGCAATCAGGTCATGTAATTATTCATAGATATAATACTACAGGGGATGGAATATTAACATCAATAAAATTACTAGAAATTATTAAAGAGGATAAGATAAATGCTTCAACTATTCAAGAACTTGTGATAAAATATCCACAAGTGATTGTTAATGCTAAAGTTAAAAACAGGCATAAAAATCAGTTGTTTAAGAATGATGAAATAATGTCACTTCATAAGCAAATTGAAGAAAAACTACATGGTGAAGGACGAATTGTTTTACGTCCGTCTGGAACAGAACCTGTGGTTAGAGTAATGATTGAAGGACAAGACTGTAAAATGATACAGCAAATGGCTGATCAATTAGCAGATCTTGTAGAAAAGAAACTTGGATAATAATTAAATAATATTAATAGCGCCAGGACAAGAAAACTTGTTGACGAGGAGAAGGTTAATCGAAAAATTCGGCGGATTCCTTCCGGTTTTCACTAATCGAAAGATGTTTTTTAAAAACTATCAGTGATGATAGAACAAAGAAAATATTAAGTGATTCTTATTATCCCATATAACGAATAAATAGGAGGAACCATTATGTGTGGTATTGTTGGCTATGCTGGAGATAAAAATGCAGTAGCTATGTTAATGCATGGATTAAAAAAACTCGAGTATCGTGGTTATGATTCAGCAGGGATTGCTTATCTTTCACAAGGGGAAATAAAAGTTAAAAAGTGTAAAGGCCGATTGGTTAATTTACAAAATATTGTTAGTGATGAAATAAAAGAAGAACATCATGTTGGTATTGGACATACTAGGTGGGCAACACATGGTGAGCCAAGTGACATTAATTCTCACCCCCATGTAAGTAGAGATAATCGTTTTTGTATTGTTCACAATGGCATTATTGAAAATTATATGAGTATTAGAGAACAACTAATAGTTGATGGTTATAATTTTGAATCTACTACAGATTCAGAAGTTATTACTCATCTATTACACTATCATTATAAAGGCGATGTTATTGAGGCACTATTTAAAACAATCCATCAATTAGAAGGTTCATATGCACTTAGTATAATTTGTAATGATTATCCTGATCAGGTGTTTTGTGTGAGAAAAGATAGTCCACTAATTGTGGGTAAAGGGAAAAATGAAAATTTTATTGCATCAGATATTCCAGCAATTTTAAAGTACACAAGAGATATATATATTATGGAAGATCATGAAATAGCAATCATAAGCAGCAAATTAGTAACTTTTTATAATTCATTAGGTAAAAAGATAGAAAAGCAAACCATGAAAGTAACTTGGGATGAAAATGCTTCTGAAAAAGAAGGTTATGAACATTTTATGTTAAAAGAAATTCATGAAGAACCTGTGGCAATTACTAAAACAATTGGACCTAGAATTAAAAATAATGAGATAATATTAGATCAGTTGGTATTGAAAAGACCAAAAAAAATTATAATTGTTGCATGTGGAACAGCTTATCATGCTGGAGTAGTTGGAAAGTATCTATTTGAAAAACTACTACGTATTCCTGTTGAAGTGGATGTTGCTAGTGAATTTAGATATCGTGATCCAATAATTGATAAACATACCTTAACCATAATTATATCTCAATCAGGAGAAACTATTGATACTTTATTTGCTTTGCGAAAAGCAAAGGAGAACAATTCAAAAGTTCTAGCCATTGTTAATGTTGTTGGTTCTTCTATTGCTAGAGAAGCTGATGATGTGTTATACACATGGGCAGGTCCTGAGATAGCAGTTGCATCTACTAAGGCATATTCAACTCAATTATCAGCTATTTACCTATTAGCTTTAAGTTTTTATAAAGGAGAAAAATACAAAGACTATGTTAATCAGTTACAAGATGTTCCTAAAATGATTGAACACATTTTAAATTCAACAGATCAAGTAATGAAAACAGCTTCACTGCTTTACAACAGTAAAAGTATTTTCTTTATGGGGAGAGGACTTGATTATGCTTTATCTATGGAGGGAAGCCTTAAATTAAAAGAAATATCATATATTCATTCTGAAGCATATCCAGGAGGCGAATTAAAACATGGTACTATTGCTCTAATTGAAAAGGGAACGCCAGTTATTTGTTCATTAACACAACCTGATATACTTGAAAAAATGATTAGTAATATTAGAGAAATAAAAGCAAGAGGGGCATTTGTAATTGTAATTACTCAAGAAGAGCAAGTGGAAAAAATCAATGAAATTGCAGATATTATTTTACCAATTCCTAATGTTGATCCACTATTTGCTCCAATTATAGCAGTTACTCCAATGCAACTATTTGCTTATCATTGTTCTGTTTATAAAGGAAATGATGTGGACAAACCAAGGAACTTAGCAAAGAGTGTAACAGTTGAGTAAAAATCATTTAAACCATGTACAAAAATTACCATAATTGATAATCATGCGCTAGTACTATATAATTTATATATATGAAAGAATTAGGTGTATAGATGATTACTAAGCAAGAAATTATCACAGCTTTTAATCAATATGATTCAACTAAATATTCAGAAGAGTTTTATGAATATTTTCTTCATAAAGTATATAAATCAATAGAACCCGATGAGAATTTAAAAGATTGTGTTAAGTATTTGATACTATGGTTTTTAGGAAAAGTAACCACTATAAAAGCAGAAGCATCTGTTGATAGAGTATTTGTTAAAGATAAAATATATTATTTATCTAGAACAACACCTAATAATGACAATGCAATTGAAAAAGCATTAGATGAAGCACACTTATGGGCAGGTTTATCATTTAAAAATAATCACCTTCCATATGAAAATTTTATTAAATATGCTAATAATATTACAAAAAATTCAATTATACTCCCTAGTTTTTATGTACATATATTTAAACCAAATGATTATCCAATTATGAATGATAAAGTTTGGAAGGTATATGTTGAATTAACAAATAAAAGTGTATATTTAAATACAAAACCAACCTTGTGGTCTCATTATCATCAATATTGTAGTTTGTGTTCATATTTAAGAAAAACTCATGGACTTACCTTTAGAGAGATAGATAAAGGATTTTTTGTTCTAGGAAATCAATTAAAAAATAAAGTAAGAGATGAAGAAGAAACAATTAGCAATCAACTTACATTTGATGGAATGGATACAATATGAAAGAAAAAATTGCTAAAAGAACAACGTTTATAAATTTTCTTGTGAATGTGATATTAACATTAGGAAAGATTATTATTGGTTCTATTGCAAAAAGTGGTGCGTTAGTTGCAGATGGTATCCATTCTTTATCAGATTTACTAACTGATATAATTGTTTATGTATCAATTCATATATCATCAAAACCTGCTGATGCTGATCATAATTATGGTCATGGGAAATTTGAAACATTTGCTACATTAATAGTAAGTGTTGCCTTATTTATTGCAGGATATAATATTGCAAAATCAGGAATTATAGGTTTAATTGATTGTTTTAGAGGTAATGTTTTACCTACATATGGCAGTATTGTATTATATGTAGCAGGTATATCTTTTCTTAGTAAAGAACTTATATATCGATATACAATTAATAAAGGAAGAAAGATCGGTTCAGAAGTAGTAATTGCTAATGCATACCATCAAAGAAGTGATGCTATATCTTCCTTAGGTGTATTAATTGCTGCTTTATTCATTGTAATTGCTGGTCAATCATATTCCTTTATGGATCCTTTAGCACAGCTATTTGTTTGTTTTTTCCTTTTTAAAGCTGCCTATAAAATTTTTAAACCCTCATTAGAAGTATTAACTGAAAAATCACTTAATCAAGATCAAGTTCAAGATATTAAAGGTGTTTTACAAAAGAACAAACAAGTCTGTGAATTTCATTATTTGAGAACAAGAAGAATTGGTTCTCACCATGCAATTGACGTCCATGTATTAGTAGAAAGTGATTTATCAGTTACTGACTCTCATCAAATAACTGTGGAGTTAGAAGAAAACTTTAAGCAGTTACTTGGACAAGATACAATTATTTCTATTCATATTGAACCATGTGATTAACTAACTTGTGTAGTATTCCTAATTCATCAGCTAATTTAAATATCGTATATCGGCTTCTATAATCTTTAGCATATAATAAAGCACCTGTAAGTAGAGATTTATCAATTGCTAATTCTTTTGCATTAATAGCACCATTAAGCTCTTTATAAAATTTGGTCATTTTACTTCTTGTTGGTAAGAAGGATAAATTTTCTTTTATGGTATCATATTGTTTTAAAAAGACAGATATTCGTCTTTCTTGTTCATCTTTTGTAATTGGTTCATCAACATTATTCTTAATAATAGATGGACCTATTGTCTGACCATAAGCTTTTAAGATAGCTTGTTCTCTATGAAGTGGTGATGGTTGATTTAAAACAATTTTACTAACTGAAATGGAAGTAAAATCATAATTAAAAAATAGTTGATACAAGTCTAAACAATAAAGGGTTGCTACACCAACAGCTTCTCCATGAGAAGGGTGAGGTTGCTTGGCCGTAAGTTTTTTCATTTCTATAAAGTGACCCATATTATGTTCGTTAGAGGCGGCAGGCCTAGAATCACCATTTAGTAACATAGCTAATCCTGTTAGTAGTAATGCTTCTAGTAATGCTTTTATTCCCTTTTCTGTTTTATTTTTTATTTCCAAAATATTTGTTTCACATAGAGAAATGGCTTCATCAATTATATCTAAGCAAAAAGGACATATTCTTTCATTATTAATAATATTTCCTAGTATCCAATCAGCTTTTGCAATATATTTACCAATCACATCACCAAATCCTGCAAAAATCATATCATCTGGGGCTTTTCTCATAATATCTATGTCAAAAACACAGACAATAGGATACTTAGCAGGTTTATTTATTTTTAGATCATCGCTTAACATTGGAGCAACAACAGATAAATAACCATCCATTGAAGGTGCAGTTCCCACACTTATAAAAGGCAAGTTACAGTTAAATGCCACATATCTTGTTAAATCATTTATAGTACCTGAACCAAATGCTATTAAAAAATCGCAATCGTCATCAAGTGCCATCATAATATCTCCTAATGCATACTGATTTGGTTGTAAGTGACCTTCTACAGAGGGTATTGCTAATTTAACATCATAATCTTTTGTAAGTATAGGTAAGATTTGATTACCATATAAGGTGAAAAGGTTATTATCAGTTACAAGGAGGCATTTTTTACCAGAGATTTTTTTGCTAATATATAAAGGTAGATTTTTTAAAATATCACTACCAATATAAATATCACTATTTATTACTTGATGATGAGTACATGAGCAGGTAGGTTTTGGAATTTTTAATTTATTATTATCATAATATAGTTTCATTAATTTTCTCCCTTAAATGGTATATACTATGATTATACAAAAAAAAACATAGGAGAGAAACCATGGATTTTTCACAATTAGTTAATCAGCGTCAAAGTTGTAGGAATTATCTTGAAAAACAAGTTGAACAAGAAAAAATATTGTTATGTCTTGAAGTAGCTAGATTAGCACCATCAGCATGCAACTCACAGCCGTGGAAATTTATTGTAGTAAATGAAATTTCACTTAAAGAAAAAGTAGCTAGAGAAACTTATGGAAAAATTGCAAAATTTAATCAGTTTTCTAATCAAGCTCCTATTATTATTGTTGTTGTCATTGAACAAGGAAACTTTAGTGAAAAAATTGGAACACTATTAACCGATATAGAATTTGCATATATTGATTTAGGTATTGCTGTAGAACATTTTTGTCTTCAAGCTACTGAACTTGGGTTAGGAACTTGTATTTTAGGTTGGAGTAACAATAAAGAAATAAAGCAATTATTATCAATACCTAAGAATAAAGATATTGGATTGTTAATTACAGTTGGTTACCCAGCAAGTGATGATATTATACCTAAAACTCGTAAAAAGCTAGATGAAATAAGCGAATATAACAAATATTGTAAATAATAAAGGAAAATAGAAGAGTTTCTAGAAATTACATATATTACCAATTATAAGGAGGTTATATATGAGTGATTTCAAGTATGAAATTATGGAACGATTAGGAGTGGTCTCTCAATCAAAAGGTGGATGGACAAGAGAATTGAACATTGTGAGTTTTAATGATAAAGATCCACGATATGACTTGCGTGACTGGGCTCCTGATCGAGGGAGTATGTCAAAAGGGTTCACCTTTAGTAAGGACGAATTATTAGTCCTAAAAGAATTATTAAAATCAGTATCGTAAAAGAAAGCACCTTACCTAAGGTGCTTTTAAATGGTGAGCGATTACGATATAATATAACTACTAAATAATAAGGGGAGTAATTATGCTCGATAAAAATACAATTAATGATGTGTTATTAGCGGCCTTATCTACTGGAGGGGATTTTGCAGAATTATTTATTGAAGATAATTTTAAAAATTCTATTAGTTACATAGATGGACAATTAGAGTCAACACAATCAGGACGAGATTTTGGTGTAGGTATTAGAATCTTCACAGGAACTAATGCAATTTATGCTTATACAAATAGCTTTAAAAGAGATGATTTAATTTTAACTGCTAAGAAAGCTGCAAGTGCTATTAAAGGTATTAAACGTGATATGTTTTTCAATTTACAAACAAAAGAAATTGAATCAATTCATTCATTTAAAATATTACCGCAGATGGTTGAAAAAAAAGACAAATTAGATATTATGAAATTAGCCTATGAAACAGCATTTAACTATGATGATGTTATTTCTCAGGTTGCAATTGGTTATGCTGATCAAACTCAAAATATTGCTATTGCCAATACAGATGGGCTATACGTTGAAGATAAAAGAGTATATTGTCGTTTAACCATTAATTCTGTTGCTGAAAAAAATGGAGAAATGCAAACAGGTGGAAAACGTCCGGGTAATATGGCAGGATTTGAATTTATTAAAAGTTTAGATATAAAAGATTTAGCTACTAAAGCTTCAATGACAGCAAAAACAATGGTCAATGCTAGTTATATTGATTCAGGTACATATCCTGTAATAATTGATAATGGGTTTGGTGGTGTTATCTTCCATGAAGCTTGTGGTCATAGCCTAGAAGCAACATCAGTTGCTAAAGGAACATCAGTTTTTGCTGGAAAGATAGGGCAAAAAATTGCTTCAGATATTGTAACAGCCATTGATGATGGAACAATGAAAAACCAATGGGGTTCAACTAATATTGATGATGAGGGAAGCGATAATCAACGTAGAGTTCTTATAAAAGATGGAATCTTACAAGGGTACATGATTGATAGACTTAATGGAATAAGAATGAATATGCCTTCAACAGGTTCTGCAAGAAGACAAAGCTATCGTTTTGCACCTACTTCAAGAATGTCTAATACTTTTATTACAAATGGGAAACACACACTTGATGAAATTATATCAGCTACTGATCATGGATTATATGCTAAACAGATGGGTGGTGGAAGTGTTAATCCAGCTACAGGTGAGTTTAATTTTGCAGTTTTAGAAGGATATCTAATTAATAAGGGTAAAATTGGGAAACCTGTTAGAGGAGCAACACTAATCGGAAAAGGTAACGAGATATTACATGATATTGATATGATTGCAAATAATCTAGATATGGATCAAGGAATGTGTGGTTCTAAGAGTGGTAACATTCCTGCAAATGTGGGACAACCTGCACTAAGAGTAGCATCCATTACAGTAGGGGGTAGATAATATGAGTGAATATAAAGCATTAATTGAACAGCTTTTTGTGCAAGCTAAGGCACAAAACATACAAGATATGGAAGCATATTTTAGTGAAGGTGAAAATTTTTCAGTCAATATTTTTAAAGGAGATATTGAAGATTATAAACTTGCAAATTCTATTGGATTAGGATTTAGAGGATTTTATAATGGAAAAATTGGTTACTCATATACTGAAAAGGTTTCAAAAGATTCCATAAATTTGCTAATAAAAGACGTTATCGAAAATGCTATAATCAATGATAGTGAAGACCAAGATGTTATTTTTAAAGGAGCTTTAAAATATCAAGAAGTTACTACTTATAATAAAAGTCTTGATTTAGTTAGTGAAAGTGAAAAAATCGCTTTTGCTAAGGAGATGGATAAATATGCTTATTCTTTAGACAGTAGAGTGGTAGCTAATCAAGCATGTATGTTTTCTTCTGGCACTTCAAATACCCTACTAATGAATAATAAGGGACTTTCTTTACAAGAAAAATCTAATGGTGCATTTTCATATATTTATTTAGCAGTTGCTGAAGGTAATGAGATGAGTACAGGATTTGAGTTTGTTATATCAAATGACTTTACAAAATATGATCCAGAGAAAATGGCAAAAAAGGCTGTTGATGAAGCAATTAAGATGCTTAATGCGAAACCTATTAAAACAGGTGAATACCCTATATTGTTAAATAACAGAGTTTCAGCTGACTTATTAGGAACTATTTCATCAATGTTTTCTGCACGAGCTGTACAAAAAGGAATATCAATGTTAAAAGGTAAGTTAGGACAATTAGTAGCTAATCCATGTATATCAATAATTGACGATCCATTTTTAATAAATGGTGAAGCAACAGCTTCATTTGACGGAGAAGGCGTTCCAACCGAATATAAGGAAATTATTAAAAGTGGTAAGCTTACAACCTACTTATATAATTTAAAAGCAGCAAAGAAGGATGGAGTGAAAACTACAGGTAATGCTTCAAGAGTGTCATATAAATCAACAATAGGAATTGCACCAACAAATTTATATATAAAAAAAGGTAGTAAAGATTTTTCTCAGTTAGTTACTCAAATAAGTAATGGTTTATATATTACAGAATTATCAGGAATGCATTCTGGGTTTAATACTATTTCTGGAGATTTTTCACTGGGAGCTAAAGGTTTCTTAATAGAAAATGGTGAAATAACCAGAGCTGTTAATCAGATTACTGTCTCTGGTAATTACTTTACATTACTTACAAAGATGAATGAAGTTGGTAACGATTTATCTTTTTCAACATCTGGAAATATAGGTTCTCCAAGTATTATAATTGAGAATCTTGCAATTGCAGGGGAGTAGATTTGAAAAAACAAGAAATCAGCGGAAATACTAATGGAATGAAAAGAAGCCTTCTTGATGAATTGCAATTAATATTCGATATTAGAAGCGATAAAGATACATATACAAATGAAGAAATTGAACAAATAATTGCTTATGTATCTAGTCAAGTTAATAGAGAAATTGTAGTTTTTATTAATAATAATGGTATTGTTGAACAACTTGCAGTAGGTGATATAAGTTCAGCTTCAGTTTCTGACAAAATCAGTAGAGGGAGTCGATGCTTACATACTCATCCATCATCAGATGGACATCTTTCAGCCATTGATAGAAATACATTGATTAAACTACCAATTAAAGCTATGGCTTCAATTGGTGTTTCTCTTAATCACGTTATTGATTTTTATGGAGCATATATAAATAAAGAGCAGGAAGTTATTGAAGTTGGTCCCATACGAAGTGTAAAATACACTCAAGAATTTATGGATGAAATTAATACATTTGCAACTACTTCACGAGAGCAAGCATTTATTCATACAGAAAATGTAATTGCAGTTGGTGTTACAACAGCAAAGAGTAAAGCTAATTTAGATGAATTAAAAGAGTTAATTGAAACAGCAAATGGAAAATGTGTTTATACATTACATCAAAATCGAGATCATATTGATAATACATATTATGTGGGAAAAGGAAAAGTTACAGAGTTGTCCCATTTAATAAGTCAATATAAGGCAGATACAATTTGTTTTGATGATCCATTGACTATTAATCAGATGAGAAATCTTCAAGAACAACTTGATGTAAAAATTGTAGATAGAAGTACCTTAATATTAGATATTTTTGCAAGTAGAGCTCATTCTAAAGATGGTAAATTACAAGTTGAATTAGCGCAATTATCACATTTATTACCTCAGTTAACAGGAAAGGGAACATCTCTTTCTAGATTAGGTGGTGGAATTGGAACAAGAGGACCTGGCGAAAGTAAACTTGAAACAGATAGAAGACATATTTTACGAAAAATTAATTTTCTTAAAAAACAATTAAAGGAAGTTGAAATAAGAAGGCGACATTTACGAGAAAATAGGAAGAGTAATGATGTTTTTTTGGTTGCATTAGCTGGTTATACAAATGCAGGAAAATCTACTTTACTAAATTACATTACAGATTCTGATGTATTTGCTAAAGATATGTTATTCGCTACTCTAGATCCTTCTGTCAGAAAATTACAAATAGGTAAAGGACAGCCAATGGTATTTATTGACACAGTTGGATTTATCAGTAAATTGCCTCATGAATTAATTGAAGCCTTTAAATCTACTTTAGAAGAGGTAATTGAAGCTGATGTTATTATTCATGTATTAGATGGTGCTAGCTCCAATATGGAAGCTCAAAGAGAAGTAGTATATGAAATATTAGATCAAATTGGAGTTAAGTCTCCAGAAATTATAGAAGTTGTAAATAAAACAGATATTATGGGTGAACATCCTAAAAGTAGTAAAGAGAGAATCTATGTTTCGGCTTTAACAGGAGAAGGAGTAGATAACCTTTTAGAAGTGATAACTGATTTATCAGGAAGTAAAAAAGTTTGTAAAGTTAATGTTCCTTATGATAAAGGAAAATTAATATCATATATACATGATCACTGTGATATTTTATCAGAAGAATTTAGCGACACCTATACATCATTTTATATACAAACAAGTAAAAAAGTAATCAAGATTATTGCGAGTCAACTGCCACCAGATTCTATTTCTTTTGATAAACCTTAATAATTTTTTCTCTAAAAAAAAGACAGTTAATATCCATTTCTAATGCACCACATAATTTTTCAAGTACTTTACAAGAAGGATTTACTTTGCCTCTTTCAAGCTTACTGATATAGACATTTGAAACACTAGCTAAATGAGCTAGAACCTCTTGTGTATACCCTAATTCTTTTCTTTTGCTCCTAATAAGGTTTCCCCATATTTCATAAATGTTTTTCATATTAAAAGTGTAAAACAAAATATAATATAACACAAGAAGAATTTACATATTTTATATAAAATTACACGATATGTATTGAATGTTATACGTAATGTATTCTAAGTGATACTAATAAGTTCCGCTACTATCCAAATTAATTTCTTTAGTCTCTTTAACATAGGTTGATTGTTTTATTCTTTTTTGCAAATGTGACAAAAAGAGATCTTCATCAATGGGAATAGATATTTTTTTATTCTCCCAGGTAGAAAGGAGGAAAGCATTTGAAAGTGTTAAACTATTTATTCCTTCAATACCAGGAGCTATTAATTGTTCAGTTCCTAAAATTGTATTTATAAAGTTTTTCATTATTCCTTGATGCTGTGGATTTTCTTTATCAATTGGGACAGATACATCCCAACACTCTGGTTGTCCAAAACCACCTTTAAATTCTTTGTTAAATTTTCGCTCACTAACTGTTAAACGTTTATAAGATAATTTATCATTTTCAATAACTAATTGTCCTTTGTCTCCACTTATTTCTAAACGATTAGTTCCAGGGGCTTCTCCTGTGGAAGTAATAAATACTCCAGTAGCACCATTTTTAAATTCAACAAATGCAGTAACATCATCTTCAACTTCAATAGTATGATGTTTACCAAAGAAACAGTGTGCTTGTACACTGATTGGCATTCCACAAATCCATTGCCATAAATCTAATTGATGTGGATCTTGATTTAATAAGACACCACCACCTTCACCTTCCCAAGTAGCACGCCATCCACCTGCATCAAAATAGCTTTGTGGACGATACCAATTAGTAATAATCCATATTGTTCTTTTTAGTTCACCTAATTCTCCAGAGGCAACAAGTTCTTTTGCTTTTTTGTAAACAGGATTAGTTCGTTGATTAAACATCATGGAAAAAACTAGATTGTGTTTATTAGCAATTTCATTCATCTTTCTAACTTCTTTTGTAAATACTCCAGCTGGTTTTTCAAGTAATACATGGTAATTGTATGAAAATGCTTTAATAGCTAAAGATGGATGTGTATAGTGGGGTGTTGCTATTAGTACAGCTTCAAAAAGCTTACTTTTTAAAAAGGTGTCAATATCAGAAAAATATGAAATACTTTCAGGTAAATCTTCTTTAACATTTTTAACATCAAAAACTGCAGTTATAACTACATTTTCAATTGCTCCTTCACTAATGTATTGAAAGTGAGCTCGTCCCATTGTCCCAAAACCAATTATCCCTAGTTTTACTTTTTTCATTATTTTTCACCTTGTAACTTATATCGATTAATCAGATTATTATAACTTGTTTCTAAGGCATCAAAGGGAGAACCTTCGCAAATATCTTGTTCTACAGCAATCCATTTTACACCTGTTTCACGACAAGCTTTAATAATATTATCCCATGATAGATTTCCTTCACCAATAGGAGCAAAAACTTGTGCTCTACCATTCATAGTCATATCTTTAAAATGAATATATTCCATTCTCCCATTTACTTTTCTTATCCATTCTTCAGGATTTCCACCACCTGCTTGTACCCAGTAGGTATCAAGTTCCATATCAAAACAAGACGAATCTGATTCTTCTAAAAGAATATCCATTATTAATCTACCATTAAATTTTTGGAATTCAAAATCATGATTATGATACACCAATTTTAATCCATTTTCTTTTAGTTTTGCACCTATTTCAGAGTACTCTTTTGCAAATTCAATAATACCTTGTTCATTTTCTCTATAAGATTCTGGCATCATACCAATACCCACATATTTACAATTCCATAAGTGATGGTCGTTAATAACCTTTTCAATGTTGTTCTTTAATAAATCAGGACTTGTGTGAGTAGCTGATAATATTAATTGTGAATCGTTTAAGCATTTTTTTACATAAGTAGCATCATCAAATCCTACGCCAGAATATTGAAAACTATTGTATCCAATATTAGCAACTTTATCTAATGTTTTTGCAAAATCAGATTTATTCTTTGTGAATTCTCTTAATGTAAATAATTGTGCTGATAATTGTAATGTGTCCATAAGTATCCTCCAATTTATCTAATACAAATATTGTACTGGTTACAATGAAATTTATCTACACATTTTTACAAATTTTCTATATAATTTATATGAAAGAAAAGGAGTCTTAGTATTATATGAAGAAAGTATCAGTAATTGTATCACTTATATTATTTTTATCATTGTTTCTATCTGCATGTAATAAGCAAGAGATAATAGATAAACCGATTTTACAAGATGAAATTTCTACAATTGAACAAGCAAAACAAATAGATATAACAGCTTTAATGTGGGGGCAAGCAGAGAATAGTGAAATTGAAGATTTAGCTACTTTTATTGAAAATGAATATGACATTGATTTACGAATTAACTTAATAAATGATTATGATTTAACAGGTTCAAAGACTAACAACTTACTTAATGAAAGTGACGAGGGTGGTCTATTTTTCTTTTATTTTACTAATCTTGATAATATAAAAGAAATGGCTGATAAAGGGGAAATATTACCGCTATCAAAAGCTTTGAAAAATAATGATACTTTTAATGCATTGCCTGATGAGATGAAGCAAATGTACTCAATTGGAGATGATGATATTTGGGCAATTTCTAGAAGTTATTCTCTAAATATTTATGGTAGAGTATATAAAACCAAGTATTTAGAACAAGTATCTTTAGAAGTTCCAAGTACGTTAGCTGAGTTATATGAGGTGTCTAAGAAACTTTCTAATCTTAGCAGTGAATCAATAGGACTGATTTACTATAATCCATTATCACTAAATGATATATTTTATGCCAATGAAGTACCACTAGCAATGAGCCATACAGGCTATAATATTACTAGTATTGTATACGATAATAAAACACAGTCTTTTGAAGATAGTATGAATAAAGAGAATATGGGAGAAACACTAGGGTATATTGCTAATTTATTTAGAGAAGGACTTATTACTACCACAGGTAATTATCGTTCAAGAGGAATTCCCAATGTAAATCCCCTTATGGCAAATGAAAATTATACAAATGTATATGGTTTAATACCAACACGGTTTTTTGGAAATGATGAATATGAAATTATATATGGAGTAACAGGTTCAACTAATGTAAATATTAATCCATTACAATATAATTATACAAATGGTTATTATGTTCTTTCTTCAAAAACTAAAGATTCAACAAATGTAATAAATTCTTTTGTATCAATATTTTATGGTGATGTTTTAGGATATATTGCCTCTAGTTATGGAGTGCCAGGTGAAAATTATATATTTAATGGAAATACTGTTAATATACTTGATAGCCAGTTCTTTAAGAAAAATATGTTTTCCATTGTTGGAGAAAATCCTTTAATAACTTTAGCTAACATAGATATAACAGCAAGTAATGATTTAATTACTTTATTAGAAAGTAATAATAATTCATATGAAGCACAGAATATATACGTTGAACAAGGACTTACATCATCAAAAATGATAAGACTTTCAACTAAATTAGCTTATCCTCTTGTGTTTCCTAGTTTAGATGACTATGCTTTAAGTAATCCTGCTGCTTTATTATTAGACCAGGTGCTACAAAATGCTTTTAGAGGCTTTATAAGCACAGATGAGGCAATTTTTGAATATAAAGAGAAAATGAGACAGCTAGGTCAACAAGAAGTACTGGATAAATTAAATGAACAATTAGGAATGACAACTTCCTATAAATATTAAGGAGAAAAAATCATGAGAACAAAATTGTACAATGGGAAAGTAATAACACCTTATCGAATTATTGAAAATGGATGTATCATAATTGAAGATGATTATATTGTTTATGTAGGAAAAAATGATGATAGTATAAAAAGTGATCAGGTAATTGATGCTAAAGGACAATATATTTCACCTGGGTTTATAGATATCCATGTTCATGGTGGTGGTGGTTCTGATTTTATGGATGGAGAAGTAAGTGACTTTATAAAACCATGTGTAACCCATGCTAAATATGGAACTACTTCAATTGTTCCCACATGTACATCTTCTCATATTAGTGATTTAAAGAAATCAATAAAAGCTTATGAGATAGCCAAAAACGAATCATACATGGGTGCTAGAATGTTAGGGTTACACTTAGAAGGACCATATTTTTCTTATGAACAACGTGGTGCTCAAGACCCTAGGTATCTTAGAGATCCACAAAAAGAAGAATATGAAGAAATATTATCATGGACTGATGATATCATTAGATGGTCACTAGCTCCTGAATTAAATAATGCTAAAGAGTTTTGTTTATATTTAAAAAATAAAGGAATTATTCCAGCAATTGGTCATTCCAATGCAACATATGAGCAAGTTTTAGAAGCATATGAATGGGGATATGAGTTAGTTACTCATTTATATTCTGGTTGCTCAATTATGAGAAGAGAAAATGCATACAGAGTTGCAGGGGTTGTTGAAAGTGCTTTTTTAATTGACGGAATGAATGTTGAAATTATTGCTGATGGTAAACACTTACCAGCTAGTTTATTAAAATTAATTTATCAGAATAAAGGTTGTTCTAGGATTTCTCTTATTACAGATGGAACTAGAGCATCAGGTGAACCAACATTAAAAACCATAGTAGGTAGTAAAAAAGATGGTATTAAAGCGATTATTGAAGATGGCGTTGCAAAATTACCTGACCGTTCAGCATTTGCAGGTAGTATTTCTACTACTGATAGATTAGTTAGAACAGTTATAAATATTGCTGAAATACCTCTAACAAAAGCGGTTGAAATGGCCAGTACTTCTCCAGCTAGAATGATGAATGTTTATGATGAAATGGGAAGCTTAAGTCCAGGAAAAAAAGCTGACGTTATTTTCTTTGACGACAATATATCAGTTAGTATGACCATGGTAGATGGCCAAGTTGTTTATAAAAAATAAACAATATTTAGATAATTAATTCAATAATGAGGTGTCTTGTTCTTGTTTAAGTAAAGTGGTATGATATATATACTTTCTATTAAGTATGAATTTACAAAAAAAGGAGGAATGTCATATGAAAAAGATTAGTGTATTATTAGCTTTTCTGTTGTTTTTTGTATTTGTTTTTTCAAGCGCGTATGCACACCCATCCTTTACAGGTAATACAAATAAAAAAATTATAGTTTTTAATGAAAAGATAACAGACAATTCACAAAAAGAAGTTCTCATTAATAATGTAAATGGGGTTGTAGTAGGTCATCTAGGAATAATCAATGCAGTAGTTGCATATTTGCCTGATGTAGCTATTGAAAAGTTACTAAAAGATGAGAGTATAATCCGTATTGAAAATGATGAGATTATGTCAATTGATGTAAGACCACCTAAACCACCTAAACCAACAAAAGAACCAGAACCACAACCTTTAGAGGTTATACCATGGGGAATTGACAGAGTAGAGGCGGATTTAGCTTGGAGTATTAATAGCACATCAATTGTTAAAGTTGCAATCTTAGATACAGGGATTGACTTAGATCACCCAGATTTAATTGGAAATGTAGTAAATGGAACAAATGTAATAATGTCTAGGAAAACTGCAAATGATGACAATGGTCATGGTACCCATGTTGCAGGAATTATTGCAGCAGTAGATAATGAAATAGGTGTTATTGGAGTTGGACCTAATTTAGAAGTTTATGCAGTAAAAGTATTAGATAGAAGAGGAAGTGGAAGTACATCAACTGTTATTGCAGGTATTGAGTGGGCAATTGTTAATAATATGGATGTAATTAATATGAGCCTTGGAGGTGGAGGGACTACATCTTTACATGATGCAGTAATTAAAGCATATGAAGCTGGTATAGTATTGGTATCATCGGCAGGTAATAGTTACGGTGGAGCAGTAAGTTATCCAGCTGCTTATCCTGAGGTAATAGCAGTTTCTTCAACAGATAATGATAATGCTTTATCAGGATTTTCTTCAGTAGGTGATGAAGTTGATGTAGCAGCACCTGGGGGTAATATTTATTCCACATATAAAAATGGTGAATATGCAACTATGAGTGGAACATCAATGGCTTCACCACATGTTGCAGGTGTAGTAGCTTTAATAATAGGAGATATGAAAGATGCAAATGAAATTATATCACCAATAGAAGTACTTCAAAGGCTAAAGGCAACAGTATTAGATTTAGGAGATACAGGAGAAGATATTTATTTTGGTGCTGGTTTAGTAAATGCTTTTGAAGCTATAAATAGTTACTAAATAATAATAAAAATTATTATAAGAACCCGTTATAAAAAGCGGGTTCTTTTTTTAGGTATCATATAGTTTATTTATACCTTGTATAATACTCCTAATATAATATATAATATATTACAGCAATATTATTACCAGATACTAATATTGACTAGTTAAGAAGATTATATATTTTTAATTATGAATATAAGGAGAGTAACTAATGAACTATTACCTAACAGAAGAACAACAGATGATAAAAGAATTAGCAGCTAAAATTGCAGATGAAAAAATTAAACCCGTTGCATTGAAGTACGATGAAGAGGGTACTTTCCCACATGATATAGTAAAAATACTAGCAGATTCCGATCTTTTTGGTGTATACATCGGCGAAGAGTATGGTGGATTTGGTGGAGGAATTTTTGAAATGGCACTAGTAGTTGAAGAACTAAGTAGAGCATGTGGTGGTATTTCATTAGCATTTGCAGCATCAGGATTAGGTGCATTTCCAATAATTCTTTATGGGACTGAAGAACATAAACAAAAATATCTTCCCGATATAGCATCTGGTGCAAAACTTGCAGCTTTTGGTCTTACAGAAGCAAATGCAGGTAGTGATGCAGCAGGTATTCAAACCACTGCAGTACTTGATGGTGATGAATATGTATTAAATGGTACAAAACAATGGATTACAAATGGAGGCGAAGCAGAGATATATACTGTAATCGCCTGTACAAATAGAGCAAAGGGAGCAAGAGGGTTTAGTGCCTTTATAGTAGAAAAAGGAACACCTGGTTTTTCCTTTGGTAAAAAAGAAAATAAAATGGGAATAAGAGCTTCTGTAACAAGTGAACTTGTATTTGAAGATTGTAGAATTCCAAAAGAAAACTTATTATCTAGAGAAGGTATGGGTTTTATAGTGGCAATGAAAACATTAGATAGAACACGTCCTGGAGTAGCAGCACAAGCACTTGGAATTGCTCAAGGAGCATTTGATGAAGCATTGAAATATTCAGGAGAGAGAGTACAATTTAACAAACCTATTTCATCATTTCAAGCGATTCAACATATGCTTGCTGATATGGCTATACAAATTGAAGCAGCTAGATGTCTTGTTTATCAAACTTGTAGACTTGTTGATAGTGGTGAAAAATCAATATCTAAAGAATCTGCTATGTCAAAAGTTTTTGCTTCTGACACTGCTATGAAAGTTACAATTGATGCAGTACAAGTCATGGGTGGTTATGGTTACATGAAAGAATATCCTGTTGAAAAAATGATGAGAGATGCTAAAATTACACAGATATATGAAGGTACAAACCAGATACAACGAAATGTAATTGCATTAGAACTTATAAAAGGTCTAAAAACAAAAAAATAAAAATTAACTAAAGGAGTATAGATTTGAACATAATAGTATGTGTAAAACAAGTTCCTGCAACGAATGAAGTTAAAATGAATAAAGAAACAAACACAATAATTCGTGAAGGAATTGAAGCAATAATAAATCCATTCGATACTTATGCGATTGAAGAAGGTGTAAGAATAAAAGAAAAAATTGGTGGGAAAACCACAGTATTAAGCATGGGAATTCCAAGTGTTGTTGATTTATTAAAAGAAACAATGGCAGTTGGAATTGATGAAGCGGTTCTTTTAAGTGATAGAACTTTTGCAGGAGCTGATTCGTTGGCAACATCATATGCATTATCAATGGGAATAAAAAAAATAGGTGATTATGATCTTATAGTTTGTGGAAAACAAGCAATGGATGGAGATACAGCACAAGTAGGTCCAGGGCTAGCTGAAAAACTTGGTATACCTCATACCACTTATGTCAGAAAAATTGAAGAAATTAAAGAAGGCTATATTAGATGCCAACGTATGACAGAAGATGGGTACGAAGTTATCGAAATGCCTCTTCCTGCTGTAATTACAGTTGTTAAGGAAATAAATGAGCCAAGACTCCCATCTCTAAAAGGAATGATGAGAGCAAAGCGAGCAGTTGTTACAGTATTAACTGCAAAAGATATTGGTGCTGACAGCGATTTATGTGGTCTTAAAGGTTCACCAACTCAAGTGGTAAAAACATTTGTACCTGTACATGATGTGCAAAGTGAAATGATAGAAGGCGAACCTGAAGAACAGGCAGAAAAACTTGCAAAAAAACTGCTTTCAATGCAGTTTAGCACAAGCGATTCTACGGAGGTTATATAAATGGCGAGTATTAAAATAATTCAAGATAAATGTGTAGGCTGTAAACTGTGTGTAAGCTCTTGTCCCTTTGGAGCTATTGAAATGGTTGGGAGAAAAGCTGTCATCCTTGAAAATTGCACATTATGTGGTATATGTGTAGAATCATGTAAGTTTGATGCAATAGACTTTAAAAAAGATGAAGTCTCAAATGCTGTTGATATTTCAAAATATAAAGGTGTATGGGTTTTTGCAGAACAAAAAAATGGTGTACCTGAATCAATTTCTTATGAACTTTTAGGAGTGGGACGAAAG
>JAUUZE010000133.1 GCA_030590175.1 Clostridia bacterium
ATGGTTGTTCATTTAGCTTTTCAGGTTCGTCGTCTAATTCTTCATTTACTTTAGTTATAACTCCTGAAAGTGGAGAAAATACATCAGCAGCTGTTTTAACTGATTCAACAGTACACATTACTTCTCCCTTTTTTATAGCATCGTCTACTTCTGGAATTTCAACAAATACAATATCACCTAACTGTAATTGAGCATAATTAGTGATACCAACATAGGCATCGTTTCCTTCTACCTTAATCCATTCATGTTCCTTTGAATATAATAATCCTGGTACTAGATTCATTCTTTTTTCCTCCATTATTTCTTATATTTCTTTTTATAAAAAGGTTTTTTAACTACCTTAGCTTGCTTTGTTTTATTTCTAACTTCAATATATATTAATGTGTCTCTTTTCCTAAATTTACGATCAACTAAAGCCAATCCTAAATTCTTTTGTAAACTTGGTGAAAAAGAACCACTAGTTACAAAACCAATCTTATTACCTTCCTCGTCAAACACTAGATATTCACTTCGTGCGATTCCTTTGTCTATCATTTCAAAACCAACTAGTCTTCTTTTAGGTTTTTCTTCTATTTGCTTAACAATTTTATCTTTACCAATAAAATTTTCTTTTTCAGGTTTAATAAAGTAAGTAAGTCCCGCTTCTACTGGAGTTATATCTTTTGTTAGTTCATGTCCATATAATGGTAGCGCACTTTCAAAACGCAATGTGTCTCTAGCACCTAATCCACATGGTAATATTCCATAGTCCTTACCAGTTTGTAAAAGTAGAGAAAACAATTTGCTTCCATCTTTTGCATCTGCATAAATTTCAAAACCATCTTCTCCTGTATAACCAGTTCGCGACACTAATGCTTTAATTCCATTTATATCAACTTTTTCAATGAATGTAAAAAATGAAATTTGTTGTAATGAGGTACTAGTCAATAGCTGTAAGATTTTTTCAGCTTTTGGACCTTGTATGGCAATTTGGACATACTCATTAGAACAGTTTTTTACTGTTACTTTAAAGTCCTTTACTTGATCACTTATCCATTTGAAATCTTTTAAAACATTTGAAGCATTAACTACTAAGAGATAATCAAATTCACTTTTTTGATAAACCAATAAATCATCTACTGTTCCACCATCATGGTAGCACATGGGAGTATAAACAACCTGTTGATTACTTATTGTAGATATATCATTGGTTATAAGGTAATTGATAAAAGCCTTTGCATCGCTACCTTTTATGGTTATTTCTCCCATATGAGACACATCAAACAACCCTGCATTTTCTCTAACTGCATTATGTTCTTCAATAATTGATGTATATAAAACGGGTAACTCCCAACCACCAAAATCAATTAGTTTTCCGCCTAATTCTTTATGTAATTCGTTAATAGGTGTTTTTTTCATAACAAATTCTCCAATTTTCTACAAAAATAAGGACAACAAAAATATTTGTCGTCCTCCCTGTTTTTGTGACCTGAGAGATTCTATCTTACGATATTGCCCCTTCGGTGTTATGTAATATTGCATAACTTTTCAGAGTTTCGTCCTGTAACGGTCCTTTTGCCTGAAAGGTTCACATAAATTCCGACTCATCTACTGCTTACTTCTTCGGCTTTCAAAAATTTGAAATCTCCTGCTACATTCATCCGTATATTGTGTTCTAATTATATATAATACTTAATCATATCTCAATGCTTTTTTTTAAATTATTGAAACTGATCATATACCTCTTTAATTACCTTAACGCTATAATCAATATCCTCATATGTTAAACTTTCTGATACTTGTATTCTAATTCTAGCTTCTCCCTCTGGAACTACAGGAAATCCAAACCCAGTTACATAGACTTTCTTCTCCATAATAGCTTTTGCCATGGAAATAGCTTTAGATGTTTTCCCAACAATAATTGGCACAATAGCACTATCACCTTTTAGAGGAGTTATACCACAATTTATAAGCTGTTCTCTTAGATATGTGGTTTTATCATGTAGTGATGTAACCATTTTAGGATGTTCATCTAGTAATTTTATGGCTGCTAAAGACATAGCTGCAATTACTGGTGGTAGCGAATTTGAAAATAGAGATGGTCTAGAGTTTTGAATACATAAGTCAATAACTTCTTTTGATGAAGCTACAAAACCACCACCTGCACCACCTAAGGCTTTACCAAATGTTCCAGTGATAATATCAATTTGTCCTAACACACCTGTATGTTCAATTGTGCCTCGTCCTGTTTTTCCCATAACTCCAGTGGCATGTGATTCATCTACCATTAAAATAGCATTATATTTTTTACAAAGAGAAACAATAGTTTGTAATTTTGCAATGTCTCCCTCCATGGAAAACACTCCATCTGTAATAACTAATTTTGTATCAAAGGATTTAGTTTCTTGTAATATTTTTTCTAAATCATTCATATCTGAGTGTTTATAAATATAGCGCTGTACTTTTTTACTAGCTAATCGACAACCATCAATAATGCTTGCATGGTTTAATTCATCACTTATTATACAGTCACCTTCACCTACTAAAATTGGAATAACAGCAGTATTAGCACTCCAACACGATGTATAAGTTAAACTGGCTTCTGTGTGTAAAAACGAAGCTACTTTTTCCTCTAATTCACGATGTATATCATAAGTTCCACATATAAATCGTACACTTGCTGCACCTACACCATATTTAGTTAATGCTTCGCGACCTGCTTTTATTATGTCTGGGTGATCACTAAATCCTAAATAGTTATTAGAACATAAGATAATAACCTCGTTAAATTTTTCAATCATTGCTTTATGAGACATAGGGGAAAGTAAATATTGATATTCTTTATACTTTCCAAGGTCTTTCATCTCGCTTAGTTTTGTTTCAAGTTTGTTTGTAAATTGTTGATTCATTTAGGTACCTCATTTTATTTCTTTTCCATCTACACCATTATAATATTTAACTTGCTGACTTCCATCTGTTAGTCGATAACAATAATATACTTTTCCTGTGGAATCTTGCTTATATCCTGCATCAATACGACTAATAGTATTTCCACCATCTGTATTTTCTCTATAAACAACTTGGCTCATTAAAATTGTTGATACTGGTAGAATTGATAATTTTTCTCCTTCTATTGGGTGGTTATCAATATATCTAATTGTAATATTTTTCACACCATATTCATCTATAATTGCCGAAACATATAGATCATATAGCACATCACCATTACTAATATAAATATAGTCAACATGATATGTACTTGACCCTGACATAACAACAGCATCAACTAAATAATTAATATGATTAAAATTAATACTATCTAGAAAATTTCTAATTTTTCTATCTGCATCATATCTGTCGCTAATCATTAAAGGCGTATTTAAATACTCTGTTAAAGTGATAGCTATTGTAGTTTCATCTTCACTACTTTGTATATCACCAACAATTAGTTCACTAATTTGGTTAATGTACTCTTCTGTAAAAATCCCACCATTATATTCTATTTCAACTGAAATACTAGATTCGTTGGTGAAAGAAGCATTAATACTCACTCCTCTATATTCCATGATATCGTGAACATAGGCAACTTCATTTTCGCGATCTTTACTTCCTGTATCAAAACTAATAATGAAAACAAGCAAAAAGATGTTAATTACCAATAATAATACAATTATTAAATTAAGAGCTTTTTTTGTGTTCATTTATTCTTCCACCTGTTCAATATCATATACTTGTTTATCACCTGAAGCTTCTTCAACAATCATTTTAGGAATCAAAAAAGCTTCATCTTCTTCTCCAATTACATATCCAACATAAATATTTTTTGCGTTTAACTTTAAAAAGTTAATTTGATAATTTTCAACTACTTTTAAAAAGTTAGCATAATATTCTTCTTCTACAACAGTTGTAGTATTACTCAATAATAGTGGTGAAATAGTTAATAGTTTTCCACTAGCTTCAAGAACTCTAGTTTCATTTGCTTTAACTTTAATCATGTTATCTTCATCTTCAAATAAAATAATTAAATCTTGATATATATAACTAAATTCAAACAAGTAGCCATCCTCTTCTTTTGTCACATTTCTAACAATTAACCTTGGTTGTCCTGAACCATTTATATAAAAGAAATCCGATAGCAACTCTATGGCATTATAAAAAGCACTTTTTACATCTCCTGTAGTTTCATTAGAGGTGGCTATAAACTTATAAGTAAAACGACTGTTTCCTTCAATCGAAAATAGATTATATTCGTTTGAAAAGAAAATATCCTTATCTGCATTAATTGTTGTCTTGTGCTGATCATGGGTTGCTCCTAATAATAATCTCTTAATATTTTCAACCATTTGATCTTTCTCTTTTATGTTATTCGTATTGTTATATGCCTTAATTAAAACAAATGGATTAACAGTAACATATTGATATGTTCTAGCATATTCATTATCAATTTTTACAGGTATGTCTAAATCACTTTCTATATCACTATTAGAAAGAATTCTGCTGTAGTAAAAATATCTTGAGCTGTCATACCTTTCAGTATTTTCTAATAAATTATATAGTTGTCCATAACTTTCCCTAGTAAAAAAATCACTCGCCTCTACATTATTGTATATTAAAACATAGTCTGTTGTTTTTATATAAAGAGTAGTCAAATTGCCATTTTCAGGTTTAATATGAATCTTTTCAATTTCTGCATCAATTGGCTGATATTCATCTGCCTGCACCATAAGTGCTACAAATTCAACTGGCATCGGTTGCATAAAATCTAAAGTAACCCCTTCACTTTTATAAATATTATCCCAATTTGCATTGCTTTCTGTCTTGTATGAAGCATTAGTTTTTAAACTATCTTTCACAATTTTTTGAAAAGCTTCCCACATAGGTTCATATAATGTACTCTCTTCTTTACTAATTATCCAAACATCATTCACTCCACTTTTTACAATCATACGATATGGCTGTAAATATGACATATATATTTCTTCTTCAAAGGAATGATAATAGCTTTTAAAATTATTTTCCTTGTCAAAAATACCTAAAGAATAAGTGTCTAAATAATAGTCAAGAATAATTATAGCCTGTACCATGACAGCTAATAATAAAATAATCATAAAAATA
>JAUUZE010000094.1 GCA_030590175.1 Clostridia bacterium
AATGAAATATATTCACCTTCAGAAATTTTTGTACCATCATTTAATAAAAAGTACTTCTCATCTTCGTATATCTTAATGTCTGCACAACCTGAAACACAACAAGTACCCATTCCTCTAGCAACAACAGCTGCATGTGAAGTCATTCCACCTCTAGCTGTTAATATACCTTTTGAAACGTGCATTCCTTCAATGTCTTCAGGTGAAGTTTCTAATCTAACAAGAATAATTTCTTTTTCACCATTTTCATGAGCTTTTGCTGCGTCTTCTGCTGTAAAGAACACTTTACCAGTTGCAGCTCCAGGAGAAGCAGGTAATCCATTTGCAACAATTGTTGCATTCTTAAGTGCTACTGTATCAAACATAGGATGTAATACTGCATCAAGTTGTTTTGGATCCACTTTCATAATAGCTTCTTCTTTAGTTAACATTCCTTCATTTACTAAATCAACTGCTATTTTTAAAGCAGCTTGTGCAGTTCTCTTACCATTTCTAGTTTGTAGTAAGAATAGTTTTCCTTTTTCAATTGTAAACTCAATGTCTTGCATATCATGATAATGATCTTCTAAATCTTGAGCAATTTTTATAAACTGTTCATAAATTTCTTTATTTGTTTCGCGAAGTTGTGATATTTTCTTTGGTGTTCTAACTCCAGCAACAACATCTTCACCTTGTGCATTCATTAAAAATTCACCCATTAATATTTTTTCACCAGTAGATGGGTTTCTAGTAAAAGCAACACCAGTTCCTGATGTTTCGCCCATATTTCCATATACCATTTCTTGTACATTAACAGCTGTTCCAATATCTCCTGGAATATCATTAATTCTTCTATAAATTATAGCTCTCTCATTATCCCATGATCTAAATACAGCTTTAATTGCTTCTGTTAATTGTATTTTTGGATCTTGGGGAAATTCTGTACCCATTTCATCTTTATATATTTTTTTGAAAGCATGCAAAACTTCTTTCATATCATCATCTGTTAATTCATTATCAAATTCAACACCTTTTTCTTCTTTAATAGCATCTAGTTTTCTTTCAAATATTGATTTATCAACACCAATAACTACATCAGAAAACATCATTACAAAACGTCTGTAACTATCATAAGCGAATGCTGCATTGCCAGTTAATTTAGCTAATCCTTCAACAACTACATCATTAAGTCCAAGATTTAAAACAGTATCCATCATTCCTGGCATTGATACTTTTGCTCCACTTCTAACTGAAACTAAAAATGGATTATTTCTATCTCCTAATTTTTTTCCAACTATTTCTTCAGTTTTTGCCATAGCTTCATCAATTTGTTGCTGAATATCATCAGCAATTTTTTCACCGTCAGCATAATATCTAGTGCAGACATCAGTAGATACAGTGAATCCTCTTGGAACTGGTAAACCAATGTTTGTCATTTCAGATAAATTCGCACCTTTTCCACCTAATAGGTCTTTCATTTTTGCACTACCTTCAGTGAATAAGTATACATACTTTTTCATTATTTTTTTCCTCCGATTAATAATTTATATTTTCTTCAAGAAAATCTATCAATTTGTCAATTGACATTCTATCTTGCTCCATAGAATCTCTAAATCTAACAGTTACACAATTGTCTTCTAATGAATCAAAATCATAAGTGATACAATAAGGTGTTCCAATTTCATCTTGTCTTCTATACCTTTTTCCTATACTTCCTGTTTCATCATAATCACAGACAAACTTTTTGCTTATCAATTGATAAACTTCTGTTGCCTGTTCTTTTAATTTTTTTGACAATGGTAATACTGCAGCTTTTATTGGAGCTAATGCATTGTGGAACCTAAGAACAACTCTCTCGTCTTTCTCATCAATTTTCTCTTCGTCATAAGCTTCGCATAAAAAAGCCAATAGAAGACGTTCTACACCTACTGATGGTTCAATAACATATGGAATATACTTTTCATTTGTTATAGGGTCAAAATATTGTAAATCTTCCTTAGCAAACTCCATGTGCTGTTTTAAATCATAATCAGTTCTATCAGCAATACCCCATAATTCTCCCCATACAAATGGGAATTTGTATTCAATATCAGATGTAGCATTTGAATAAAAAGCTAATTCCTCAGCCAAATGGTCTCGCATCTTTAAATTTTCTCTTTTTAGTCCTAATTCTAATAACCAGTCAAAACAGAAATTTTTCCAATAATTAAACCATTCTAAATCTTCACCAGGTTTACAGAAAAACTCTAATTCCATTTGTTCAAACTCTCGTGTTCTAAAAACAAAATTACCAGGAGTTATCTCATTCCTAAATGATTTTCCAATTTGTCCAATTCCAAATGGTATTTTTTTTCTACTAGTACGCTGTACATTTTTAAAATTAACAAAAATTCCTTGAGCAGTTTCTGGTCGTAAGTAAATTTCTGAGGCACTATCTTCAGTAACTCCTTGGAATGTTTTAAACATCATATTAAATTGTCTAACGTCTGTAAAATTTGATTTTCCGCAAGATGGACAAGGAATGTTTTTTTCTCTTATATATGAAATAAGTTTTAAATTATCCCAACCATCAGAAATTTCATCATTATTGTTTAAAATATTATAGTCATCAATAATTTTATCAGCTCGATGTCGTGTATTACACTCTTTACAATCTATAAGAGGATCAGTAAAACCTCCAACATGTCCAGATGCTTCCCATACTTTTGGATTCATAAGTATTGCACAATCTAATCCCACATTATTAGGATTTTCTTGAACAAATTTTTTCCACCATGCTTTTTTTATGTTGTTTTTTAGTTCAACACCTAAAGGACCATAGTCCCATGCATTTGCTAATCCGTCATAAATTTCAGACCCTGGATAGATAAATCCTCTTCGTTTAGATAAAGAGACTATTTTCTCCATGGTTTTTTCTACGGTCATTCTTCTTCTCCATACATATCTGTTGTTTTTAAAATAATTGAACCTTGTTCAATTTCTTTTGTTGCAATGGTAATTGAGTTCTTTTCTTCTCCGTCATAATAGGTCTGATATCCTTCTTGTATTTGTCTAGCTCTTTTTGATACAGCGATGACAATATTAAATCTGACATCAGCTTTGGTCATTAATTGCTCTAATGATGGTTTTGCGATCATTTTTTTCTCCTTATTAATTTATTAACTATATTTTTATTTCTAATTGTTTTTAATCTTTCAGCATGTACAATTTCTAAAACTTGATCAACTGCATATGCTAAATTATCATTAACAACAACATATTCATAATCATTTACATAATGTAATTCACTTCCTGCACTTTTCATTCGCTCATTAATTGAATCAACACATTCAGTATTTCTATTAGTAATACGTTTTTTTAATTCATCCATTGATGGAGGTAAAAGATAAATCATAACTGCTTCTGGCCACATTTCTTTTACATTAACAGCTCCTTCTACAGTTATCTCTAATATAACGTCTTTACCTTTTTTAGTCATGTCTTCAATGAATTTTTTAGGTGTTCCATAATAATTATTAACAAACTCATCCCATTCTATTAATTGCTTATTAATAATCATTTTTTCAAATTCATCACGTGATACAAAAAAGTAATTAACACCATTCTCTTCTTTATTTCTTGGATCTCTTGTTGTCGCTGAAACAGAGTAAAAGATATTAGTATCTTTTTTAATCAATTCTTTTATAACTGCATTTTTCCCAGTACCACTTGGTGCAGATACAATGATTAGCATACCTAATTGTGACATATTACACATCCTTTTCATCGTCAATTACTAGTCTATTACTAATAGTTTCAGGTTGAATTGCTGATAAAATAATATGATGACTATCAGTTATTATTACAGCTCTAGTTCTTCGCCCATATGTTGCATCAATTAATTCTTTTGTGTCTCTAGATTCTTGAATCATCCTTTTTATAGGAGCTGATTCAGGGTTTACTATGGCAATCACCCTATTTGCAGCTATCATATTTCCAAATCCAATGTTTATTAGTTTCATTTTTTCCTACTCTAAATTCATAGCTTGTTCACGTAGTTTCTCAACTATTGATTTACATTCAAGTACTATATTTGTAATTTCTAAAGAATTTGCTTTAGAACCAATTGTATTTATTTCCCTGTTCATTTCTTGAATAATAAAATCTAATTTTCTACCTGTTTGATCTTTAGACATATTTCCACTAAATTGTTTAATATGACTAGATAACCTAGTTAATTCTTCATCAATACATGCTTTATCTGCAAAATATGCTACTTCTTGAGATAAACGATTTTCATCTATATCTTGCTCATTTAATAATTCTTCAATTCTTTTTTGTAGTTTTTCTTTATAATCATCTACTAAAGTTTCAGATAATTTCTTAATTTCACTAATATATTTAGTTAGTTCACTTATTTTGCCTTGCATGTCTAAATAAATATGTTTACCTTCAACTTTTTTCATTGTTAACAAACCATCTAAAGCTTCATGTAAAGTATTTTCTATAAATTGTAAAACTAATTTTTCATCAATCTCTTCCTCATCTGTTACAAAAACACCAGGAATCGAAGTAATTTGAAAAGCTTCAATTTCTTTTTTAATTAGAAAAGAATCTTTTACTTTTTGAATGCCTAAAAAATATTGATTAGCTAAATCCATATCAACTGAAACGCTTACATTTGAATTGTCAATATGTTTAATAGTTACATAAACATCAATTTTACCTCGTGAAATTTGTTGCTTAATTATTTTCTTTAATTTTTCTTCTACAAATGAGTAAGCTCTTGGTATTTTCATATTACAATCATGATACCGACTATTTACACTTTTCATTTCAATTTTAACTTTTAATAGTTCGTTTTCAGCAGTAGCTCTACCAAATCCTGTCATACTTATTGTCATAATACATTCCTTTTAAAATATCTTAAGTTATTATATCATAAATCTATTATAAAAAAAGAGTATTTTACTACAATTTTCTCTCTTTTCCTTCATTTTTCATTGTTTTTCTTCATAATTCATTTTTTCATATAATATTACAGATGTTGCAACAACCGCAGCTGTTTCAGCACGTAATATTAAAGAGCCAAGATGTGAAGATTTAATATTATTTTTATTCGCAATGGTAATTTCATCTTTTGTAAATCCACCTTCTGGGCCAATAAATAAATTAATATTGTCATTACATTGCAAAATCGCTTGTTTTATATGTTGTTTTTTTTCATCAACATATGCAATAATTCCATTTTCACTTTGTTTTATTGCTTTTTCAAATAAAATTGGTGGATTAACAATTGGTATATAACTACGCTGACATTGTTTACATGCTTCTACTACAATTCTATTCCATCTACTTATTTTTTTATCTATTTTCTTTTGATCTAATTTAATCATACATCTTTGAGTAAACATAGGGGTTATTTCAAAAACTCCAACTTCTGAACATTTTTGTAAAAGATAATCAAATTTTTCTGCCTTGATAAGTGCTGGAAATAAGTGTATTTTAGTTGTTGGTTCATTATCTATTATAACCTCATCACTTATTAACACTTCAACTTGGTCGTTAATATTTCCTACAATAATACCCTTATAATTGTGATTTCTACCATCACAAATTATTATGTCTTCATGCTTACTATTACCACGTAAAACTTTTTCATAGTGATGTGAATCATCTTTTGATAATAGATACTTTCTATTTTTATTTAATGGTTTATCTAAAATAAAAAATTTACGCATATGCTACTATTGCAACCCATTCATTATCTGTTTTAACATCAATTATAGTAAATCCATTATCTTCTAATGATTTAACTACATCATTTTTACGACTTTTAATAATACCTGAACAAATAATTTTCCCTTCCTTAACTAAATACTCTTTTAAATTTGGTGATAATTGAATAATAATATCTGAAACAATATTTGCAATAATAATATTATATTTAAATTGCTTATCAATGTTTTTTAATTCACCTAGAATTACTTTAATCTCAGGTGTCTTATTTATTATAATATTCTCATTAGTTGTTTTAATTGCATCATCATCAATATCTAAAGCGATTACATCACTAGCTCCTAATTTTTTTGCAATAATTGATAATATACCTGTTCCACATCCAACATCAATTACTTTATCTTCATTAACTAGATGTTCTTCTAACAATTTTGCACATAGTTTTGTAGTTTCATGGGTTCCTGTACCAAAAGCCATTCCCCGTTCCATAATTATATCCAATTTATTTGTAGCTTTTTGTTTTTCCCATGAAGGAATAATCCTAATCGATTCAGTTATATTAAAGGGTACATAATATTTTTTCCAATTATCTTTCCAATTAACATCATCAACAATGTGTGTAGTCATTTTTTCTTTATATTTTATTTTTAATGATGATAAATTTGTATTAAGTGTATAATATGCAATGACTTTAAAACCAGTTTTAGGAATAAGTCTATTATCAGCATATTCCTCCTTAGATAATTCAATAATCATATTTTTAATTTCATTGGGGTCAATTACCTGTGTACCAGTTGCTCCTGCATCAAACAATGCTGTTGAAACATCCTCAACATTATCTTTATTACAAGAAATTGTAACTTCAACCCATTTCATAAATTAAATAATCCTTTTTTCTTTCCAGTTGGTTTTTCTCCAAAAGTTTTAGCATATTTAAATAGTAATTCTTTTTGTTCTTTTGTTATTTTTTTTGGTACATCAACAAATATTTCAACAATCTGATCTCCTCTATGAGATGTTCTTAGTGAAGGTATTCCTTTACCCCTTAATTTAAATCGATCTCCATTTTGAGTTCCAGGTGCAATGTCATATTCTATTTCGCCATCAAGTGTTGGTATTTTTATTGTATCTCCTAATGTAGCTTGAGCATATGAAATAATTTGCCGATTATATACTTCATAACCATCTCGCTTAAATATTTTATGTGGCAAAACAGCAATAGTAATAATTAAATTACCATTTGGACCATCATTTTCACCTACTCCACCTTCTCCTCTAATAGAAATAGATTGCTCATCATCAATTCCAGCTGGAATATCAACTTCAATGGTTCGTTGTTTTCTCTGTTTACCAGTTCCATTACAAGTAGGACACTTTTCAGTTATTATGGATCCTTCGCCTCTACAAACATCACAAGTTCGTACATTTACAAAAGAACCAAACAATGTATTTTGTTGTACTTTTACTTGACCAGTTCCATTACAATGCTTACAAGTTTCTTTTTTAGTTCCAGGTTTAGCACCAGATCCTGTACATGTATCACAATCTTCATACCTGTTAATTTTAATTTTTCTTTTTACGCCAAAAGCTGCTTCTTCAAAGCTAATTTTTACATATTCTCTAATATCTGGTCCTTTTTTAGGTCCATTTCTCCGTGATTGTGAAAAACCACCTCCAAAAAATGAATCAAAGACATCTCCAAAGTCAAAGCCTCCAAAACCGCCTCCACCGCCATTCATATTAAGACCTTCATGACCAAATTGATCATATTTTTGTCTTTTCCCTTGATCACTTAATACTCCATACGCTTCGCTTATTTCTTTAAACATTTCTTCTGCGTGTTCTTCGTGCTTATTAAGATCAGGGTGGTATTGTTTTGCAAGCTTTTTATAAGCTTTTTTAAGTTCATCTTCATTGGCGTTCTTACTTACGCCAAGTACTTCATAATAGTCTTTTTTATTGGTCACTTATCTAACTCCTGTTATAAATTAGGGGAACCATATTTGGTTCCCCTTAGTATAGTATTTATTACTCTTCTTCGTCAACTACT
>JAUUZE010000176.1 GCA_030590175.1 Clostridia bacterium
GATTTATTTCATTCCCAATAATAGCTGCAGTTTGTAGCGTTCTAGTAAAAGGTGACGATAATAATAAGTCAGCACCTAATAAGCGTTGATCATTTTTCATTTCATGAATCTCAGTTGTTCCTTTTTCACTTAAAGGAACAAAATCAAATCCTAAACCTACAAAATTTCGTTCATCAACTTTAGTATAATCAGTACTACCATGTCTAACAAATATTACTTTCAAAATATCCCTTCCTTGGTTATTTATAAATCAGATCTCCCATTGCTAAGGTCATCTTCAATTCATCTATTGTCGTTTTTTTATTAATATGAATACATTCAATTCCCATTATTTCTGCAAAGTCTTTCATATGCTGCGCTGTTAAGTCATAAGAGATAACACTATGGTGGGTACCACCACAACGAATCCATGCTTCATTACCTGTATTCATATCAGGCATAGGTTTCCACATGGCATAAGCTACTGGTAAGTTTGGCATGTCATGTTCTGGTGTTATGGCTGTAATATCATGTACAATCATTCTAAAACGTCCACCCATATCTATTATTGTTACTAAAATAGCGTTTCCAGTTTTTGCTTTAAAAACTAATCTAGCTGGAGCTTTTCTACCACCAATACTCAAATCATGAACTTGTATTTTAGGTTTATCTATGGCAATCGCTGGAGAAACTTCTAACATATGTGCACCAAGGATAGATTCGTTATCCTTTTTAAAATTATAGGTGTAATCTTCAATAAAAGATAATCCTTTTGTTAATCCTTTAGACATTTCAGACATAATAGACTCTAAGGCCGCTGTTTTCCAGTCCCCTTCTGCCCCAAACCCAATACCTTTACTCATAATATTCTGTGAAGCTAATCCAGGTAATTGATCAAGTTCATATAGATCTTCAAAACTATTTGTATAAGCATGAAATCCACCATCTACAATCATTTCTTCCAAGGCAACCTCTAATGTAGCCTGATATTCAATTGATTCTAAATTAGTAGTATCAATAATATATTTTTCTCGGTATTCTCTCATTTTAGCCACAAGTTGTTCATTAGTAACTTTTTTTACCATGTTAGCAAAAGAACCAACACCATAACTGTTTACTGACCATCCTAATTTTTTTTCTGCTTGAATTTTATCTCCCTCGGTTACAGCTACATAACGCATATTATCACCAAGTCGCATAACTTTAACTTGTCTACTAAACACAGCACCAACTGCACTTCGCATCCAATCACCAATTCTACATCTCATGGTTTCATCTTCCCAAAACCCACTAATTATTTTTCTTTTTTTGCGTAATCTAGCTGAGATAAATCCATGTTCTCTATCTCCATGTGCTGATTGATTAGTATTCATAAAATTCATATCAATTAATTCATAGGGAATTTCTCTGTTATATTGAGTAGTTATATGTAAATATGGTTTTTCAAGAAGGTCTAGACCTCTTATCCACATTTTACTTGGTGAAAATGTGTGCATCCAAGTAATAACTCCTGCACAATTTGAAGTATTATTTGCTTTAGTTAATAAACTGGTAATTTCATCTGTTGTTGTAACCACTCCTTTAAAACAAACATTAAATGGTATATTTCTTGATTTATTAAATTCATCAGTCATTATTTTGCTATGATTAGCTACTTCTTCTAAAACCGAAGGCCCATATAAATGTTGTGATCCAACCACAAACCAGAATTCATATTTATTACCCATTATTTTCTCCTATGATTATATTATCTTTTTTAATTTTTTTAATCGTTTCATTACATCATTTTCACCTTTACCAAAGTAATCATGTAATATTTCATATTCTTTATATAATTGATCATAAATTAATGATGACTTCTTATTTGGTAAATATTCTATATCTTTTAGCTTGCCCATTTTTAGGGCTGCTTGATAAACATCATCATATGCACCACCTGCAACAGCCCCGAATATAGCTGAACCTAAAGCAGGTCCTTGTGAACTACCTGAAATTTTAATTGGTTTTTTTATAATATCTGCATAAATTTGCATGGTTGCAGGACTTTTTTCAGCAATTCCACCTGCTGCAATAAATTCATTAACTGGTACTCCATTCTCTTCAAATGTCTGAATGATTTTTCTCGTTCCATATGCAGTAGCTTCAATTAATGCTTTATAAATCTCTTCAGGTTTTGTTATTAATGTCATACCAAGCATCATACCTGTTAAATCTACATCAACTAATACTGATCTATTACCATTCCACCAATCAAGGGCTAATAATCCTGTTTCTCCTGGTTGATATTTCATCATTTTTTCTTCTAAATAATCAAAAATATTCTGATTACTATCTTTGGCTAATTGGTGATATTCATCACTAATATAATTGTTTACAAACCATGCAAAGTGATCACCTACACATGATTGTCCAGCTTCATAACCAAAGTACCCAGGCATAATACCATCTTCTACATACCCACAAATACCTGGAACCATTTTTTCACCTTCACCTAAAATCATATGACAAGATGAAGTTCCCATAATAGCTAACATTTTTCCAGGACCATCAATTTTTACAGCTGGCATACATACATGAGCATCCACATTGGCAACTGCAACTTTTGTTCCCTCAATAAGACCTGTAATAGCTGCCATTTCCTTTGTAATACCTCCTGCAGTTGTTCCAAGGGGTAGTACTTTGCAATTTAATTTTGTTTCAACCACATCTTCAAGTCGTTCATCTAATGCTTTATAGAAGGTCTTAGACGGATATCCATCACGTTTATGCCAAATGGCTTTATATCCTGCTGTACAAGAATTTCTTGTTTGGTTTCCAGTTAATTGCCAAATTACCCAATCAGCTGCTTCAATGAAGTAGTCCATCGCTTCATAGATATCAGGTTTTTCATCTAATAATTGCCAAATTTTTGGTACTAACCATTCTGAAGATATTTTACCGCCATAACGTTGCAACCATTTTTCACCCATTTTATTAGCTACATCATTTAATTTATTAGCTTTATCTTGTGCAGCATGATGTTTCCATAATTTAATATATGCATGAGGTTCATTTTTATATTCATCTAAAAAGCAAAGAGGTGTACCATCGTTTTTAACAGGCATAACTGTACAAGCTGTAAAATCAATACCTAGTCCCACAATATCTCTTGGATCAACTTTACTTTCTTTTATAACTGTAGGAATTGTTGTTTTTATGACATCTAAATAATCCTGAGGGTGTTCCAATGCCCAATCAATGGGTAGTTTTGTTCCTCCAGGTAAATTTTTATCCATAACACCATGGGGATAATCAAGTACACTTGTAGCTATTTCTTCACCAGTTGC
>JAUUZE010000177.1 GCA_030590175.1 Clostridia bacterium
ATATAATGGATATATCAAGAGAAAAAAGTCATCGATTTGAAGAGACAATTTCTTGGTTAAAAGCAAAAAGTTAGTGGACCAGTTTTCGATTGGTTTTGTGGACCGATTTTCAGTTGACAAATACAGTTATTTACTCATCTGATCTTGACAGAGCACTTGATACTGCAAATTATATTAATAAACATCATAATCAGGTTATTATTCTAGACGAATTATTGCGTGAGCGAAACTTAGGTGTTTTAGAAGGAAAAAACTGGGATACCATTAGAAAAGATTATGAAGAAGCTGCTAAAATCTATCATTCAAAAGATATCCATAATGAAATCCCTGGTGGTGGGGAAAGTAAAGTACAGTTTTTTAATCGTGTTAAGATATTTATGGATAAAATAGCAGTACAAGAAGAAGGAAAAAAAGTACTAATTATTACACATGGTTGGTATATTATATTTTTTATTAATATTGTTTTAGGACTATCACTTGAAAAGAAGAGTAAAATCCATTATGTGAGAAATGGTTCAATAAGTAAGTTTGTTTATCAAAAAGGTGAATGGTTCTTAGAAAAATTTAACGTTTAACGATTTCATTTTGTTTATCAAGCATAACAGCCCATTCATTTAAAGTTTTAGGGAGAAATTCATAAACAATCCATTCAGGATTAATTAAATCTATGATTTGATTAATCCTTTTATCAATAAATGGAACATGAGTATCAATTTTAGATACATGCTTATAAACATCAATTAATTTTTTCATAAAATCTTTTTGCAAAAGTGAATTCTCTGCTTTTTTTATATGATTTTCTCTAATGTAAGGCAAGAAACTAGGTTTGTTTAAATGGATACCTTTTATAAATGGAAGAATCTTTTTATTAGTTTTCAAAACATACAGAAGATAATCAATTGCTTCATCATATGATGAAATAGATCTATTAGTAAGTAAAAGGTGAGATATATCTAAAATAAATCCTTTATTTTTATATTTAATTTGATCTAGAAAATATATTGCCTTTTCCCAATCTAAAAAAGTCAAACCTGGAGACCATAAATTTTCAAATAATAACATAGGTCCATTCTCTATAAATACTTCATTGATTAATTTCGCTGTTTCATCTAAGACAAATAAATCATCATATGAAAAATCTAAACTATATGTTTCTTCTATAGATATTTGAGAAACATGAAATACCATATACTCACACGATAGTTTCTTTGCAATTGAAAATTCTTGTTGATACTTGTGAATAATTCCTTCTTTATTAGTAAAACCGTAATAATTTTTTATATTTTCATTATTAATAAATTCCGCCATTAGTCTTGATTGATTATTAGTCCATAAATCTAACCACATTGGCCAGTATATCAAATGAAGTCCTTTTACTAAATCTGATGGTATTTGGTTTATTTTTCCAGGTTTATATAAAATTCCTTCAATACCATCTATTTGATGCTTTTTTAAGAAACTAGTAAGATTATCGTAGTCTTCTAAAAACCAGTCGCTAACAATATTTCCTTTTATTGCTACATTAGCTAATATTTTCATTAGTATAGTATAGCATATGTTTGTGTAAGAGTTATTGAAATGCTATAATTATTACTATAAGAAATAATGGATAATACACAAATTAAGGAAGCATGGAGATGGGCGAATTCTTGTCAACTATGTTAAAAAAGCTTAATTACTTTTAAAAATAGTTGCCCTATAATTAATATAGTGTTATCATAATCGTAACGATTACTATTAAGGGAGATTTATGAACCACTATAGATATTCAAAACAACGAGAACATATTTTATCTTACATTAAATCTGTAAAAACCCATCCTACAGCCAATGTGATTTATGATGAATTAAGACCTAAATTTCCAAATCTAAGTATGGGAACTGTTTACAGAAATTTACAGATTTTATCTGATCAAGGAGAAATAACTAAATTGGATTTTGGTAGTACCTTTGATCACTATGATGGATATACAAATGAACACAGTCATTTTGTCTGTACATCATGTCAACAAGTGTATGATATGCCTGGTAATTATCCTTTAATAGATCAAGTACAGAAAGTAACAGCTCATCAAATTGAGGGTTGTTTAATTAAATATTATGGTCTTTGTCAAGACTGTTTGAAAAAGGTGAAAGGAGATAATTAAAATGAAAAAAGGTAGTTTTTATTATTGTGAGATTTGTAAAAATCTTGTGAAAGTAATTGATGCTAATGCTGATGCACTAGTATGTTGTGGTCAACCAATGAATTTACTTGTACCACACACTCAAGATAGTGGGAAAGAAAAGCATGTTCCTGTAATTATTAAAGAAGGTGAACAAACTAGAGTGGTATTAGGAGAGGTTCCTCACCCAATGACTAAAGAACATTATATTGATTTTATTCAAGTAGAAACTAATGCTGGTAAAATTGGTATTCAATATGTTGGGAATCAAGAAAAGGCAGAAGCTGTTTTTAATTTAAAAGCAGAGGAGATTGTTGATGTGGTTGCATACTGTAACTTACATGGATTATGGATTGTAAAAAATTAATAGTGGAGGAAAAGAATATGGCAGATTTAAAAGGAACAAAAACTGAGAAGAATTTACAAGAAGCTTTCGCAGGAGAATCACAGGCACGTAACAAATACACATATTTTTCAAGTGTAGCTAAAAAAGAAGGATATGTACAAATTGCAAACTTCTTTGCTGAAACAGCTGATAATGAAAAAGAACATGCTAAATTATGGTTCAAAGAATTAGAAGGTATCGGTGATACTAAAGCTAATCTTGTGGCAGCTGCAGCAGGTGAAAAAGGTGAATGGACTGAAATGTATCCTAGAATGGCTAAAGATGCAAGAGAAGAAGGTTTTAAAAGAATTGCTATGCTTTTTGATGGTGTTGCAGCCATTGAAAAAGAACATGAAGCTAGATACAATAAACTTCGTAAGAATGTTGAAGACAATACTGTATTTACAAAAACTGAAAAAGTATATTGGAAATGTTTAAATTGTGGTCATATTCATTATGGCGAGAGAGCGTTAGAAGTTTGTCCTGTATGTGCACACCCCAAAGCTCATTTTGAACTATTAGGAAAAAATTATTAAGAACAAATATTTATAAGTAATATAAAGCCAGGATATTATCCTGGCTTTTTTTGTTCGCCCAGCATGGGCGAACTCTAATGGGTGAAAGTCCCGAGCGTACCTTTGTAGTAGGAAACGCATAGCTAAGCACAAGGGTGTCCATCGTGAGGTGGAATCTGAAGGAAGTGGGAGGC
>JAUUZE010000006.1 GCA_030590175.1 Clostridia bacterium
AAATTGGTGCTTGTCGTATGTGTCTAGTAGAAATTAAACAAGCAAAAGGATTACAGGCTTCTTGTGTCTATCCAGTCTCAGAAGGATTAGATATTATTACTAATTCAGATGCGATTAGAAAAGCAAGAAAAGCTACATTAGAGTTGATTTTATCAAACCATGATCGTAGTTGCCTAACCTGTAATAGGAATAATAGTTGTGAATTACAAGCACTTTCAGATAGATTAAATGTAAGAGAACTTCGATATGAAGGTGAGATGACTCTTTATCCATTGGATTTAAAATCACATTCAATTGTTAGAGATAATAATAAATGTATTTTATGTAGACGTTGTATCTCAATGTGTAAAAATATTCAAACAGTTTCAGTTATTGATGCAACTGAGAGAGGTTTTTACTCTAATATATCTTCACCATTTGATTTAAGTTTAAATGATGTTCCTTGTATTAGCTGTGGACAATGTATTAATGTATGTCCAGTTAATGCGCTTAGAGAAAAAGATGATACAGAATTAGTTTGGGATGCAATAAATGATAAAAGCAAACATGTTGTTGTACAAACTGCACCAGCTACTAGAGTAGCAATTGGTGAAGAGTTTGGGTTACCAATTGGTACGAGGTGTACAAAAAATATGGTGGGAGCATTACGTAGGTTAGGATTTGATAAGGTATTTGATACAGATACAGGTGCTGACTTGACTATTATGGAAGAAGGTACTGAGTTACTACATCGTCTTAATAATGGTGGCAAATTACCAATGATAACATCATGTAGTCCTGGTTGGGTAACGTTTTGTGAATACAACTTTCCAGAATTCATAGAAAACTTATCATCTTGTAAATCTCCAATGCAAATGTTTGGTGCAGTTTTAAAATCATATTATGCTAAAAAAACTAATATTAATCCTGCTGATATGGTAGTTGTCGCAGTTATGCCTTGTATCGCAAAAAAAGAAGAAATTAAGCGACCTGAATTGTCAGTTAATGGCTTAGCGGATGTTGATCACGTTATTACAACTAGAGAACTAGCTAAAATGATAAAAGAAGCTGGTATTGATTTTCATACAATATCATCAGACCACTATGATGATCCTATGGGTGATGCATCAGGTGCAGGCGTAATCTTTGGTGCAACTGGTGGTGTAATGGAAGCTGCAATTAGGACTGTTTATGAATTAGTTACAAAGAAGCCTTTAGAAGATTTAGATATTGTAGCTGTTAGAGGGATAAAAGGAATTAAAGAGGCAGAAGTCCAAATCGGTGACTTTACTTTAAAAGCTGCAGTAGCTAGTGGTACTGGAAATGCTAGAAAACTTTTGGAAATGGTAAAAAGTGGAGAAAAAGATTATCATTTAATTGAAATAATGGCTTGCCCTGTTGGATGCGTTAATGGGGGAGGACAACCTATTCAATCTTCTGCAGTTAGATCAAAATATGATTTACGTGAAGAACGTGCAAAAGCTATTTATGCAGAAGATGTACAATTAAGTGTGAGAAAATCACACGAAAATAAATCTATACAAAAACTGTATAAAGAATTTCTAGGTGAACCAGGTGGACATAAGTCACATGAATTACTTCATACCCATTATATAGATAGAGAAAAATACCCTCTTGATCAGTAAAAACACAAGGTTACTTTAACAGTAGCCTTTTTTTTTGTATACTTAGAATAGGAGAGAAACTATGATACTTAAAATTATTTTTTCACTAGTTGGAATATTTGCACTAGTCATTCTATATTTAAGTGGATACTTAATTAATAATATTGTATATAATAAGAAAAAAACAACTAAATATTTACAAGATTTTTGTGAGAAAACATTTCCACCTGACTGGTTGTTAAAGATTAACCAATGGTATAATCAAGTTTCAAGAAACTACTTTTTTATAAATTCTGATTATGGATATAAACTTGACTGTTATGAAATTAATAACAATAGTAAAAAATATGTTATTCTTTTACACGGTGTAACAATAAATAAAGAATTTGTTAAAAAATATGCTTATCTTTATAGTCAATTAAATTACTCAGTTATAGCAATTGACCATAGAAGCCATGGTAAAAGTGGTGGTTCTACAATTACATATGGCTATTACGAAAAACATGATATAGCTAAATTAATTAAATATATAAAAGAGAAAAAAGGTAATGATTGTATAATTGGGTTACATGGTGAATCTATGGGAGCATCAATTTTATTAGCTTATGCTTCAATGGTAGAAGATGATTGTCAGTTTTATGTGGCTGATTGTCCTTATTCTGATTTTTATAAACAAATTAGAAATAATGTAACTAAAACATTACATACACCAAAATTTATTACAGACTTAATTATGGAAACAACAAATATATTGTTAAAAATATTATTTTCATTTGATATGAAAGATATAAATATAATTAAAAATATTTCCAATGTTAAAAATCCAATTTTATTTTTAAATGCAAAAGATGATGATTACATTGACCCATCGATGACTAGAGATTTATATAATAATTGTACAGGTGCTAATAAAGAAATACATTGGTTTAAAACAGGTTTTCATGGAGGTTCTTTTAATTACCAACCAGATGAATACAGTGAAATAGTTAAAAGTTTCTTGAAAAAACATGTTGAATGATGACAAATAATGTAATATAATTAATTGATGAAATATAATTACTGGTATGAATTTTCAAAAATCAATTTTATAACACCGCATAAAAAATGGTTGATAATGAACCATTTTAAAACACCTAATGAATTTTATAAACAAAAAGATTATTACATTAAAAACACAGGTTTGTTAACTAATGACCAACTATATAAAATACGTTCAATATTTTATACAGAGAATATTGATGAAAAATTAAAAAAAGAAGAGATTAGCTTACTTACATATTTGGATAAAAAATATCCTTCACAATTATCACAAATTTATGATCCACCTGTATGTTTATTCATAAAAGGAGACATATCATTATTAACAAAAAAAATTGTTGCAGTAGTAGGCTCAAGATTGGCAAGTAATTATAGTCAATTAATGTGTAGAAAGTTTACCAGATGTCTTATTAATGAAGGTTATATAACAATAAGTGGTATGGCTACTGGTATTGATACCTGTTGTCATCAGTCTTCAAATAATAAAACAATTGCTGTTCTTGGTTTTGGATTTAATTACTGTTATCCATATAATAATAAAGAATTGTATTATCAACTTCAAAAACATGCTTTAGTAATTACCGAATATCCACCATATGTTAAACCTAATAAATATCATTTTCCAGCTAGAAATAGAATTATTAGTGGATTGGCAATGGCAACTATTATTGTACAAGCAGCTAAAAAAAGTGGTACGCTAATTACAGCTGAATATACAATAGAAAATAATAGAGAATTATTCGTTATTCCTCACAATTTAAATAGCAATTCAATAGGGTGTAATGAGTTAATAAGAGATGGTGCTTCAATCATTATTGATGAGAGCTCTTTTTTAGAACAAATAAAAAAAGTTGAAATATACTAAAAAACAAGTTATTATTATATGCGATGAAATTCATGGAGGACTATATGGCAAAGAATTTAGTGATTGTTGAATCACCGGCAAAAGCAAAAACAATAAAGAAATATTTAGGTAAAGAATATAAAATTGAAGCTAGTTACGGACATATTAGAGATTTACCAAGCAAAAATTTAGGTGTTGATATTGATAATGGTTTTACTCCTAAGTATCAAACAATAAAAGGTAAGAAAAAAGTAATTGATAAATTAAAAGAGTCTGCTAAAGGGGCTGAAAAAGTTTTTCTAGCTACTGACCCTGATAGAGAAGGAGAAGCAATTTCTTGGCATATTGCAAAGGCATTAAAATTAAGCGAAGAACAACAGTTCAGAATTACATTTAATGAAATTACAAAAAAAGCAGTACAACAAGCTATTTCTAATCCTAGTAAAATTAATATTGATATGTTTAATGCTTATCAAGCAAGGCGAGTTCTTGATAGGATTGTAGGTTATAAAATAAGCCCGATTCTATGGAAAAAGATAAAAAAAGGATTAAGTGCTGGTAGAGTACAATCTGTTGCGGTAAAACTTATTTGTGACAGAGAAGATGAAATTAATGCATTTGTACCTGAAGAATATTGGGAAATTACACTTACTCTAAATAAAGAAGGTGAAAAAGAAACTTTTGTGGCTAAGTACTTTGGGAAACAAAAAAAAATTAAAATAACAAATAAAGATCAAGCAAAGAAAATAGTAGAAGATAGCAAAAATTCTCAATTGATTGTCAGTGATATTAAAGTTTCTAACAAAACAAGAAGACCATCACCACCATTTATTACTAGTACATTACAACAAGAGGCTTCTACAAAACTAGGATTTACAGCAAAGCGTACAATGCAAGTTGCACAAAGCCTATATGAAGGAATGCCAATTGAAGGATTTGGTAGTGTTGGGTTAATAACATATATGAGAACTGACTCAACTAGAATTTCACCAGAAATTCAATTAGAAACTAGAAAAATGATTGAAAAAATGTTTGGTAGCGAATATGTACCAACATCTATTCCAACATATAAAAACAAAAAGAACTCACAAGATGCTCATGAAGCTATAAGACCAACAGAACTAGATTTATTACCCCAAAATATTAAAGATAGTCTTAAAGATGAGCAAATTAAATTATATAAATTAATTTATGATAGATTTGTTGCAAGTCAGATGTCTGCTGCTAAATATGAAACAACATCAGTTTCAATAAAAGCAAATGAGCATATATTTAAAGCAAGTGGAAGTAATGTCATATTTAATGGATATCAAGCAGTTTACCAAGTAACGGAAATTAAATCTAAAGTAACAATTGATGAAGAAGCAAAAAATAAATATATGCCATCATTAATTAAAAAGGAAATATTACATCTACAAAAAATTAATGATATACAAAAATTCACACAACCACCATATAGATACTCTGAGGCTTCTTTAGTTAAAATGTTAGAAGAAAAAGGTATTGGTCGACCAAGTACTTATGCACCTACAATTTCTACTATTGTAAATAGAGGATATGTAGAAAGACAAAGAAGAACATTGTTCCCAACTGAAACAGGTACGGTTGTTAACAACATTATGAAAAAACATTTTACAAAAATTGTTGATTATGGATTCACAACTGAAATGGAAAATTCACTTGATAATATTGAAAATGGTGAAGCATTATGGCATCAGGTTATTGAAGAATTTTATAAAGGATTTAGTGATACATTGATAGCCGCTGATAAGAATATTGAAAAAATCACATTACAACAAGATATTACGGATGTTATTTGTGAAAACTGTGGTAAAAATATGATTATTAAAAGTGGTAGATATGGTAAATTCTTAGCTTGTCCTGGATATCCTGAATGTAAAAATACTAAACCATATACATTACCAACCAAGATGGATTGCCCAAAATGTGGCAAACATGTTCTTATTAAATTTACTAAAAAAGATAAACAATATATTGGTTGTGAAGACTATCCTAATTGCGATTTCAGTTCTTGGGATATGCCAACTGATTTGGAATGTCCTAAATGTAAAAACACTTTACTAGAGGCAAGAATAAATTATAAAAAACATTTGAAATGCAGCAATGAAGCTTGTGATTATTTAGAGGAAATTAAGAAAAAAGATGAAGAATAATGTGTTAGTTATTGGCGCTGGATTAGCTGGGTGTGAAGCAAGTTTCCAACTTGCAAAAAGAAATATTCCTGTAACTTTATATGATATGAAACCAGAGAAGAAAAGTGCGGCTCACAAATTAGATGGGTTTGCAGAACTTGTCTGTAGTAATTCGTTAAAATCTAATGTATTAACAACTTCATCGGGTGTACTAAAAGAAGAAATGGCTTTATTAGATAGCCTTATTTTAAAAGTAGCAAATAAGTGTAAAGTTCCAGCAGGAAGTGCATTGGCTGTGGACCGACATGCTTTTTCAGAAAAGATAACTTCAATTATTAATGATAATCCATTAATAACTGTAATAAATAAAGAAATAAAAGAAATACCAAAGGATCAACCTTTAATTATTGCAACAGGCCCATTAAGTAGTGATGATATTATTAATTCATTGGGAAAAATAACTGGAAAAGAACAATTGTATTTTTTTGATGCAGCTGCTCCAATTATTAGAGAAGATTCATTAAATCATTCCATAGTATATAAAAAGGCTAGATATGATAAAGGAGGAGCTGATTACATAAATTGCTCCATGAATAGAGAACAATATTTTGCTTTTTATAATTATCTAATAAGTGCAGACACTGTTGTTTTACATGGTTTTGAAAAAAAACATATTTTTGAAGGTTGTATGCCAATTGAAGTTATGGCAAAAAGAGGAATAGATACATTGCGATTTGGACCACTTAAACCTGTTGGGTTAGATGATGATGCTTATGCAGTAGTACAGTTAAGACAAGATAATGAAAGTGGAACATTATATAATTTAGTAGGTTTTCAAACTAACCTTACATTTAATGCTCAAAAAAAATTATTAAAATTTATTCCAGGTTTAGAAGATGTTGTTATTGAACGTTTTGGAGTAATGCATAGAAATACATATCTTAATTCACCAATGTTATTAAATGAATTCTCACAGTTGTTACTCAATGACAATATATTTATTGCAGGTCAACTATCAGGTGTTGAAGGTTATATGGAATCGGCATTATCCGGATTAGTTTGTGGGATAAATATGACAAGAAAAATAGAAAATCAAGAAATGATTAAATTTCCATTGGAAACAATGACTGGTGCATTAATAGATTATATTACTAATGCATATCAGAAAAAATTTCAACCGATGAATAGTAATTTTGGAATCTTAGCTCCTTTAGAAATTAGAGAAAGAAATAAATTGATAAAAAAAGAAAAGTATTCAAATAGAGCTGTCGAGTCTATGAAAAAAACTATTTCAACCTATTCACTATAAATTCATGTGCTTTATTTTCTAAAGTATTATCTAATTCTTCTAAATTTATGTTATATTTTTTTTGTAAAGCTGTTTGTAGAATATAATCACATAGTGCAGGATTTTTAGGTAATAACGATCCATGTGAATAAGAACAAAATACATTTTTGAATCGAGCACCTTCTGTTTTATCTTCACCATTATTACCATAACCTTTTTTTATAATTCCTAATGGTTTAACAGATTTACCTAAGTAAGTCTTACCAGAATGATTTTCAAATCCTACTACTAATTGATTATCAATATAAGGACAAGAAAACATGAAGTCTCCAATCATTCTTTTTTCCTGACCTATTGTATAAAGGTCAAGTGCTCCAATAAAATCATAAGTTTGTCCATCTTTAGTCTTATAATAATTGCCAAGCAACTGATAACCACCACAAATACCTAAAAAAGTAACATTACTATTAATTGCATCAATAATTTGTTTTGTCTTATCACCTTTTAAATCGCTTAATATTACTTCTTGTTCAAAATCCTGACCACCACCAATAAAAACAATATCATATTGATTGGCAATGAAAGGTTGTCCTAAAGGAACTTTTACAATATCACATTCAATATTACGCCAATTTAACCTATTTTTCATGGCAATTAAATTTCCACCATCTCCATAGAGATTAAGTAGTTCAGGGTATAAATGTGCAATAGTTAATTTCATAATTTTATTTCCAAAATTCTTTCAATTTAAATTGTTTTCCAAGTGATGCCCTTAAATCAAACATAGCTGTATAGGTTGGCAGTATATAAGATGTGTTAGGAATTAACAAAGGATTGCTAATAGTTTTTATTAATTCTTTAGTTGTGGTACATATAGTTATCTTATTTTCAGGTAACAAAGCATATTTAAGTCGTAATGCCATATCATATTTTCTGATTCCTGAAATATATATATGAGAAATCATGGAAATATTTGATTGTAAATTTTCAAAAAGTACATCCCAAATCCATGAAACATCAGTACCATCAGCAAATTGATCATTTAATATAAGTGTTAAAACAAATGGTTTTGATAAAGTCGATAGATAATTAATAACACTATTTAAACCAGCAGGATTTTTAACTAAAATTATATGAGTATCAACTCCATTTAAAGACATGTTTTCCATTCGGCCAAAACCACCTTTAAAAGTAGCTAATGAATGAGTTAGTGTTTTATTATCAATACCTAAGGTATAACCAATTGAAAAAGCAGAAATACCATTATAAATATTATATTCTCCTGGTAGATTAATTGTTGTTTTTATTTTAAGATTATCAACTGTCATTTCAACTACTGAATGTTTTTCGTTCATTTCTTGTAAAGTTGTTACTGCAATATTAGGTGAGATACGTGAATAACCACAATTAGGGCAAGAAAAGCCGCCTAAATGACCAAATGTCTTGTAAGAGTATTCATACTTAGTTTTACAAAAAAAGCAATAAGGCGCATCTGAGAGGCTATAATCCGTTGTTGGGAAAGGCTGGTCAATACCATAATATATAATTTTATTTTTAACTTGTCGCCCAATAGAGGAAAGCAATGAACAGTCAGCATTTATACAAATAACAGCTAAAGGACAGTTAGAAATTCCTTCTACAATATTGGCTAAAGTATGACTAATTTCACCATAACGGTCAAGTTGATCTCTAAAAAGATTTGTTATTAATAAATAACGAACATCTATATGTTTTGAAACAGTTTTAAAAGCAGCTTCATCAATTTCTAATAAGGCATATTTATAATCTTTATGTTGGTTTTCAATAAAAACTGTTGTTATTCCACTAATAAGATTAGCGCCTGATTTATTACTAATAAATGTATAATTAGCATCATCTAATATTGTTGATATAATTCGACTTGTTGTTGTTTTACCATTGGTTCCGGTCACAACAATTGAACTAATACCTGAAGATAATTCTTTAAGTATATTAGGATAAATTTTTAATGCAATTTTTCCTGGTAGAGAAGTTCCACCACGCCCAAAGATACGAAGAACTTTTATAAATGTTTTGGCAATAAGTAGTGATAAGCTTTTTCTAACATACATAGATGAATTATAACATAAGATTGTTTTTTTATAAAAGGTAATATATAATTTTTAAATAGGAGGGACCTCATTGGATTTTAAAGAAGAAGCATTAATTAAAAAGGCACAAAAAGGTGATAATGATAGTTTTGAATTGCTTATTATTGCATTTCAAGATAAAGCATATGCCATAGCTTTTAGTGTAATGGGGAACACCCATGATGCTTATGATATGGTTCAAGAATCTTTTATAAAAGTTTATAAAAATCTTCATAAATTTAATTTTAATAGTTCCTTTAATACTTGGCTTTACAGAATCATTAAAAATACATGTATTGACCAATTACGAAAAAACAATCGAAAAAAAACTTTATCTTATGATGCAACATATTTAAATAAAGATAACGAGTTGTCTTTTCAAATTGAAGATGAAAAAAATAACATGGATGTTATATTTGAAAGAAAAGAAAGCGTGGAACTTATAAAATCTTCAATGGAAAAATTATCAATAGATCATAGAACTGTAATCGTTTTATCTGATGTAAAAGGTTATGATTATCAAGAAATAAGTGAACTACTTCAAGTTAGCTTAGGCACAGTAAAATCGAGAATATCAAGAGGTAGAAGTCGTTTAGCTGAAATAATTAGAGAAGAGGGAACTATTTAGGAATAGTTATCGTTATATTAGTGAAAGGAAATAAAAAAAGTGGATAAACAGTGCCTTTGGTACAGAGAACAAATAAATATGTTAATTGATGGTATGATAACTGATAAATCAAATCAAAAACTTCAAACCCATTTATTAACTTGCACTGACTGTCAGATGTACCAAAAAGATATGATATCTCTTAAAAAAGAATTATCAACAATTTCACTTACACTTCCTAAACATTTTGAAAATCAAGTCATGAATGAAATAAACAATAGAAAGAAACAAAAAATTATTAAATTTAACCGACTAATCAAATATTCAGCAAGTGCAGTAGCAGCTTGTCTAATTATTGTAGTTGGATTTACACTTTTAAATGGTAATTTTATTACAATGAAATCAGCTGAACCAGGGGAAGGATATAGGGAAGTGGATGCACTACCTAATGCTGATGAAACACTACTTGAAAATGGTATGTATACTTTTAATGATGCTGCAACTGAAGAGAGTAGTAAAGAGCAAGCAATATCTAATGAGAAGTGTGATGATTTGTCATATGATTATATATATAGTAATAAATTAATTTCAAAAGAAGATATGGAAAACTTATTATTAAACACTTATAATGTAACTGATATAATAATAGATGATGATTGTATTGTTTTTACTACTTCTTATGATAACTACCTTAAAATAATTAGCGAAGTTAAATTAACTATTATTGAAGAAAACAAGACAGATAGTAACAATGTAACAATAAAAATAATTAATAATGGAGAATAATGAACAATCTTTTACTAATTGATGGAACTAGTATTTTGTTTAGAGCTTTCTATGGGTTAAGCCATCAGCGAATGATGTCTACTAAAGAAGGTGTTTTTACAAATGCAATTTTTGGATTTTTAAATACAATGGATAAATTTATTAAATCAGAAAAACCAACTCATATATTGGTGGCTTTTGATGTTAAAGGGAAAAATTTCCGTCATGATTTATTCAGCGAATATAAAGCTGGTAGAAAAGAAACACCTGAAGAATTAATTAGTCAATTCCCACTAATCAAGCAAGTACTAACTGCTATGAACATCTCAACAATTGAGATGAAAGGTCAAGAGGCTGATGATTTAATTGGAACTTATAAGCATTTGGCAGAGCAAGCATCTTATAAAGTTACAGTACTTACAGGTGATCGTGACATGATTCAGCTTGTATCAAATAATACAACTGTAAAAATACCTACCACTTTAAACAAAAAACCAATTGTTAATGAATTTACTGCAAAAAGTTTATTTGAAAAAATGGGTATAACTGCTGAAGAATTTATACATGTTAAAGCCTTAATGGGTGATAAATCAGATAATATTCCAGGTGTTGCAGGTGTAGGCGAAAAAACTGCAATTAAACTTATAATAAAATATCATTCAATTAAAAATTTATATGAAAATATTGATGAAATATCAAGTGAAAATCTAAAAAATAAATTATTAAAAGATTCAGACAAAGCTTTCTTAAGTTACGACCTTTCAGCAATAAATTTACAAGCACCTTCACCTATGGAGTTGGATGAATTAGTATTAGAACCTTATAATAAGGAAGCATTATATAATTTGTTTACTACATTAGAATTTAACTACTTTATAAAAAAATATAATTTATCTAAGATAATTAGCAAATCAGTAACATATAATATTAAAAATATATCTAGTTTAGATGAAATGAACATAAAAAGTGAGGCTACTGTTTTCTTAACTAAAAGTGAATTACAAATTACTTTTGATGGTGAAACCTTGTATATTTTAACTGATTTTTCATTACTATCATCAATCTTTTCATTAATTAAATATATTTCAGGGCATTACTTAAAAGAATTATTTGTAAAACTTATGGAAAAGCAAATAACTATTCCAAAAGTATTATGTGATGTGGCAACAGCTGCTTATTTACTAGATGCAACAAAAGATTATTATGATTTAATCGAAATTTTCAACCAATATGCTACAGTTAATGTTATAGAAGACTGTCATGAAGCCATTAGAATATTTCATATTAAAAAAGCACTATTGAAAAAAATTGATGTTGAAAATATGACTTCTTTATTAAATGATATGGAATTACCATTAATAGAAGTATTAGCATATATGGAATTTATTGGTGTCAAAGCAGATAAAGAATTCTTACAATCATTTAATGTAAAATTAGAGTCAGAGTTAAAAATTATAGAACAAGATATATATAATATGGCTGGAAGTACTTTCAATCTTAATTCACCAAAGCAATTGGGTAAAGTATTATTCGAAGATTTACAATTACCACATGGGAAAAAAAATAAAACAGGGTATAGTACATCAATAAAAGTTTTAGAGAAATTAGCGATTGATCATATTATTGCAAGTAAAATAATTAAGTATAGACAATTGAAAAAATTACAATCCACTTATGTAGAAGGATTATTAAAGTGTATTGCAGATGATGGAAGGATCCATTCTAATTTTAAACAAACGGTTACAGCAACTGGTCGAATATCTAGTACTGAACCTAATTTGCAAAATCTTCCAATAAGAAGTGAATTAGGAAGAGAAATAAGAAAAGCATTTGTTTGCGAAAGTGATAAGTATATTTTACTAGGAGCTGACTATTCTCAAATCGAGTTACGAATATTAGCTCATATTTCAAAAGATAAAACCCTAGTAGAAGCTTTTACTAAAAAAGAAGATATACATACTAAAACAGCAGCTAAAGTTTTTGGTGTTGATGAGAGAATGGTAACATCTGGTATGAGAAGAACTGCAAAGGCTGTTAATTTTGGAATAGTTTATGGAATTTCTGATTTTGGATTATCAAGGGATTTAAATATTTCTGTACCATTGGCAAAACAATACATTTCACAATATTTACATGAATATAAAATGGTTAAAAAATATATGGAAGATACTGTTAAATTTGCTATAGATAATGGTTATGTATTAACAATATTTAATAGGAAAAGACATATAAAAGAATTACAATCACCTAATTATATGCAGCGAGAATTTGGAAAACGTATTGCACTTAATACTCCTATTCAAGGTGCTGCAGCTGATGTTATGAAAATTGCCATGATTAAAGTGTATAATCAACTTAAAAAAATGAAACTTAAATCAAGGTTAATATTACAAATACATGATGAATTAATTATTGAAACACATATTGATGAAGTGGATATTGTCAAAGGTATACTAAAAAAACACATGACCAATAGCTTTTCATTAAAAGTACCATTGACAATCGATATAAGTGATGGAAAGTCACTTTATGAGGCTAAATAAATGAGAATAATTGGAGTAACAGGTAGTATTGCTACTGGAAAATCAGCGGCAGCTAAATGCTTTGTAAAAAAAGGATTCTATTTATTTGATGCAGATGCAGTTTATCATGAATTATTAAAAAATAATCAAAAAATGAAAGATGAACTTGTTTTTTACTTTGGTAAACAGATTGTAGTAGAAAATAAAATTTCAACAAAAAAAATATTATCAAAAATTAATGAGTTGAATATTAAAAAATTAAATTCAATTACACATAAATATGTTATTGATGAATTAGATAAGGTTATTAAAAAAGAAAAGAAAGTAGTTATTGAAGGTCCAATTCCTGTAAAAGAAGGTTTTTTAGATCGATGTGATATGGTAATATGCACATCTTGCACTATTGAAACCCAGAAAAAAAGACTAGAAGAACGTAAAAAGTATTCGCCTTCACATCTTTTAAAAATGCTTTCAATTCAGTTACCAACCTTAAAATATCATCAATTGGCTGATGTGGTTATTGAAACTGACAAACTAACAGTAAAAGAGCTAGGAAAATTGATTAATTTATTGTACTAAAAATATTATTATGTTACTATATTAATAGAAAAAGGGGGTATTTAAATGTCCAATATAACACTTAAGGTCACAACAATTACTTTTGATAAAGAAAAAAGTAAAAATTTAAATTTTTATATTAACGGGAAGATAAGTAATACCGATAAAATAGATAATATTCTTGTTTCAAGTGATTTTTCAGATAACATGGCTATGTTTGCAATTAGTGAAAATATGGAAACAGTTATTGAAAATTCAAACACACCTATTTCAGCTATGCGGGAGATAAAAACATATCAAAAAAAATTAATAGATGAACCTTTTGAAGAAATTTCAACTGGTTTTGAAAACAGTGTTAAAAGCACATATGATTTTATATATGGCGTTGATGGCGATAATGAAATTGAGTTTTCTAAAAATAAATTATTTACAGGGCTTGTTTTAAAAGATGGACAAGTAAAAATAATATCAACTAATTATAATTCATGTTATTACATTAGTGATAAAACAATAGCTAATTGTTTTTCTCAAGAAGAAGTACTTACTGACAGCGAAGGAAATAATGAAGAAGAAGGTGAGTTTTCTCCTTCAAGTGGTGTCATGAAAAGTAAAAATTTAAGTGAAATAAAAGATGGTGATTTATTTGTGTTAGCTACACAAAATGTTAACTCTAAGTTAAGTGATGAAATTATGCAATCATTATATAATGACCAGATTACAGGAGAAGAGTTGGCATGGGAAATTATTAATGAAGTTTCAAGTAAAGATATTACAGATGAAATGATTATTATGGTTATTACAGTTGTTAATGTTTTAAAAGCTGTAGCTAAACCTGAAAAAACTTCAAAATTTGCAGGATTCTTTAAAAGTGAATCAGTTGATGATGAAATACAAGAAGAAACTTTAGATCACAAACATGATGTAGAAGAAGTAATAGAAGAAAAACCAGTTGATGATCATGCTACATATAACGAGTTTACAAGTATAAAAATTCAAAATCCTGGAAGAATGAAAAAGAGAATGAATATTTATCTTAAGCGACTAATTAGCATAGTTGTTGTAATTCTTTTACTAGCTGGTATTGGATTTGGTATGTTTAAACTATTTACTTTAATATTTGATAATAACAATATTGAAGTTACACCACCACCTACAATTACACCTGTTGAATCAATTGTTGTGTCTACACCTACACCAACACCTACACCAACACCTACACCTGAACCAACACCTACACCTATTCAAGAACTATATTCAGATTATACTGTTCAAGAGGGTGATAGTTTGTGGAAGATAAGTACAATGTTTTATGAGTCAGCAGATTATATTGATGATATTGTTTCATATAATGATAATTTATCAGATGCAAATAGTATATTTGTTGGGCAAAAGCTAAAAATACCATTCTTAAATATTGCGCCAACACCATCTGGACCATCAGATTAAATAAATATAAAGTATTAATGAGGAATCTGTGATAAACAGGTTCCTTTTTTATTGACAAACATCATATGATTCTATACAATGTGTAAAGCAATATTACTTTACAGGAGAATTATGAAGGAAATAGTACGAACTAATATATTAATGGATTTTTATGGAAGCTTATTGACTTCCCATCAATTGTCGCTACTTGAGCAATATGTAAGTAACGATTATTCGTTTAGTGAAATCGCAATAATTCAAAATATTAGTAGACAAGGTGTTTATGATAATATTAAAAGAGCTGTTAATATATTAGAAGAATATGAGAAAAAATTAAAATTATATAAAAACTTTTTAACTAACCAAAGTAAAACTGTAGAAATTAAAAAGTTAATAGAACAAAAAAAATATGAAAAAATAATTAATGTAGTCAATGAAATTGTTGAAAGGTAAAAAATGGCAGCATTTGAAGGCTTATCCTCTAAATTAGGAGGAATTATAAAAAAATTACGTAGTAAAGGTAGGGTCACTGAAAGTGACATAAAAGAAATTACTCGTGAAATAAAATTAGCTTTATTAGAAGCTGATGTAAATTATAAAGTAGTAAAAGAATTTATTAACAATATACAAGTTCTTGCACTTGATAATGAAATTTTAAAAAGTTTAACACCTGGACAGCAAATAATTAAGATTGTAAATGAGCAACTTATTGACTTACTAGGTGGTAATAATGAAGAATTAAAAATCGCTCCAAAAGCACCAACTGTTTACATGATATGTGGATTACAAGGAACAGGTAAAACTACAACTAGTGCTAAAATCGCTTCACTAATGAGAAAAAAAGAAAAAAAAGTATTGTTATGTGCTTTAGATGTATATCGTCCTGCTGCTATTGATCAATTAATAACTTTAGGTAAACAATTAACTATTGATGTATATCATGAAAAAGAAAATAATAATGTTGTTAAAATTGCTAAAAATGCATTATCATATGCTAAAAAAAATCTATTTGATATTGTTATTTTAGATACTGCTGGTAGGTTACATATTGATGAGAATTTAATGGGTGAATTAAGTGAAGTAAAAAAAGCCACTTCACCAACTGAGATACTATTACTAGTTGATGCTATGACAGGCCAAGATGCAGTAACTGTGGCCAGTAGTTTTAATGAACTTTTAGAAATTACAGGCATAATCCTATCGAAAATGGATGGTGATACACGTGGAGGCGCTGCATTATCTGTTAAAAAAATTACAAATAAACCAATAAAATTTATTACAACAGGTGAAAAACTAAATGATATAGAAGTGTTTCATCCTGATAGAATGGCATCTAGGATTCTTGGTATGGGTGATGTCATGACATTGATAGAAAAGGCACAAGAAAATGTTGATGTAGAAAAGGCAAGGGAAATGGAGAAAAAAATTAGAAATTCTTCATTTACTTTAGATGATTTTATGGATCAAATTGACCAGATTAATAATATGGGACCACTAGAGAATTTACTTGAAATGATGCCAGGAGTTAACCAAAAAGCATTAAAAGGTGTATCCATTGATGACAAACAAATGGGTAGAACTAAAGCAATTATTCAATCAATGACTTTACAAGAGAGAACTTATCCTAAAGTATTAGATGCTAGTAGGAGAAAAAGAATAGCAAAAGGAAGTGGGACTTCTGTTCAGGCAGTTAATAAATTATTAAAAGATTTTTCAAATATGAAAATAATGATGAAAAAATTAACAAGTGGAAGTGGGAAAAAAGGCAAATCATATAATAAAATGAAATTGCCATTTTAAATAACAAATAACGAAAGAGGTAAAACAATGGTAAAAATTAGATTAAAAAGAATAGGCGCAAAAAAGAAACCCTTTTATAGAGTGGTTGTAGCAGATGCAAGAGCTCCAAGAGATGGTAAGTTTATTGAAGAAATTGGAACATATGCTCCACTATTAAAAGAAAACAGATTTTCTGTTGATGCAGAAAAAGTAAAAGACTGGATGAGTAAAGGTGCACAACCTACTGATACAGTAAAAAGATTACTTAAAAAAAATAACGTAATTAGTTAGTAGGTGTTTTTAATGAAAGAATTACTAGAAATTATTGCAAAAGCATTAGTTGATTATCCAGAACATGTTTCAGTAAAAGAAACAGATAGGGGTAACGAAATACTCCTTGAATTATCAGTTGCTGATGATGATATGGGAAAAGTTATTGGTAAGCATGGCAGAATTGCCAGAGCAATAAGAGCAATTATGAAAGCCCAGGCAATTAAAGAAAATAAGCGAATTATTGTAGAAATTGTACAGTAAAAGGCAAGATGCCTTTTTACTGTATAAAGGTATAAAATGATTGAATATTTTGATATAGGTAAAATAGTTAATGTTCATGGTATTAAGGGTGAAGTTAAAATTTATCCTTATACTAATCATGTGGAAATTTTTGAGTCGTTATCATATTTAATTATTGATAAAACAGAAATTGCAATATCTAATGTAAGAATACATAAAAATATGGTATTAGTGCAATTTAAAGATGTAAAAAATAGAAGTCAAGCTGAAAAATATATTAATAAATTAGTGTATATTCATAGAAAAGATGGACATCAGTTAGGAGAAAACGAATATTACTTAAATGACTTACTTGGCTGTGAAGTGTTTGAAAATAATAAATATTTAGGGAAAATTACAGATATTATTCATACAGGTAGTAATGATGTTTATGTAGTTAGTAATAATCAAGATGAAATACTAATTCCGGCTTTAAAAACTGTTATAATTAAAGTAGACATACTTAAAAGAAAAATTGATGTAAAATTACCTGAAGGGTTAATTGATGATGAGTAATATAAATGTTTTAACTATATTTCCTGATATGTTTCAAGCATTAAACTATGGAATTACTGATATTGCAATAAAAAAAGGATTAATTAATCTTTCGATTATTAATATTAGAGATTTTGCAAAAAATAAACATAAAAATACTGACGATTATCCATATGGTGGAGGTAAGGGAATGATAATGACATGTCAACCAATCATTGATGCCTTATACTCATTAAAAAGTAATGGTCATGTTATTTATGTTTCACCAAAAGGAAAGTCTCTAACACAATCTAAGGTTAAAGAACTTAATAAATATAAAGATATAACAATTATTTGTGGTCGTTATGAAGGAATAGATCAACGTATTATAGATAATTATGTTAATGAAGAAATTTCAATAGGTGATTATGTTCTTTCAGGTGGTGAAATACCTGCCATGGTACTTATTGATTGTTTAATAAGATTAAAAGATGGTGTTTTAGATAAAGAAGCTTATGAAAATGAATCACATTATAATGATTTATTAGAACATGGACAATATACTAGACCAGAAGATTATGAGGGTATGATAGTTCCTAAAGTACTTCTTTCAGGTAATCATAAATTAATTAACGATTATCAGTTAATACAAAGTTTGAAAGAAACATTTAATAAGAGAATAGACATATTAATAAAAAGAGGTATTAATAAAAAAGAAGCTAAATTACTAATGGAAGAATTACCTAATATGAAAAAAGAGATAAAAAAGTTAATAAAAGAATAGGAGAGCAAAGGATGTACAGATTAGATAAAATTAAAGCAATTGATCAAGAAGTGGCAAATGCTATTGAAATGGAAGTTAGTAGACAACGAAACAACATTGAATTAATTGCAAGTGAAAATTTTGTAAGTGAAGCTGTTTTAGATGCCATGGGAACACCACTAACTAATAAATATGCTGAAGGTTATCCAAATAAGCGTTATTATGGTGGGTGTCAATATGTTGATATAGTAGAACAGCTAGCTATTGATCGAGCAAAAGAACTTTTTAAAGCTGATCATGTAAATGTACAACCTCATTCAGGTGCTTCTGCTAATTTAGCAGTATTTTTTGCTGTATTAGATCCTGGTGATACAGTTATGGGTATGGATCTTTCATGTGGTGGTCATTTATCACATGGTATGTTTAAAAATATTTCAGGTAAATATTATAATATAATTTCATATGGAGTAAAAAAAGATGAGCAAACTATTGATTATGATGAAGTAAGAGAAAAAGCATTATTACATCATCCTAAGATGATTATTGCAGGTGCTAGTGCTTACTCACGAACCATAGATTTTGAAAAATTTTCTGATATTGCTAAAGAGTGTGGCGCATATTTAATGGCAGATATTGCTCATATTGCCGGTTTAGTTGTAGCAGGGTTACATCCATCACCAATACCTTATGCAGATTTTGTAACTACAACAACACACAAAACATTAAGGGGACCAAGAGGTGGAATGATAATGTGTAAAGAAGAACATGCAAAAATAATAAATTCTGCAGTTTTTCCTGGAACACAAGGTGGTCCACTAATGCATATAATTGCAGCAAAAGCTGTTAGTTTTAAAGAAGCACTAAGTAATGAATTTAAAACATATCAAAAACAAATTATAAAAAATGCAAAAGCACTTGAAAAAGGATTAATTAATCATGGGTTTGACTTAGTGGCTGGTGGAACAGATACCCATCTACTATTAGTTGATTTAACAAATAAGAAAATGTCAGGGAAAAAAGCACAAAGATTATTGGATGAAGTTAATATTACTTGTAATAAAAATGGAATTCCATATGATACAAAAAAACCTACTCTAACAAGTGGAATTAGATTAGGAACACCTGCTGTTACAAGCAGAGGTATGGTAGAAAAAGATATGTTAGAAATTGCTAAATTAATTTCTCTAACTATTGAAGATTTCGAATCAAACCATGAAAAAGTAATTAATGATGTTGCTAAATTGGTGGGAAGGTATCCGTTGTACTAGTAAATGATTAGTGAGAAAAAACCATTAGCTTATAGAATGACTCCTAAAAATCTTTCTCAATTCATAGGACAAGAAAGTATTATTGGAGAAAATAAACTTCTTAGAAGAATGATTGAAGCAGATAGATTGCGTTCAATTATTTTGTTTGGTCCTCCTGGAACTGGAAAAACCTCACTTGCAAGAATTATAGCTAAAACTACAAAAAGTCATTTCGAACAGATTAATGCAGTTACTTCTGGAGTCGCAGATATAAAAAGAGTTATTAATGAAACTAAAAGTTCGCTATTAAATCAAGCTGGAAAAACCATATTATTTATTGATGAAATTCACCGTTTTAATAAAGCACAACAAGATGCCTTGTTACCATCAGTTGAAGATGGAACAATTGTATTAATAGGAGCAACAACTGAGAATCCATATTTTGAAGTTAATAAATCGCTTATTTCACGTTCAAATGTTTTTATGCTTACACGATTAAGTGAAGATAATATAATAACTATTTTAAATATGGCATTAAAGGATAATGAATTTGGATTAGGAAAATTTAATATTAAAATTAATATGAAAGCTTTATTATATATTTCAGTTGTTAGTCAAGGAGATGCTAGAATTGCTCTTAATGCACTAGAATTAGCTGTATTAACTACAAAACTCGATAAGCAAGGAATTATAAATATTGATTTACCAACAATAAAAAATTGTATTCAAACTAAAACAATAAGATTTGATAAAAATGCAGATGAGCATTATGATAATATTAGTGCTTTTATAAAATCCATGAGAGGATCATCTCCTGATGGAGCCACATTCTATTTAGCGCGAGCTCTTTATGCAGGAGAAGACATTAATTTTTTAGCAAGAAGAATAGTTATTTGCGCAGCTGAAGATGTGGGATTGGCTAATCCTACGGCATTACTTGTGGCACAGGCAGCAATGGAAGCAGTTAGAATGATAGGTATGCCTGAAGCGCGAATTATTTTATCAGAAGCTGCTAATTATATTGCTATTAGTCCTAAATCTAATGCTACCTATATGGCAATTGAAAGTGCACTCGCTGATATTAAAAACAAGAATGTAGGAGAGGTTCCAATGTGGTTGCGTAACGCTCCTGCAAATGGTATGAAAGAGCAAGGATATAGTATAGGTTATAAGTATGCACATAATTATGAAGGTAATTTTGTGAATCAACAATTTTTACCTGATCAAATCAGCGATGTAAAATATTATAAACCAACAGAAAATGGTTATGAAAGGAAAGTGTCGCAATGGATGAAAGAAAGAAAAAACTCTATAAAAGAATAGGAGCACTTGTCTTATTAATATTATTTGTGTTGCTTATTGTAAATATTACTGTATTTCAGTTTTATAGTGAAATATCAATGGGTATATATGTATTAATACTAGTATATTTTTTGTTTTTTAATAAATCAAAAAAAGAACAAAATGATAATGATACTAGTGAGAAAGAGAATACAATAGATGAATAGTAAAAAAATATATTTAGACCATGGAGCAACAACTAAGGTAAATGATGAAGTGTTAAAAGAAATGATTCCATGGTTTTCTGAAAATTATGGAAATCCATCATCAATTTATTCTTTAGGTAGAAAATCTAAAGATGCTATTGAAAACGCGAGACAAATAGTTGCTGATGCATTACATAGTAAACAAAGTGAAATATATTTTACAAGTTGTGGAACAGAAAGTAACAATTGGGCATTAAAAGGTATTTGTTATGCTTATAAGAAAAAAGGAAATCATATAATATCAACAAATATCGAACATCATGCAGTTTTAAATACCTTAAAATATTTAGAAAAACAAGGATTTGAAGTAACTTATGTTCCAGTTGAAAAAAATGGTATTGTTTCTGTTGAAAAAATTAAAAAAGCTATAAGAAAAGATACAATTTTAATATCTGTTATGTATGCAAATAACGAAATTGGTACAATTCAACCTATTAAAGAAATTGGTGAATTGGCAAAAGAATTTGATATTTTGTTTCATACAGATGCTATTCAAGTAGCAGGGACAATAGATATTGATGTTAGCGATTTAAACGTTGATTTATTATCAATTTCTGCCCATAAATTTTATGGACCTAAAGGTGTTGGAGCTTTATTCGTAAGAAGAGGAGTTAGAATAGATAACTTATTACATGGCGGCGCACAAGAAAAAACAAGAAGAGCAGCCACTGAAAATATTGCAAATATTGTTGGTTTAGCTAAAGCTTTACAAATGGCTGTCAAAAATTTAGAAAAGTATAATAAGCATATTAAAAAACTTCGTGATTTAGCTATTAAATTAATAATGGAACAAATACCAGAAACTATTATTAATGGAGATATGAATAACAGACTACCAGGAAATATTAATTTTTCTTTTAGATATATTGAAGGTGAAGGATTATTACTATTCTTAGATATGAATCAAATTTTTGCATCTTCTGGATCAGCTTGTACTTCAGGCTCTCTAGATCCTTCTCATGTATTATTAGCCATTGGATTACCACATGAAATAGCACATGGATCTCTTCGTTTAACCTTTGGATGGGATAATAACGAAGAGGATGTATATATTGTAGTAAATGAATTAAAAGAAATTGTTAAGCGATTACGTGAAATGTCACCGTTATACAATAAATAGGAGAATATTAATGTACACAGAAAAAGTTATGGATCATTTTTCGCATCCGAGAAATGTAGGAGAATTAAAAAACTATAATGCAGTTGGTGAAGTAGGTAATGCAAAATGCGGTGATATCATGCGTATTTACCTTAGAATTGAAGATGATATTATAAAAGATGTAAGCTTTAAAACTTTTGGATGTGGCGCAGCTATTGCTACTAGTAGTATTGCAACTGAATTGATTAAAAACAAGCATGTTGATGTTGCATTAGAACTAACTAATAAAGCAGTAATTGAAGCATTAGATGGATTACCACCTGCAAAAATTCACTGTTCAGTTTTGGCTGAAGAAGCTGTTAAAGAAGCAATAGCTGATTACAAGAAAAAACAAGGTATTATTATTGAAACACATAGTCAGTGTGATGATTGTTGTAGGGATTAATGAAAAAGAAAGTTCTTTTAGGAATGAGTGGTGGAATTGATTCCACTGCCGCAGCTGTACTATTAATAGAACAGGGTTATGATGTAACTGGTTTAACATTTCAAATTGACCTAGTTACAAATAATGCTAGCGAAAATGCGCTTAAAATTTGTAATAAATTAGGGATTAGTCATATTATTTTAAATATTACAGAAGAATTTAAAAAAAATGTAATATCCCAATTTATTAGTGATTATGAAAAAGGTATAACACCTAATCCATGTATTAATTGTAATAAAACTATTAAATTTGGTATGATTTATGATTATGCAATGGAAAATAGATTTGATTATGTATCAACAGGACATTATGCAATTATTTCAAAATTAAAAAATAGGTATTATTTACAAAGTTCAATTGACAAAAACAAAGATCAGACATACTTTTTACACGTTTTATTAGAAGAACAGCTTAAACACATTCTTTTTCCTTTGGGAAAATTAACAAAAGCACAAGCTAGAGATATTTGCGCTGTTAATAAATTATTACCAAGAGAAAGTAAAGAAAGCCAAGAAATATGCTTTATTAAAGATGATTATAAAAAATTCTTAAAACAACATAAAGCTAAAAATAAGATGGGTAATTTTATTTATGAAGATGGCACAATTATAAAGCCACATGACGGAATTATAAATTATACTATTGGTCAGAGGAAAGGGATGAATTTAGCTATTGGAAAACCAGCTTATGTAAAAGACATAAATGTTGACAGTGGTGATGTTGTCATTACAAGTGAAGAAAATTTATATGGGAATAAAGTTACTGTTAAAAATATTACATTGATTAATGGTGAAGTACCGAAGAATGAGCAAATTTATGCTAAGATTAGATATGGCGCAAAAAAAGCATTAGTAACATTACATCAAGAAAAAGAACAACTGATTGTACTATTTATTAAGAAGCAACGAGCAATCACAAAAGGACAATCAATTGTTTTTTATACAAAAGATTATGTTATTGGTGGTGGAATTATAATAAAAGGAGAGCAATAATGTCAGAAGTAAAGGACTTAAAGAAAAATTTATTCTACGAGAGAACAAAGGCATGGGACAAATTAACTGATAAGCAAATAGAAGAATCTAAAACTATTAATGATGGATATAAAAAGTTTTTAGATAAATCTAAAACTGAAAGAGAATTTGTTTTTAACACAATTAAGCTAATAGAGAAAAATGGTTATGTATCTTTAAAAGATGTGTATTTAAATAAACAACCACTTCAAATTGGTGATAAAGTTTATCTTGAAAGCAATGAAAAAACTATAGCTTTAGCAATTATTGGGAAACAACCACTAAACAGTGGTATTAATATGGTTGGAGCTCATATAGATTCACCTAGGTTGGATTTAAAACCATTACCTTTATATGAAGAAAGTGACATTGCCATGTTAAAAACACATTATTATGGTGGTGTTAAAAAATTCCAATGGGTAGCAACACCTTTGGCAATACATGGTGTAATCTATAAAGCAAATGGAGAAAAGGTTGAAATAGTGATAGGCGAAGATGAGAAAGATCCTATATTTGTAATATCAGATATTTTACCTCATTTGGCAAAAGACCAATATACAAAAAAAATTGGAGAAGCAATAACTGGTGAAAGTTTAAATGTTATCATTGGTTCAATTCCAATTAGTGATGATGATTCTACTGATAAAGTAAAATTAACAGTTATGAAGTTGTTAAATGAAAAATATGGGATTACTGAAAAAGATTTTATAAATGCTGAGATTGAAATTGTACCAGCAGGTAAAGCTAGAGATGTTGGTATTGATAGAGGTTTAATCGGTGCTTATGCACATGATGACCGTGTTTGCTCATACATAGGGCTTAAAGCTATTCTAGACGCAGGAATACCAAATAAGACATCTATACTCTATTTATCTGACAAAGAGGAGATAGGGAGCGTGGGGAACACAGGAGCTCAATCTGATTTCTTAGAGTATTTTGTTTCAATTTTAACAACTTTAACATCTAAAGAGAACAAAGACATAAATGTAAAAGACGTGTTATATAATTCTATTATGCTATCTGCTGATGTTAATGCTGCATTTGATCCTAACTTTAAAAATGCTTATGAAGCTAATAATTCAACATATCTCGGACGTGGTGTTGGAATTATGAAATACACAGGTTCAAGGGGAAAAAGTGGCGCTTCTGATGCTAGTAGTCAGCTAATGTATAAAGTAACAAAACTATTAGATGAGAATCAGATAATTTGGCAAGTAGGTGAATTAGGTAAAGTTGATCAAGGTGGGGGAGGAACAATTGCTAAATTTGCTGCAAAACTTGGTATTGAAGTTGTTGATGTGGGAATTCCACTATTAAATATGCATGCACCATTGGAACTTGCAAGCAAAGTAGATATATTCATGACCTATTTAGCTTTTAAAGTTTTTATACAAAGCTAGATAATATTAATAAAATTTTAAAAAGGGATGGTTTTTGATATAATACCATCCCTTTTTAATGTAAAAAGTTATTTATTTACTACTTCCTTTAAAATATTCTTTAATTAATTCTCTTGTTTGAATATAGTCCATTAAATAGTAGTCTCCGTCTATTTCACCTGGAATAGTTTCCCACATAATATTATTCATATCAAAATCAGGAATATATTTTAATAAATCAATTATTGCAGACATATCAATATTTGTCTGAATATTATCGTATACTACATCTAAAATACTTGAAATTTTAGAAGCATATAAGAAATTTGCTTTTTGTTTTATTAACTCTTGGAAAAATGATTGTTGCATGGCTATTCTATCAATATCAGAACCCATTGTAGGATAATATTTATTTAATTCATCTGTATATTCAAAATTGTTAGGACGTCTAAAACGTAACAATTCTTCTGCTGCTTGACCATCAAGATGTTGCATCCCTGGATTGAAATGAATATGTAAGTCTTGTAAAGGATCATCATAATCAAGTTTTACAGGTATATTAAAGTCAATACCTCCAAGTTGGTCAATGATTTCTCTAAATATTGATAATTCAATAGTTACATAATATTTTATATTAATATTAAAATGATTTTCAAATAAACTCACAGCATTTAAAGAACCAGTTTCTATTCCTCTTTGAGAAGCTTCATTTGTTAATTTTTGTTTTTCAGCCTCAGATACATCATCTTCAAAAGAAACAGCATCCCATTCAATTACTTTAGCCTTATCTAATTCTGGTACATAAATTTCACTAATTCTAATGTGGCCTACTTTACGCTTTCCATTTTCATATATATAATTACCTTCCTCATCAGTTATATAATAATCATCATAAACAATATCACGAGGGATTGAAAGAGTATGTATCTGTTTATTAGCCGTATCATAATTAATAATCATCATAGCATCAGTATTAGTACCTTCTACATCTTTTACTAATATCAATATATTAAATGCATCTGGATAATCAATCCATTCGCTTACAATACTTGTTGGAGTTGGTGTAGCATTTGGATCAGGTGTAGCATCTGGATTATCAATATCTCCTATAGCTTTAGCTTCTTGTGAATTAATATATGTTATAAGAGTAAATCCTGATACACATAGAAAAATAAATATAATTACTGTAAATACTGAAATAAATTTTTTAATTCCCATCTAGGTCCTCCAATATATCTTTCTCTTTAGACTGAAAATACAGTTAAAAAGTTCCTTTATATATAATAAACAATTAATTGTCGTCTGTAAAGTTTGATTTTTCTTCATTAGTTATGTTAGCCAATGGATTTTTATTAGTTGCTTCTCTTAATTGCATATTATCTACATGTGTATAAATTTCTGTGGTCGAAATACTTTCATGTCCTAAAATTTTCTGTAAGGTTCTAATATCTACTTGTCCATATCGATACATTAAAGTTGCAGCAGTGTGTCTTAGTTTATGTGCTGAGTACTTATTTGTATCAAGACCTGCTTTTTCTAAATTATTTTTAACAATTATATGTACAGTTTTACGACTAATACGTTGCTTACGACCACTAATGAACAGTGCCTTAGGATCTTTGACTCCATCAACAGGTCGTACTAGAAGATAATTTTTAATAGAATATAGTGAAGCTTTATTTAGATATATAGTTCGTTCTTTATTGCCTTTACCAACAATAGTTACTGTATCGTTTTTTATTCTATCAATATCAATATTAATTAATTCAGAAATACGTAAGCCACAATTTAAAAACAAGGTTATAATGGCATAATCTCTTTCTCTATTTTTACCAGAAATCACTTGTAATAGATGTTTACTCTCTTCTAAATCAAGATATTTTGGTAAATCTTTAATTATTTTAGGAGAATCAAGTTCTGAAACACTATTTTTACTAATTACTTTTGCTTTTGTTTGCATATATTTATAAAAAGATTTTAATGTTGCAACTTTTCTAGCTCGTGTACGAGGTGAAGCTTTACGTTCTCTAGATAGATAAGTCATAAATGAATATAAATCAGATAGGCTAACATCTTCTAATTGCTTAGGAGTAAGTGTATTAATAGGTTTATTTGATTGATAAACATTTTTTAATATATAAGTAAAATAGATTCTCAAGTCATAATAATATTCAGAAATAGTATTTTTAGATTTATTTCTAATTGTTTCCATATATGCTAAAAAGTCACGAGCTACACTTGGTAGCTCGTTATAGTTAATTGCCATATATTATCCTTTTGATTTTTTTGCCCATGAATCACGTAAAGCTACAATTCGATTAAAAACAGGGTTGCCAGGTTTAGATTCTTGATCACATATAAAATAACCATTACGCATAAATTGGAATCGCTCATTTGGGAGTACTTCTTTTAAGTAAGGTTCTACCTTAGCATTTTTTATAATAACAAGTGAATCGTTATTAACATTATTTAGTATTGTTTCACCTTCATCTATTGCAGAAGGATTTTCTTTAGTAAATAATCTGTCATATAAATTAACTTGACATGTATGAGCGTGCTTAATACTAACCCAATGTATAGTTCCTTTTACTTTACGGCCATCAGGGGATTGACCACCCTTTGAAGCATTATCATATGTACAGTGAACTTCAGTAACATTTCCATTACTATCAACTTTGTAATCATGACATTTAATAAAATATGCTTTTATCAATCTAACTTCATTACCAGGAAATAGTCTAAAGTATTTTCTAACAGGTTCAATCATAAAATCACTACGTTCAATATATATTTCTTTAGAAAATGGAAGTTTCCTAGTTCCTCTATCTGGATGATTAGGGTTTAATAAAACATCAAAGAATTCCTCTTTATCTTCTGGATAATTAGTAATAATAACTTTAAGTGGGTCAAGTACTGTCATCATTCTGTTAGCTTCAAAATTAAGTTCATTTCTAATAGAATGTTCAAATTGTGCTATATCAACAACACTATGGGATTTAGCAACTCCTATTTCTTCAATAAATGACAATATTGAAGATGCAGTATAGCCACGTCGTCTCATACCACTTAAAGTAGTCATTCGAGGGTCATCCCATCCATTTACTATATTTTCTTCAACTAACTTAAGTAATTTACGTTTACTAGTTAGTGTATATGAAATGTTTAATCGAGCAAATTCTCGTTGTTTAGGAAATTCTCCATATCCTAGATTAGTGAGAACCCACTCATATAAAGGACGATTATTTTTAAATTCTAGTGAACAAAGAGAGTGGGAAACACCTTCTAAAGCATCTTGAATAGGATGAGCATAATCATACATTGGATAAATACACCATTTATCACC
>JAUUZE010000063.1 GCA_030590175.1 Clostridia bacterium
AAAGACCAAAATAAAGCTAATAATAACCATTAACTTTTTCTTCATAATATTCCTCCTTCTGAACATAACATTATATTACAAATAATTATACCATATATGATAATTTTTATACAAGCATTTTATTATGGAGCTAATTGCGTTGTGGCCTTTTTCTTACTAAAAAACAAACAAATTTGATTAATGAATTACTGTAGTATTAATTGAGAGTGTTTTAATCTGCTCTAAAGCTACTGTTTTCTCCATTTATAGTGTATTTTTTTCGTTTCTGTGGAAAAGTGCAACAGAAACTAAACTAATGAGGATAACTTTAGATTTTTGTTATTTTCTTAGCTATAACTTACTAAACTTCGCATTCGTTCTGGGTTTTTCCCCTCAATATGTCCATATGCTACTGTAAGCATGATTAATAGCGCCATTGAACATCTTAGCTTCATCTTTTTCATTCCTCTTATTGTGTGTCGTTCAAACCCATATGATATATCAATACGACTATTCACACGTTCAACTGATGTTCTTTTTTTATATAATCGGTCCCATTTGTAACTAGAACGAGCTACGGGTGTAAACCTTCTTCTATCTTCTTCCATTTTTATTCTTACAGACTTTTCACCATAAGGACATGTTTTGCAGCCCTTACATTTTGCTCCGCTTTTTACAGGGCAACCATATCTAATGGTACCTCTTTTATTTTCGAACCCCTCATATTGCATAATATGGCGTTTTCCGGTTTCTGGATCATAACAGAATATTTCTCCTCCATTGTTGTATCCCACAATATTAAATCTATTTTCAAACATCTTGATTTCTTCTTTATCTTTCCACAGATTTCTTATGTCAATAATAGGTTTTATTCCGTATTCGTCATAAAGACTTTCATTGAGTTTTTGACCGTCATAACCCTTATCTGCAGTAAAGATATGACATGTCTCTATAATATTCTGATGCTCTTTATTGAGTTTTGTTATCATTTTTCTCATGACAGGTTGTTCTCCCTTGGATGCTTTTGTTACTTCATATGCTACAGGAAGTTCATATTTTGAATCAACTATCAGATGAAGTCTGTACCCAAACCAACTTTTTATCTTCACATAGGTTTTTTCATCTTTCTTTTCACTTAGATTTCGTTTTACCCCTATGTCTGCATCATTTTCACTCCGTCCATCATTGTTACCTGATTTGCTTTGTCTGTTTGCATATGATTGTATAGCTTTTCCATCACCTGCTAGTGTTTCACCTAAGTCAGGTAATACCTTTTTAAGATTTTCAACCATTAGATTGAACATTTTATCTATTTCTTCTTGATATTTTATTAGGGATTTAAAAAATCTGCTATAGTTATGTGCCTTGGGTATTTTAGATGTAAATCCACATATTATACGTAATTGTCCGTTTCTATTTAATTCACGTATTAAACTAGCTATTGATATATGTTGAAACACAACTCCTGCAAGTATTGAATTCCACATAGCCCTTATAGGGTAGTCATCTCGACCTGTTTTTCTTTCGTTTTCCATTAAGATCATTAGATTTTCATCTGGAATATTCTCAATAACTAGAACTAATCGCTCAAGATCACCAAGTTCTTCAATTTGCATGTACTGAAATAGTGTTGTTTGTGGTATAATTGCCATAAGAAAACTCCTTTTTTGGCTTTGTTTTTTTGTCTAAATTAATTATACCATTTTTGGGGTTTTTTTATGCAGTAAAATGGGGTGAAAAATCAATATTACATAATTATTTCACCCCCAAAGTACCGTATATCCCACTTCGCCTGGGGGAAAGATTATTTGGCATTCTCCAAGACATGCTTATAGCCGTGCTTTATTTACTACGCAATTAGCTCTAATATAATAAGTCATATTTTGATGACATGTAAAAATCATCAATTCTTAAGTCTCTTACAAATGAATTATCTTGTAATATTGTATAAAATTCATTAACCATTATACCTGTTTTACTATCGGGATATGTAAAAATAGTATATTCATAAGAAATTTTAAATGATTCAGATAGTTCTTTACTCTCATTAAAGACAGGGTTGTTTAACATATATGTTTTCCCAGTATAATAATTAAAATAGCGTACTACTCTTTCTGCTCCTTTATAGTGATAAGGTAGGTTTAGATATTTCAGCCCATAATTGTAACAATAATCTTCCCAAATAATAATTAAATCTGCTAACTTATTTAATGATAAAGTTATGGCTCCATTTTTCACTAATTGGTAATTTCCACTATCAAGAATCATATTTGTTTCTAAATCCACAGAATGTAAATATTGTTCTGTTGCTTTTGTTATAAAAATCGAAAATCCATTAAGTAAATATCCTGGTTTAGGTAGTGCTATTACCACACCATCACTATCATACAATAATATCCCATTTGCTTCAGCTTTTTGTAATAATGCATCTGTTAAATCAGCTACTTGTATATTGAGTTCAGCTGTGTGCATAACTGAATAATAATAGGTTTCAAATAGATTAAATAGTCGATCTCTATCCCAAGGTAAATCGTTTATATATTCAGAATTAGCCATGGCAGCTTCTGAAACGCTATCAAAGTCCAATTGATTTAGTGATGAAAGATAAAAAGAATATTTATTAGTCAGTGTATTCTTTGGTGTTACCTCAACCATGTACCAGTACACTCGTTCATTTAACCACCTTGATAAGTTCTCATAATATGATTTTGCATCTTGCGACTTAGATAACTGTTCAAGTAGCAGTTCTTTATCATCTAAAAGAATCACTTTTTCATCTAATAAAGTATCAATTGTTCTCTCAAGTTCTTCAATTCTTTTTTCTAAATTATTTGCATCATTAATTCGTAATTTATCTTCAGATAAAAAATAATTGTACATAACATCTGTGTTTCTAGGGTCTTCTCCAATTCCAGTAAAAATAAATTGAAATGATGTGTTAGATATATCTCCAATTATTAATGGTTCTTGAGGATAAGACATAATAGGACTATATGAGAAAGTTCCTGAATAAACTCTTTCACCATTAATGACTATGACAAAGCAGTCATATTGAAATGCTTTTAATAACCTGCTTCCCCCTTGCTCATATTGTCTAAATGAACCATTATCCTGATAAAGTACATTCCCACCTGGGTTATCATTTATTTTATCAATATAAGTTGATGTAAGTTCTATCTCATGGTTCATCCAATAATAGGCCCTAATATCATTATCAGTAAGGATAGGGTTTTCTTCTAAAACTAAGTTTTCATAATCAAAGTACCCAAATTCACTTACACTTTCAAGTGTTGCTAAATAAATTTCAAAGGAATTAACTGTTGGTTGCTCTTCAATTGCTTTTTCACAACCAACTGTCAATACTAAGATGCTTAATAATATGCCTACTATATAAAATGTAACTTTTCTGCTCATAAAGATATTATACTCATTTTTAATAAAAAAAGAAATAGCCCGGGGAATATTCCTCGGGCTAGATAGTTATACTTTTGTTACTTGGAAATTAGTAACCTCACCGTTAATGTTCCACGATTTTTCATAATCACAATCGCTTGACTCATAATCAATATTTTTCCCTAAAGTTTCACTCATTATATATGAACCGTTCTCTATGACCACTTTCATAATGGTTTCATTATCATATACTGAAATGTTAATTTGATCGGTCACATCAAAATTCGCTTCTTTTCTCATGGTTTGAATTTTGCTTATAACTTCTCTAACTAAACCTTCTTCAATTAGTTCTTTAGTTAAATTAGTGTCAAGAACAACTGTTATTTCATTATCAGTTAATGAAACATAACCACTTTTTTCTGTTGTTTCGCTTAATACATCGTCGCTCTCTAAAATAACATCTTGTCCATCAATTACAAAGGTAATACTTTCATTATTTGAAAACTTTTGCATTACTTCACTTCCATTAGCACTTGCTAATACTTCATAAATTTTAGGAATTAATTTTCCATATTTTTTCCCAACACTACGCAAATTAGGTTTTAGTTTATAATCAATAAAAGATGATGCATCATCAACCAAAGTAATTTGTTTAATATTTAACTCGTCTAGTAGAATTTGCTGATAAGCTTCAGGTAGTGATTGTTTACCTGCTACATAAATAGTTGATAGTGGTTGTCTATTTTTCATATTAGCAGTATTTCTAATGCTTCTACCTAAAACAACAATTTCTAATACATCTTTCATGTATTTTTCTACATCTTTATTAATTAGTGCTTCATCATAAATTGGATAATCACATAAGTGAACACTTTCTTTAGCTTTTTCATCAATACTTAAAACTAAATTACTATAAATTTCTTCTGTCATAAATGGTGTAAATGGTGCAGCTAATTTACATAAGGTTGTCAACGATTTATACAATGTCATATATGCATTGATTTTGTCTTGGTTTTCTTCACTTTGCCAGAAGCGTTCTCTTGATCTTCTTATATACCAGTTACTTAATTGTTCAACAAATTGCTGCATAGCTCGTCCCGCTTCAGTAATCTTATATTCGCTTAAATATCCATCAACTTCTTTAACTAAAGTATTAAGTAGTGATAGCACCCATTTATCCATTAACGAAAGTTTACTAGGTTCTAATTTATATTTCATAGGATTAAATGAATCAATATTGGCATATAACACGTAAAAAGCATATGTATTCCAAAGGGTTCCCATAAACTTACGTTGCCCTTCACTTACCGCTTCATCATAAAAGCGACTAGGCAACCATGGAGCACTGTTTGTATAAAAATACCATCTAATGGCATCTGCTCCTTGTTTAGAAATAACTTCCATAGGATCAACTACGTTTCCTTTATGCTTACTCATCTTTATTCCATTTTTATCTTGTACCAGTCCTAATACAACAACATTTCTAAAAGGCTCGCTATCAAATAGCAATGTTGAAATAGCTAACATGGTATAGAACCATCCTCTAGTTTGATCAACAGCTTCTGATATAAAGTCAGCTGGGAAGTTTTCTTCAAATTTTTCTTTATTTTCGAATGGATAGTGCCATTGAGCAAAAGGCATAGATCCTGAATCAAACCAACAATCAATAACTTCACTTACTCTACTCATGTCTTTACCACATTCAGGACAAGTTATAAGTACATTGTCAATATATGGTTTATGTAATTCAATGTCATCTGGACAGTTATTACTCATTTTTTTAAGTTCTTCTATACTCCCGATTGCATGTCTATGTCCATCTTCACATTCCCAAATTGGTAGTGGAGTTCCCCAATATCGCTCTCTAGAAATACTCCAATCTACAACATTCTTTATAAAATTACCAAATCGATTTTCTCCAATAGTTTTTGGTACCCAGTTTATTTTATTATTGTTTTCAAGTAATTGTTCTTTAAGTTTTGTCATTTCAATAAACCATGAGTTTCTGGCATAGTAAATTAATGGAGTATCACATCGCCAACAGTGAGGATATGAATGCTCAAATTCCACAGCTTTAAAAAGAAGTTTTTTCTTTTCTAAATCATCAATAATAAGTTGATCAGCATCTTTAACAAATTTGCCTGCTAAAAACTTAGTTTCTTTAGTCATTAACCCTTGCTCATTAACATATTGAATAAATGGCAATCCATATGCTCTCCCTATAATCGCATCATCTTCGCCAAATGCAGGAGCTGTATGTACAATACCAGTTCCATCAGTTAAGGTTACAAAGTCACCTAAACAAATATAGAATCCTTTTTCTTTGTATGTTCCAAAATCAAATAGTGGTTCATACTCCATGTATTCTAAGTCACTTCCTTTATACTCTTTTATGACTTCATATTCTTCTAATAGTGTTTTAGCTAATTCCTTTGCTAGGATTAGATATTCACCTTCATGACTAACCTTTACATAGTCTAAATCGCTACCAACGGTTAATCCTGCATTAGAAGGTAATGTCCATGGTGTAGTAGTCCATGCCATAAAATATGTATTTTCCATTTCTTTTACAGCAAATTTCACATAAATTGAGGTATCAGTTACATCTTGATAACCTTGTGCCACTTCATGAGAAGATAATGAAGTACCACAACGAGGACAATATGGAATAATTTTGTGTCCTTTATATAATAGTCCTTTATCCCAGATTTTCTTTAATGCCCACCATTCAGATTCAATATAGTCATTATCATAGGTTACATATGGGTTATCCATATCTGCCCAAAACCCAACCTTTTCAGACATTTCTTCCCAGTTTTTTTTATATTTCCAAACACTTTCTTTACATTTTTCAATAAATGGTTCCATACCATATTTTTCAATTTCAGGTTTACCATTAATACCTAGTGCTTTTTCAACTTCTAGCTCTACAGGCAACCCATGGGTATCCCATCCAGCTTTTCTTAATACTTGATACCCTTTCATTGTCTTATATCGTGGAATCAAATCTTTTATTGCCCTTGTTAACACATGTCCAATGTGAGGTTTTCCATTGGCAGTTGGAGGTCCATCAAAAAACGTGAATAATTCAGACCCCTGTCGCTGATTTATACTTTTTTGAAAAATATCATTTTCTCTCCAGAACTTTACTATATTTTCTTCTCGTTTTACAAAATTTAAATTTGTATCTACCTTCTTATACATAGTTAATCCTCCAATTCTTTTGTATAAAAAAACTCTTTCATCCTACATAGGGACGAAAGAGATAATTCCGTGGTACCACCCAAATTGCTTATTATAAGCCACTTGTTTTTTTAACGATGTATCACCGTTCTTAACTTACTATTACTTCAGCCAGACTGCTAACAGATGATTTTCATTATTTCTTCCCTACAAATTTCCATTACCATTTGCTTTCTATAAGTTTTAAAATAACTACTCTTTCTGTGTCAATGCATTTATTATTAGACTCATTATATGCATCTAATGTATTTGTGTCAATAGAAAGTGTAATTCAACTAATTTCTATTTTTATAGGTATATTGAGGTGTAGTATTGTATAAATCATTTAAATATTCTAACGCTTCAGGTCCTCCATACATTTTAGCATAAGTAACATAAGCTTCAATTAAATCATCTACATCAGCATCACCACTTCTTAAGGTAAAGTTATTTATAAACCAACTATGAACCATTCCTGCTTCAACGAATTTAGGATAAAATGGAAAAAGTGGAGTAACAAATGCTAAATTATCGGCTAATAGTTGATCAGTTACATTATTTAATAAATCTATATTTTCGTATATTCTATCACCGTTGCTTAATAAAATTGTTGTATCATTATTTAAGTAATTATTATTATGTTCTAATAGTTGCATACGACTTTCATTTTCAACTCTTTTTATTACATTATCTTCATATATGTATTTTACTCCCTCTTGTCCTAAGTATCCCATTAAATATTTATCTCTTGTTACAAAAAGTGTATCAATAAATGTATTAATTGTTTCTTGTGGGTTTTTGGTATTAATTGTTAGCACATAAGCTGAATAATCTGCTCCAACTCCCATTAAGTATTTATCATTACTACCACTTAAGTACCAGATAATCTCATAATCATTTCGGTAAGTATCACTGAAGTTAATTATAGTGGAGTAATATGAACCATAAGTATCTTCTTTTAAAAAGTCACTAAAATTATCAACATTTTTTCTTTGCAATAAATTATTATCAAATAACATATTAATATATAGTAAAGCATCTTTAGCTTCTGGTTTTAGCAAATAATCTTCAAAAGCTTTACTTATAGGGTCATAACCTATTGCCATATGTCCATAATATGAAGGATAACAACCATATGCATGTAATATATCATTAAGATTAGAGATTACATTGTATGTATCTCCAACAACAATGGGAACTACACCATCAATTTTTTTTAATGCCATGAGTACTTCGTATAACTCAGCTGTAGTACTTGGAGGTTTTAACCCTGTTTTTTCTAATAAATCTTTTCTAATTAATCTAACAGAAGGGAAATAAGAATTTCCAGCAGGAATTGCATATGTCACCCCATTAACAATAAAAGGTTCCTTAACCACATCTGGTAAATTTTTATAGTATTGATTATTCTCTAAATATTCATCTAGTGGGTAAATAGTTGATTGATTAATCATCTCTCCAATGTTTCCTACTTGTCTTCCTGTTAATTTTATTAATCCACTTATTTCATCTTTTAAAATAGCTTCTTGATAATAAATACCATTAATAATTTCATCAGCATAATAGGATGAAATATAATTAAGATTAATATCTACACCATACATATTTTTCATTTCTTCTTGCCAATTAGATACATCACTTTTCCATTCATCTTCAAAAAAGTAATTTTGCCCAGAAAATGCGCTTATATTAATGGTAAACTCACTAACACTTTTAATTGATAAAGGAGTATCATTATTTGTATCTGTGCTAGAAGAATTATTACATCCAACTAATAATGTAAATACAACTATTATAATAAGTATTTTTTTATACAATTTCATAACTATGTCCCCTAATTCTTTTGACTCTATTATACTAATTATACAAAAATAAAGTTTATTAATAAAGTGAATAATACATATTTAGTTATAAAACATCAAATAACTGTCGTATAATCTTAAAAATTTACTCCACCCATATGAGGGTGAAGTAAATTTTTTAGTTCTATTTCTGTTATTTTTAGAGGTCATATTTTGAAGGAATAAATTTTTCATTCATGTTTTCATCAATAATTCTAGCAGTAAAAGCTTCACTATCATCTTCGATACTTAACACTTGATCTTCCATTCTATCTAGCCAATCAAGTTCTTTATCTTCTACTTTTACTTTCTTTTCATTAATTCCTTTTCTAAGTTCTTCAATTGTTGCTAATGCTGCAGCTTTTGTTCTTAATAAGTAATCATCTTTTGCATCAATAATTTTCTTAGATATTCTAAATACAACTTCTGGATTAAGAACATAGGCTTGAGGATCTAAATAACTATCTGACCTAATTAACCAATCTTTTAAGTAATTTGCTTTTGTTAAACCATCACTTAAAGCAACATTCATTAATCTACTATCATATTCTAGCTGTTCTAATGAAATAGTTGGTGCCATTCCTCCAAGTAATTTAACATTTTGAACTGATTCATTACTCCATAAATCAGCAGCACACGATGCTATATTTCCCACAGGACTTAAATGTGCACAAGCACTTGACTTTCCTTCCATTGAAATAGGAATACCTGTAATTGCTTTTAGATAAATACCTTCATAACCACAATCTTTATCAGGTCCTACTGCACCTTCTTCTACGGCTACAAGGCTTCTCACAGCAGAAATAACTCTTACAACAGATGCAAAGACTTTAGGAACCATCTTTCTATCAGCAAGTACCATTGCAGTATTTGCAAATCCACAAGCTGTATCTCCTGCTGATAAAGTATTTGTTTCGTTTGCAATTTTCCCAATACTTGACCAAAGATGTCCCATATCCATAGTACCAAGAACCCCTAAGGAGAAAATCGACTTATCAAGTTCACAGTATAATATTGCATCATCATGTAAATCTTTTCCACCAATAGATTCAATTGATAATAATTCAGCACCTGCTTTTGCACATTTATAAAATGTTTCCATAACTAAGTCAAAGTGGCTACCTCTAAACATATGGGGTGATTTTTTATCTTCTCTAATATCAACAGGTGTTATTCTTATTGAATGTTTAAGTTGATATTTATTTTCATACTCAACAAGAATATCTTTAACTACTTTAGTGATTTCTTCTCCCCATGAAGGGTTATATGTTGTTGGTGGAAGGAGTTCTATTTCTGTAACAAACCCTTCCATTTCAAGATCCACTCCACGTTTACATGCATCTTCAATTATACTTTTGTATTGATTAATTACTTCAGTTAAAGTATCTTCATTAATCATCATTGTTGGAAGTGTAAAATTTAATTCAGGGTAAACTTTACCTCCACCTATTATCATTCCACTCTTAAGTTTTACTGGGTTTTTTGAAATACCAAAGATAAATTGGTCTATATTTTCATAAGCCAGTTTGTCATAATGTTTTATTGGCATAAAGCCCACCTCACTTTCAATATATGCTGATAATATACCTCTAAATTATATTGCGCTTGTGTATTTATGACATTTTATGAAATTTTATGCTATTACAAATATAAATATTTTTCGAGTTTTTTTGCTAATTATTACTACTTCTTTAACCTTATTTATGTTTAAAATGCTAATTTTATGGTATAACGCATAGAAGTACAAAATAAGACAAAATTATTATTGAATTTGATATTTTATAAGAGTATACTTCATAAAAATATCAAAAGGAGATGAAATTATGAGCAATAATTTTAGATTTGAAACAAATCAATTACATGCGGGTCAAAAACCTGATAGTGAAACAAAATCTCGTGCTGTACCCATTTATCAAACAGCATCTTATGTTTTTGAAAATACAACTCAAGCTAAAGATCTATTTGCACTTAAAGAAAGTGGTAATATATATACAAGAATAATGAATCCAACCACAGATGTACTTGAAAAGCGCCTTGCAATTCTTGAAGGTGGAGTTGGAG
>JAUUZE010000145.1 GCA_030590175.1 Clostridia bacterium
GTAGAAAGCAAATATTGGATGCAGCTATGACAGTATTTGTTGATAAAGGTTTTAAAGGCAGTACAACTTTAGAAATAGCAAAAAAAGCTGATATATCTGAGGTGACGTTATTTAGATATTTTTCATCAAAACAAGAAATGTTTTTACAAGGGATTGAACCTATTTTATTAAGTACTTTAAAAAAAAATATAACTACTTCAAATGAATTAAGTGCTGAAGAAAAACTAGAATACTTGTTATATGAAAGAATTAGTGTAATATCAAAAAATTATCAGGTTGTGAAACTAATTCTTACAGAGGCATCTCTTCTATCTGAGTTAGGTAATGATAGTTTTACTAATAGGATTATAGAAATATTAAAAACGATGTTAACTCAAATAGGTGTAGATATCAATGACGAAGACTTCACCATAAGGTTATTTATGGGGTCAATGTTATCATTTTTGTATATGCCAGAAAAAAATGAAGAAACTATAAAAAGTTATGTTGATAAGGTTGTTTCTCTTATACTACAAGAGAATAATAAACAAGAAAAAGGATAGGCTTACATGAAAAAATTATTTAAAAAAATTGGAAAACTAATAGATAAAAAACCAGTAAAAGTTCTATTAGTCACTATAGTATTGTTTGCAATACTAATAACTGGTGTATCAAGCATGAGGCTTGCAACTGGAAATGAGACTTTGGTTCAAAGTGATAATGAAGTATACATATCAAATGAACAAATGGAAAATACATTTGGTGGGGATTCAATTTTAATCCTTTTCACAGATGATACTAAAGAGAATCTATTATCACTTGAAAACATAGAAAAGATGTGGGAATTAGAACAGCGATTTCAATATGAAGAAAACATTTTTTCATTTATTAGTGTAGCTAGCATTGTTCATCAAATAACAGAACAACAAAGCATTGAGATTATAAAACAAGTGTTATCAATAAGTGAAGGCTTAGAAGATATGAGCACTAAGCTTATAGAAATTGGCAATGAGCTTAATCAAAAAGAATTAATGGACCCACAGGGGATTGAAGAGATGTTAAATGGGTTATCTGATTCAACAGAAGCTTTTAATAATCTTATTAATGCTCAAGATAATTTAACCATTGGACTAGGACAATTACAAGATGGACTGTTTGTAACAGCTAATGGACTAGGAGAAGCCTCTACTCAATTAAAAGCACTTACTAATTTAGCAGGTGGTAATCAAGAATTAATTGCTAAACTAAATGCCATATCAGAAAATATTAAGAAAAGCTCACTTGGCATTAAAACTATGGGTGAAAATAGCACAAATTTTATAGAGGGAACAGAAAACACTTCGTCTGCATTAACAAATATTAGCAATAATTTATCAAACCAGACTTCAACAATGCAAGATGGATTATCAGGTGGTATTTCTATAGATGAATTACAAGAAATGGCAGCAGGTTTTATTACCATGGGAGAAAACCTTGGAGATATAGCCAGTGGTTTAGAAATGTTTTATAGTAAAAGTAGTATGATGGTAGCAGATATTCCAGGAGATCAAGCTGAATTAGATGCTATATTATATGATGAAAATAATGAACTACGATCAATTTTTAATGATGTAATTATAGATAACTATAACAGTCTAATGGTAGTTAAACTACAGGGTAATTTAGAAGATGAATATAAAGACCAAATTTCAAAAGATATAACAATCGCTTTAGAGAATGAAGAGTTTAAAAGTATTTCATATATTATATCAGGAAAACCTGTACTAGATTCATCACTACGAGATGAGATGCAAACTAATATGATGATGATGGTTGGATTAGCTATATTAATTATGTTTTTAGTCCTTTCATTAGTATTTAAAGTTAAATGGAAAATGTTAAGTTTAGGAATTATCATGGTATCAGTTATTGCAACATTAGGATTCATGGGAATTTTAAGTGTACCTATTACTATGGTGTCAATGGCAGTATTTCCAATATTAATTGGGCTAGGAATTGACTATTCAATACAATTTCACAATAGATATGAAGAAGAAAAATCAGTTAAAAAGACTGTAAGCCAAATCGGAAAAGCAATAGCAATAGCTGTTTTTGCCACTGTATTAGGATTTATATCACTATATGCTTCACCTGTACCAATGATACAAGACTTTGGTAAGATGTTGACAATAGGGGTAATTATAAGCTTTATAGGAAGTATGTTTTTACTTTTACCAATATTACATTTTAGAGATAAAGATAATAAAAAGAAAAAATCTAGCAAGAAAAAATCTAAAGAGAAACAAGTTGTAAAAGAAAATGCACTAGATAAAATGTTGAAGTTTTCAACAAGAATAGTGATAAAATTAGCAATTCCAATATTAATTATAGTTGTTAGTTTAGCAGCAGCAGGATTCTTAGTTGATAGCGAGGTTGGGGTTGAAACAGATATAGAAACATTTATGCCTCAAGATATGGAAGCGCTAACAGATATTCATACTATTAGAGATACTGTTGGATCTACAGACCAAATAGTTGTGTACATAAAAGATGATGATGTCTTAACAGATGAAAATGCAAGTTGGATTCAATTTAAAACAAATAGTATAGAAAATAATTATCCTGAAATGGTGGTAGGTGTAAAATCAATTGACACTCTAGTTAGTAATTTTTCACCAGATGAAGAGCTAACTTATGAACAATATATCGATATTATTAATACGCTACCAGAAAATCAAGTAGAAATGTTTGTAAATGAAGATAGAACAGAATCGGTAATAATTATAAATATTAAACATCTATCCACTGATGATATGCAAGACTTTATAACACAATTAGTTGATGAAACAGATGACACCTATATGGAAGTTATGATTACAGGGAAAAGTGCATTAGATGTGGAAATGGTCAATGGATTAACATCAGGAAGAGTTGAAATGACCATTATAGGGTTAATACTAGTATTTCTAGCGTTACTACTTATATATAGAAATGTCTTTAAGGCGTTAATACCAATAATTCCTGTTGGTTTAATAATAGGAATGTCAAGTGGAGTAATGTATTTATTAGATATTAAATTTACACCTATTACAGCGACACTAGGCGCATTAGTGCTTGGTATGGGTACAGAAATGACCGTTATGTTACTTGAGCGATATTTAGAGGAAAGAAAGAAAGGAAAAATGAAAGTAGAAGCTATGATTACCACAGTTACAAGGATTGGAAAAGCAATTGTGGCATCAGGGTTAACTACAGTTGGTGGTTTTTCAGTGTTAATGGCATCAGAGTTTATAATTTTAAGAGACTTTGGTCTAATGACAGTTGTCAATATTTCATTAGCTTTATTTAGTACCTTTATAGTATTACCACCAATTATCTTATTATTTGATAAATTACTATTTAGTAGAAAAGAAAAAAAACTCCTAAAATAGGATAAAAATAAATAGATAATATTGTCTGTCTGTCAATAAGTTAAGTTATATTGATAGGCAGACTTTTTTTAATTAAAAAACAATTTATTGTAAAAGATATTGTTTTTTAGGTCACTAGTATGATACATTCTTTTCAGAACTAAAAGTAGTATATACTATAAAGATATTATAAAAGGGGAAGTTAATGAAAGTTATTTCAAAACAATTATTATTTGATGAAGGAGACAAAGGAGTTCATACTTATAGAATTCCCACAATTATTTGTACAAAAAACAATGTTGTTATGGCTTTTACAGAAGCTAGGCATATTGATCAAGGTGATGCAGGACAAATTGATATTGTATATAGACGAAGTGAAGACGGTGGAAAAACCTTTGGGGAGATTATCACATTGCTTACAAATGGAAAAGATACTCTTGGTAACCCAGCTCCAATTTATGATGAACAAAATAATAGAATTGTTTTACTTCACTGTTTTAATTATGGACATTTAGATGAACGAATTATAAGAACAGTGGGTGCAACTAGAGATATATATACTTTATACTCTGATGATGAAGGATTAACTTGGTCATCACCTGTAAATATTACAAAGCAAATAAAACACCCTGATTGGCGTTGGTATGCAACAGGACCTAATCATGGTGTTCAAATGGACAGTGGTAGATTGATTATGACTTGTAATCATAATGAAGAAAATATTGAAGATAAACTTACTACAGGTGATACCCAATCTCATATAATTTATAGTGATGATCACGGTATAAATTGGCATATAGGAGCTAAAGCTGTTGGTAAAACTAATGAGTGCTGTGGTGTTAGATTACCTAACAACCAATTACTAGTTAATATGAGAACACATGATAGAGGTAATGTTCGTGGCGTGTTTATTAGCAATGATGAAGGTGAAACCATTGATGAATTTCATCTTGACCCAAATCTAGTTTGTCCAATTTGTCAGGCAAGTATAATAGATTATAATGATTTACTAATATTTTCAAGTCCTGAAAGTGATGAAAGAAAAAATATGTCAATTAGGATTAGTCATGATTTCGGAGTTAGCTGGGAAAAATCACTAGTACTACACAAAGAGGCTGCTGCTTATTCTGATATAGCTATCAATAAGGAAAA
>JAUUZE010000042.1 GCA_030590175.1 Clostridia bacterium
AAGGTGTTGGATCTACAAAGAACGGTAGAGACAGTGAAAGTAAGCGACTTGGAGTAAAAAGAGGCGATGGTCAATTTGTACTAGCTGGTAATATTCTTGTAAGACAACGAGGAACTAGAATACATCCCGGAACAAATGTTGGCAAAGGAAAAGATGATACTTTATTTGCCTTAGAAGATGGTGTAGTTAGATTCCATAGAATGGGAAAAGACAGGAAACAGGTAAGCATCATTGTGCAGTAATTATTAACATAAAATTACTAACCGCTCCAAGTATTACTTAGAGCGGTTTTTATTTTATTTGTTATAATATTAACAAGAAGGTTTTAAAGGTTATAAATGTTTATTGATGAAGCAAAAATATATATTAAAGCAGGAAATGGTGGAAATGGTACTGTTTCTTTTAGACGTGAAAAATATGTAGCTAATGGAGGACCAGATGGTGGAGATGGTGGAAATGGTGGAGATATTATTTTCATAGCTGATGCCAATGCTAGAACATTAGTTGATTTTAAGTACAAAAGAAAATATATAGGAGAAAATGGTGAAAATGGAAGTAAAAGAAATCGTTCTGGAAAATCAGGTGAAGATATAATTATAAAAGTTCCAGTTGGGACTATTATAAAAGATTTTGAATCATTACAACCTATATGTGACTTATCAAAAGACTTACAAGAGTTTGTTGCAGCTCGTGGTGGAAAAGGTGGGGCAGGAAATCAACATTTTGCTACACCAAGAAGACAAGCTCCAAACTTTGCTAAAAGTGGGGGAGAAGGAGAAGATGCAGAAATTATTCTTGAACTTAAACTTTTAGCAGAAGTAGGATTACTTGGGTTTCCAAATGTTGGAAAATCAACCTTATTAAGTGCTGTTTCTTCAGCGCGACCAAAAATTGCAGATTATCATTTTACAACTTTACATCCGAATTTAGGTGTTGTAAGTATTGACAGTGAAAATGAATTTGTAATTGCTGATATTCCAGGTTTAATTGAAGGAGCTTCAAAAGGTGTTGGACTTGGACATGAATTTTTAAAACATGTTGAACGAACAAAACTACTAATACATATTGTTGATGCATCAGGATGTGAAGGTCGTAATCCAATTGAAGATTTTGATAAAATTAATGAAGAATTACTACAATATAGTGAAAAATTAACAACTCGTCCTCAAATAGTAGCTGCAAACAAAAGCGACATTGCAGATAAAGAGATTATGAAAACATTTCTTGCTGAAATGAAAAAGCGAGGTTATGAAGTGTTTGAAATATCAGGAGTAACTCAAAAAAATGTAAAGCAGTTAATGCAACGAACCTATGAGATAATTAATGAGTTACCTGAAACGATATTATTTGAAGCTAATGAAGATTATGTTGACTATGAAGCAACATCAGAAGAAAAGTTTGTTATTACAAAAGAAGACCGTGTTTTCATTATTGAAGGAAAATGGGCAAAGAAATTAGTAAATTCTACAAATATGGATGATTATGAATCACTACAATATTTCCAACGTACTTTACGTAAAAGCGGAGTAATTGATGCTTTAGAGGACTATGGTATTCAAGAGGGAGATTTAGTTTCCATATATGAGATAGAATTTGAATATATTCGATAGGAGCGAAAAATGATTACAACTAAACAGAGAAGTTATTTAAAATCTCTAGCACATAAATTGTCACCAATCTTTCAGGTTGGGAAAAATGGTGTGGTAGAAAATACAATTATACAATTTAATGAAGCCTTTGAAACAAAGGAACTTATAAAGTCCACAGTATTAAATAATTCACTATTAACAGCTAGAGAAGCTTGTGAGGAAATATCTATGAAAACGCAATCTGAGGTTGTATTAGTTATTGGGAATAAGTTTGTTTTGTATAAAGCTTCAACTAAAAATCCACAGATTAACTTACCTAAAAGATAGTCAATCTCGATTTTTAAGTAAAGTATTCATTATTTCTAAGTATATTTCATCTGCGTGTTTTGTAAAAGAATCGCAGATTTTTTTTGCTTCTTTTTTTGTACCTGCACAAAAAGATACTTGAAGTAGAGGAGATTGATTTTCCTTTATTGATAGATCAGCCATAAAATCATCTGCACTTCCAAAAGAATATCCCACATTAATTTCTAACTCTTTTTTTACAGAATTTCGTAATGTAGAAGTAACATTAATAATATACTTTTTAATTCCTTTTGGTATTTTATGAGTTAAAAAAGAAAGAGTTTCACTACCTTTTTTTGTTACAATATATTTATCTTCAACTTTAATAAAATATTCATCTTCTAATAGGGAATCAATTAAGTGACCCATAATAAAGTAATTCATCAAATTTCCTTTGATAATAATTTCAGAAAACTGTTGTTTAGACATTGCCAATCCCATTTCCTCAGAAATAGTTAGTAAAATTAACTTATTTTCAGCTATATCTTCATTGTTAGAAATAATCACTTATGAAACCTTTCATTGTTGTTTATCAAATTATAGCATATTATTTTAAAAAAATGTATATGAGACATAAATACACTTTGTACATGCTATAATAAATAATATGAGGGGAAGAATCCTATACGGTATATCAAAAAATGATAATACCAAACATATAATTAGTGAAATAAATCAAAAATTACAAAGTGGAAGTAAATGTCCACTAATTGTTATTGTCCCAGAACAATACTCATCTTTATATGAACAAAAAATTGTTGAAAATAGTAGAAAAGAAGGTATGATGCAAGTTGAAGTAACCACATTTAGACGACTTGCTGTTAAACAGTTTGTTGCAACAATGCAGCTAAGAGACTCATATATTGATAAAGCTGGGAAAAGCATGTTAATGTATAGTATTGTACAAGAATTATCACATACATTTGAAGTTTTTGCTAAACCATCTGCATATCCATCTTTTTCAAATAATATTACATCATTAATTACTGAATTAAAGCGATATGAAATATCAAATGGACAGTTATATGATATCGCTAGAAAAAGTTCTAATCAATTATTAGCTCAAAAATTAATTGAAATATCAAAAATTTATGAAACATATGAACAGCGACTCATAAGCAAAAATTTTGTTGATAGTGATGATGATCTTGGGTTATTAGCAGATTTAATTTTATCCCATAAATTACTACAAGATAGTGAAATTTGGTTAGATAAGTTTAATGGGTTTACATCACAAGAGCTACGTTGTATTGATTCGCTATTACAAATGTCAAATAGTGTTAGCGTATGTTTAAGTACGCCTATAATACAAACCAATGATAAACAGTCAATTTTTTATTCTATTATTGACACATATAATAAAATAATAAAGCTAGGACAAGATAAAAATCATCAAATGGAAGAGATATTTATACCCGAAAAAGATAAATCGTCAACTCAATTACAGTTTTTACAAGATGAATATTTTTCATTTAGAGGGAAAACATATAAAGGACAGATAACAGATATTAGTATTTTCAGAGCTAGTAGTATTTATGAAGAAATAAGACAAGTTGCCATGACAATAAGTAACTTAATTAGGGAAGGTACATATAGATATAAAGATATTGTTATTGGTTGTCCGTTACTTGATGAATATCAACATTATATAAAAGCAATATTTAATACTTATAAAATACCTTTCTTTTTATCAGTTAAGCGACCACTTACTAAACATTCATTAGTACACTATATAATGTCACTATTAAGGATTTATGATGAAAAATATTCATATAACAGTGTATTCTCATTTTTAAAATCACCTTTTTGTTCTATTGATTATGATTTAATTAGTCAGTTTGAAAACTATGTTTTAAAATGGGAGATTAAAGGTGTGAAAATGTATAATTCACCTTTTACATTTAAACAATCTAATAATATATTTGATGATAAACAGCTAGATATTGCAAATCAAGTACGAGAACAATTAGTTGATTCACTAACTTTATTTTTTAATAAAATTAGAAATGCAAATAGTCCAAAAGTTTTTCTAACATCACTTTATCAATTTTTAATAGATAATAAAGTATATGAGATATTACAACAAATGATTATTGATGCAAAAAAAAATCAAATATTAGATTATGCAAATGAATTACAACAAAGTTGGAATATTATAATGACAACTTTTTCTCAAATTGAAACAGTTCTAGGAAGTGAGTTGTTAACAACTAGTAAATACCTTGATTTATTATCAATTGCTTTTGCAGAATATAATATAGCCTTAGTTCCACCTAGTAATGATCAAGTTGAAATTGGTAATATTCTTCATACAAGTAGTTTAGGAAAAAAAGTTTATTTTGTTATGGCAGTTAATGAACCAGACTTCCCAGGTCCTATAATAAAGCAAGGAATTTTATCAGATAAAGAACGAATGCTTTTAATGGATAGTGGAGTCTCACTAGCAGCAGATACTTTATCACAAGTATTGGAACAACGACTAGTTGAATATGAAGTTATTTCAATGGTTACAAAAAAACTATTTATTAGTTATGCAATTGCTGATTTAAGCCACCAAAGTAAGAGACCTGCTTACTTAGTGGAACAAGTACAAACACTTTTTGATGAAATACAAGAAAAAAGTGTATCTTCATATAATGAAATTGATTATCTATATACACCTGAAATGGGTTTAGCATTCTTACTTAACCAAGATAGTTTATCTAAATTACTTAAAAAATGGTATATAAATAATAAATATGAACCATATATAGAACTTTACAAAGATTTTGTTAGTTTAGAATTTTCTAATGAAGAACTAGCTAATAGATTATACGGTGATACTATAACAACCTCAGTAACACGTTTAGAAGCATATACAAAATGTCCCTTTTCATATTTTATTAAATATGGGCTCAATGCAAAAGAACGAGAAATCTTTGCCATGAGACCACCTGACATTGGTAGTGTAATTCATGATGTTTTAGGAAAAATGCTTAAAAAAAATATTACTAACTCATCTTTAATAAGGGAAGAAGTAAAAGGTATTTTTGAAGAACAGACGAATAATAAAGAAATATTTTCTAGAAATAATAAACTTAGATTTTTAAGTAAACGAATTATTGATAGAATAGTTTTCTCTTATGAAGAAATAATTAGACAAATTCAAAAAGGTGGATTTGAACCAAAAAGTTTTGAAGTTGGTTTTGGAGTAAATAAAGAATATCCACCAGTAATTATTAATACTGAAACTGGTAAAAAAATAATGTTAAATGGACGAATTGATAGAATTGATGTTGCACCATTAAATGATAAAGAAGTTTTTAGAATTATTGATTATAAACTATCTGGTAAACAACTTAAGCTATATAGAATAAAAGAGGGGATAGATTTACAATTAGCCTTATATCTATATGCAATTAACCAACAACAAAAAGCAATTCCTGGAGGAATGTATTATTTTGCTACAGTTAAGCCTATTATTGGGCTAAGTAAAAGAGAAAGTGATTTAACTGTAGATGAACAATTACATAAAAAAAGCCAATTAACTGGATTTACCATAGATGATGATGATATTAAGAAATTAACAGATAAGGAAAACTATGAAAAAAGTGATGTTTTTTCATATAAAAATACTATCTCTAATGAAAAAATGGATGCCATGTTTGAACACATGAATAAATTCATTGAAGAAAAAACAAATGAGATATTTTCTCTTAACAATGATGTATACCCGATTAGAGATAATGGAAATACACCTTGTGAATATTGTTTATATAAAAGTATTTGTGGATTTGATGAGTTAAAAGATCAATGTAGATATAAGAATATTATTAAAATTGATGATAAGGATGTAAATTTTATAGATGAGCAATGATAAATGGACTGATAGCCAACTATTGGCAATTAATACAGTTAAAAAGAATTTACTTGTCTCAGCTGGTGCAGGGGCTGGTAAAACTTCTGTGCTTGTAGAAAGAATAATTAATTTAATTTCTAAAGTTGAATATGATATAGATATTGATCAATTAGTTGTAATGACCTTTACAAAAGCTGCTGCTTATGAAATGAAAGAACGAATTAGACATGCATTATATGAAAAAATCAAGCAACAACCTGATAATCAATATCTAAGCCGACAATTATTATTACTTAATCGCTCAACAATTACCACAATTCATGCTTTTTGTAGTGAGATTGTAAAAGAATATTATCATGCTTTAGATGTTGATCCATCATTTTCAATTGTAGATAACACAAAAAAAGAACAATTAATAAAAGAATCACTTGATGAAGTATTTATGGCTGAATATGAAAATAATAATGAACAATTCTTTGCATTAGTAAATAAGTATGGTACTGGATATGATGATTCTAAACTTCAAGATTTAATCATATTAATACATAAGTTTATAATGAGTTCACCTAACCCAATAGAACAATTAGATAATTATGTTGATTACTATAAAGTAGATTGTGAAGACTTTTTTGACCATCCATTTGGAAAAGAAATTAAAGATATAACTAAAATTTACTTACAAGATGCCATAGAACAGACTAAGGGAGCTTTATCTCTTATAAATGAAGAATTATATAACGGATATTTAAAAGCAATTAGTAGTGACTTAGACATGCTTAAAAAACAATTATTATTATTATCACAAAATTATGATGATATGATAGAAAGTATATCATCTATTAGCTTTGAAAGATTAGGTAGAAACAGCAGAGATGCTGATAAAAATATATCAGAAATTGTTAAAAAGATTAGAGATGTAGTAAAAGGGAATATAAAAAAAATTAAAGATCTTTATCAAAATAATACTTATGAACAACAACAAATTTTTAATGAGTTATACCCAATGATGGAACAGTTAGTAAAAACTGTTAAAGATTTTTATTATACCTATCAATTAAAGAAGAAAAAAGAAGGGCTATTAGATTACAATGATTTAGAACATTTTAGCCTTCAATGCTTAGAAAATGGAGCATCAAAAACTTACCAAGAAAAATTTAAAGGAATATTGGTTGATGAATATCAAGATAGTAACCTAGTACAAGAAGCGATTATAAATCATATTAAAAAGGATGATAACCTTTTCTTAGTAGGTGATGTTAAACAAAGTATATATCGATTTAGGAATGCAAACCCTCAATTATTCATGGATAAATATCAATTATTTCCTAATGTATCTAAAGGTGAGATTAATGGAAAAATAGAGTTAAATAGCAACTTTAGAAGTCGTAAAGAGATATTAGATATGACTAACTTTGTATTTTCTAAAATTATGTCAAAGAAAACTTGTGATATGGATTATACAAAAGATCAATATCTTAGCTTTTCTGCAGATTATTATAGTAAAAAACAATCTAATGTGGAAGTGTTAATTTCTCATGGTAAAGGTAATGTTATGGGGCAATATGATACAAAAGATACAATCGAAGCTGTAATGATAGCCAATAAAATCATTGAATTAACAAATAATAAAGAAGAAATATATGATAAGACAACAGGTGAAGTTAGAAATATTAAGTTTAGTGATATTGTTATTTTATTAAGAGCAACTAATAAAAAAGTTAATGAATTAATTGAAGTATGTAAAAACATGGGTATACCTATATTTGCAGATGATAAGCTTTCATTTTTTGAAGATGAGGCAGTAGCAAGGGTTATTAACTTTCTAACTATATTAGACAATCCATACCAAGATATACCATTATTATCAATTATGAGAAGTGATTTCTTTTCATTTACAGATCAAGAATTAGTTGTAATGACAACTGAAAATAAAAGTGATTCAATATATGAATGTGTGCTAAATTATAAAGTTGAAAATAGTTTAAAAGAGAAAATTGATAATTTTTTAGAAAAACTATCATTATATAGACATGAAGCATCAATTGTTCCATTAGAACAGTTATTATGGCGTATTGTAACAGAAACTGGATTTTATTATGTAGCAGACACACAAGCTTTATTAAATAAAAAACAAGTTACAGTTAGACGATTATTTGAAATTGCAGGACAATTTGAAAAGATAGATGGTAATCAATTATTCTCATTTTTACAATATGTAAAAGAACACATTGAAAAAGAATCAGATTTAGCAGGAGCAAAAATAATTGGTGAGCGAGATAATGTTGTTAGGATAATGACAATTCATAAAAGTAAAGGATTAGAATTTCCAGTAGTTTTTGTTAGTCATTGTGGAAAAACACACAATAAGACTGATTTAAAAAATCAGATTATTTTACATCGTCAATTAGGATTTGGTGCTGAATATATTAATTATGAAGAAAGTTATAAATTCCCAACAGTACTAAAGAGACTTATTGCTAGAAGTATTGATAGAGAAAATATGGCAGAAGAAATGCGTGTACTTTATGTAGCAATGACGCGAGCACGAGAAAAATTATATATTACAGGTCATGTTGATAAACTAGAAAACGCTTGTATTAAATGGTTATCCCTAGGTTTTGGAGAAAACGAACAACTTTTAAGTGGCAATGTATTAATTTCTAATAGTTATCTTGATTGGATTATGGCATCTTTAACAAGGTCATCAGTTGGAGAACAAATAGCTTTAGAAGCAGGAATGTCACTTATTAGTTCACAAATAAAAAAAGTGCCAGTTAAATTAAAGTTTTCATTTGTTGATGAAATAAAAGAACAAATAAAACCCTATGCTGCTATGAGCACAAATAATAAGTTAACTAAAAGTTTATCTAATGATGAATTAACAAATCGATTTACTTATGAATATCCATATAAAAAAGAATCGCTTCTTCCACGAAAGATCTCAGTAACTGAAATGAAAAAAATGGCACAACATGCTTTCTTGGATGATTCACTATCTATATATTATAATTCACTAATTGAAAAACCCACATTTTTACAAGATGATATAAAAGTAAATAGAGCTAATAGAGGTACTATTGTTCATAATATACTAGGTGCAATCGATTATAATAAAGTATTTGATGAAGATTATTTAAATCAATGTGTTAAGAAATATTCACTAGATGATTTAGTAATACCTTCAATTAAACGCTTTTTTAATGATGATATTGGTCGTAGATTATTAAAAGCTAAAACTGTATATCGTGAAAAAAGTTTTATGTTATCAATGAAAACTTCTGATATTTATACATTAGATAAAAAAGATATACCACCTAATCACCATACATTAGTTCAGGGTGTTATAGATTTAATGTTTGTTGAAGATGATAAGATTGTTTTAATTGACTATAAGACTGACTATGTAGAAAATGGACACGAATTTGAAAAAGCAAAAGAATATCAAGTCCAAATTGATGCTTATGCCTATGCTATTGAAAAACTAATGGGAAAAGAAGTAAAAGAAAAAATAATATATTTATTACATAATGGAACTGCCGTTAGTCTTTAAGACGACATTTGTTAATGGTTTCTATCATTGTTATATAATTATCAACTGGAATATATTCAGGAATTGAATTTCCAGAACCAAGAGCCACACCTTTTGCATTTAAAGCTTGTTTGTAGATGTTTTTTATATAGTCTCTTAATTCATCTTTATTCATTCTACAAAGCATATCAGCATCAATACCACCAAAATTTCCTATTTTTTCACCATATTTATCATACCAAACATTAATTGGAGCAATCTGATCTTCATTTGAATGTTTTGCATTAATTCCAGTATCAATTAATTGGTCCATTACTTCAAATAAATTACCACAAGAGTGTAATAAGAAAGGCTTACTATATGAATGTACTAAATCAATAATTCGTTTGTACTGTGGGAAAATATGTTTAACTACATCATCTGGAGGCAATAGAGTATTACTTTTATAACCTAAATCATCTCCGAATCTAAATACACAAAAATTATCTTTATATAGTGGAATAAACATTTCCCAAGTTTTTAATAATACATCACCCATTTTTTTAAATAAAATAGAATAAGCTTCTGGATCATCAACTTTTAAATAACATAAATTCATATAACCAACAATATCTTGTATACATTCAAAAATCCCATTACCAATTCCACCTATAAGAGACATCCCATCAGGTACATGTTGAATTGCAATATCAAAGTATCGTTTATTTTGTTTGAAAAATAAAGAAGGTAAATCATCCCAAGGATATTTTTTTATATCATCATAATTTTTTATACATCCAGGTTCATGACCATATAGTGCACCATTTCCTGGCATAATATCAGAGAAGATACATTCAAAACTAATGGTATCATAAGTCATTTCGCGAAAAAATCCATTATATTGTTTAAAATATTCATGAAGATCACTATCATTTCCATTATAATATTCAAAAAACTTAATTTCTAAAATTTCTTCCATAATTTCTTCTGAAATCATGTGTTCATAAATAGGAATTCGAGAAGGTGTACGATTATATGCAGCATTTATAATGTGTTCATAATTTGGAATATAATTTTTCATCACTACCTCATAAAGTTTAACATAGGCGACAAATAAATTGCTTTCACTCATGCTTTAGTTAGCGCATAAATGGGTACTGATTTGTCTTAATTTAAAGTATAGTTCATTGATAAAACTACGTCAAGTTTGATAAACTTTAAGTAAGATTAAAACAAGAAATAATATTCACTTGACTTCATAATTTGGAGGTAGTAAAGTATATATGTGGACAGTTGAAAAAACTAGTGAACTAGAAGAATGGATTTTAAATTTAAACAATGATGATAGGGAAGCAATATTAATACGTTTAATTGTATTAAGTGAAATTGGACCAAACTTAGGTCGTCCATATGTTGATACTGTAAATGGAAGCAAACATAGTAACATGAAAGAACTAAGAATCCAGAGTAAGAAAAGTATATATCGTATTTTCTTTGCGTTTGACCCAATAAGAACTGCTATTCTATTAATAGGTGGAGATAAAAAAGGTGTAAAAAGGTTTTATGATGGTATGATAAAAAAAGCAGATGAATTGTATGATTTACATTTAAAAGACTTGGAGAAGAATAATGAATAAAGAAAAAAAAGATTATATTAATGAGCTAAAAAAAACACTTCCTAAAGAAAGTGTAAATAGAGCAGTAAAAAATGCTGCGAAAGAAATTTTCATAATAAGATTGGCAGAACTTAGAAAGAGTAGAGGAATTAAGCAAGAAGAAATTAAAGCGTTTTCTCAATCAAGTATATCTAAGTTGGAAGCACGAAAAGACATGAAGTTATCTACTCTTATTGAATATTTAGGAGAATTAGGAATGGGAATCGAAATTAAGACATACCCTAAAACAGAGCATAAGAAGAATGAGGAAGTAGTTCTTGTTAGGGTTTAAAAAATTATTTAAATAGAATTATCATAGAGAAAAGAATTTAAACATTGTTACTGTTTTATGTAAATGCGATTTTCATTAACGTGATATCGTTTGTCTATAAGCTAATTAAAATTTTAATAAGTTAAGTTAGCAATATAATAAAAGTGTTTTTTAGAAATCGCTAGTTTATTAAGTACATATAAGTAAATATTGGTTGTTGGAAGAAGAAAAACCATTTTTTTATGTAGACTTAAATATATTTATTAAAACAGTAGGTCAGAATACAAGTTAATTATTCTTTATTTGAATAGGTATTTATAAACAGTACTATGCTAAGTAGTAACCTTAATTTGTTTACAAAAAGTTTACATATTATATATACAGTTATTTAAATAATAGGTATATACTAATTTTGTAGGGTATGTATAAAAATTTAAAGGGAGATTTCTTTAATGAAAATCAAGTATAAGATAATAAAATACATATATGTTTTATTTATTTGTGCTTTTATTTTAGTAGGATGTACAAGTAGTAAAAAAGAGGACGTTACTAAACCAAAACCTACAATAATATCTATTAATCCTACAGCTTCTATAACGGATAATGATTTAGATAAAAAAGAAAAGCTTTTGTTGTATAGAATAGGTTTTTATAACGAAATAATGCTTGAAAAAGTACCAAAGTGGGAAAATTATTTTTATGATAAGTACGATATAATGCTTGATGTTGAACTATGTAATTATGAAATCGAAAAAGAATTTCTTCCAAAAAAAAATGAAAATTTAATTTTGTATTTAAACTCAGGCTCATATAATGGTAATAAAACAATATACAATCTGATAAATGATTTTTCATATAACAGCTTAAATGATTCGTATGAGAGTTTTCAATGGTATTCAGATGTTGATAGTAAATATGTTGATTACTTGAAAAAAGGAAATGATATTGTTGCAATTCCTTGTGTTGATGACATAATTGTGAGACCCAGATTTTATAATAAGGAGTATATAGATCAATTAGATATTGAAATTCCAAAAAGCATTAATGAGTTTACTGAATATTTAATGAAGGTTAAAACTTTAAATAGCGATTCTGCTTACTATTATCCAATGATGTTAAGTTTAAGATATATCACTATGCAAGTATCAGATATTTTTAGAGGATTTGGTGTTTATATAAATCCTAATGAGAGTAGCATGATTTGCTTTAATCCATTGACAAATTCATTTGAGGATGCCGTATTTTCTGAAGATTTTGTTAATTCATTTACATACTTTAGAAAACTACAAGAAGATGGATTAGTAGGATTGGTAAGAAAAGAACTAGATTCTAGTGGTTCAAGCAAACTTGCGACAGAACGATACCAAATTTTTAATAATTTTCATTATATTCTTGATGATGAAAGAGTTCCAAAATATGAGTATTATTCTGGATATTATCTTGAAGGATATAATAAGGAAAAGCTAATTGAGATAAGAAAATCCTTGTCCTTTTATATGTTTCCAGATAATAACAGTGAGTTTAATAAAACTGTTAGTTTGTTTAATCACATATTTACAGATGCTAGTAATTACTATGATTTAAGATATGGTATTGAGGATATTGACTATTATATAGAAGGTGATGAAGTTTTTACTAAGAGTAGTAATGAAAGAGAATTAATTGATTTAAATATTATTATTAAAATAGATGATAAAAATAAAATAGATGCTAAAGCATATGAAATTATAAATTTCTATGATAAAAAACTTTATTTTGAAACTAACATATTAACTGATGTTTTATCTCTTTCAAGTATATTTCCTAATACATATGGTGATAGTGTAAATCAGCTTTGCAAGACAATTGGGGATCAAATGGTAGGCCAATTATTTGACTCAGGATTCAATAAAAATGAAATTTCAGGTAATTTTAGTATTGATGATTCAAT
>JAUUZE010000096.1 GCA_030590175.1 Clostridia bacterium
ACTGTTTAAGCACTGAGTCTAAACTTCTACCTCTTTCATTAACATCTCGTTCTATTCTTCTGGCTAAGCGAATATCAGAATCAGTATCAACAAATACTTTGATATCCATCATATCACGTAATTCTTTATTTTCAAAAAGAAGGATTCCTTCTACAATTATTACTTTTTTAGGTTTCAGATTTATTGTTTCATCTAATCGTAAATGCGTTACAAAAGAATAGATTGGTCGGTCTACACTTTCCCCTTTTTTTAACTTGTTTAAATGTTTAATCAATAAATCTGTTTCTAGTGTATTAGGATGATCATAGTTTAATTGACTTCGTTCTTCAAATGTTAACTTGTCATATTTTTTATAATAAAAATCATGAGCAAGTAAGATGCCATCATCTCCAATTGCTTTTATAATTCCTTTTGCCAATGTGGTTTTCCCTGAGCCAGACCCTCCAGCTATTCCAATGATTACTCTATTCATAAACTTATTTTAACATATTATATTAGTTTTTCGTGATATAATATGGAATATATTCAAGTAAAGGATGATTATATGTCAAAAAATCAAGTTGCAGTTATTGATATTGGAAGTAGCAATGTTCGTTTAAAAATATTTGAGAATAAAAAAAACAATATTAAACAGCTTGAACATCTTGAAATGCCACTATATCTTGGGCATGATACTTTTAAAAATGGTCAAATATCTTCTGAAAAAGTTGACCAGCTTTGCGATATTCTTAACTCATTTAAAAAACTTGCAAACGATTATGCACTTAACCGATTACACACTTATGCTACAACTGCTTTTAGAGAGGCTGATAACAGAGAATATGTACTTGAATTAATAAAACTTCGAACAGGAATTGATGTTAAGGTCTTAGATGATTTACAAGAAAAAACCTTTATTTATCAGGAACTCAAACGATTGTTAGGACAAAAATCAAAAAACTGTGTCATGACTTATGTGGGTTCTGGTTCCTTAGGTATCTCTGTCATGGAAAAAGGGGTAATAAAATATTCTCAAAATATTCGCATTGGGTCATTAAAATTAAGCGAAATTCTAGAACCTGTTCAAGGATATACTCAAAAATTTCATGTTATTGTTGAACAATATATAAACACATACATTGATGTTCTTAGTAATTTTGTCAAAGTCTCTAAGCAATATGACTTTATTGCTACAGGAAAAGAAATTAAACTTTTAGCAAAAATGGCTAATATTATACCTGAGAAAAAGCGGTTTACAATTTCTAAACAAGATTATTTAAAATTGTATGAAAATATTAAAGATCTAACTCCTGAGCAAATCTCATCTACATATCAAATCACACAGGATCAGGCTGAAACATTAATTCCTTCAATGGCAATGTTTAAAATTATAATGAACTTTTCCAATGCAGAAACCTTTATTGGATATGATTTATCCTTATGTGACTTTATTGGATTTATGGAACTTCATCGCGAAAAATACCTTCTATTAACTCAATCTTTTTATGATGATATTATTAATCAAGCTATTTTTATTGCAAAAAGATTTAATTATGATGAAAAACATGCTAAAGCCATTGAAGAATATTCGCTGAAAATTTTTGACAGTATAAAAGATTTACATGGATTAAAAAGCAAACATAAATTATTATTACAAGTAGCATGTATTTTGCATGATACTGGAAAATTTCTTAATTTAAAATCTCATTATAACCATTCATATAATATTATTAAAAATTTAGAAATTGCAGGTCTTAGCAATCAAGAATTAGAGATAATTGCTAATGTTTCAAAATATCACAGTGAAATTGCTCCTACTTTGACAGATAATAATTATAAAAAATTATCTTCAACAGATCGAATGCTTGTTTCAAAACTATCTGCAATTATTCGTTTAGGTGATAGTTTGGATAAAAGTCATTTGCAAAAGCTAGCTAATTTAACTGTTATATTTAAACAAAAAGAATTAATTATATCCTGTACTTTTAACCAAGATATTTCTCTTGAAGAATGGGATTTTAAAAACAAATGTCCGTTTTTTAAAAACGTTTTTGGAATTAAGGCACGCTTACTAAAAGAAAGACTATTATAATGAAGATTGACCAACCTAAATATTATATTAATCGCGAATTAAGCTGGTTAGAATTTAATAACCGTGTACTTGACGAAGTTTTAGATGAAGATAACCCACTATTAGAAAAAATGAAATTTTTATCAATTACCTCATCCAATCTTGATGAGTTTTTTATGGTAAGGGTAGCAGGATTAAAAGAACAGCAATCTGCTGGATATTTTAAAAAAGATCACGCTGGTCTTTCATCTACTGAGCAGTTAGATAAAATTTCTGATAAGATACACAACTTTGTTAATAGGCAATATAGTATCTATAATAGGCAGTTACTTCCTATGCTTACACAAGAAAAAATTAACATATATAAGTATAATCAACTTGAAAGGAAACAAAAAAAATATATTAATGATTATTTTGAAGATATAATATTTCCGATTTTAACACCCATGGCTATTGATTCAGGTCGTCCTTTTCCATTATTAAAAAATAAGACAATCTATATTGTTGTAAGTGTTACTATAAAAAAAGAAGAACATTTTGCAATAATTCAATTACCCATGGTCTTTCCACGGATTATAAAAATTCCAGAAGGCACAGGACAATATTCATTTATTTTTGCAGAAGATTTAATTTGTGCAAATTTGTCAAAAATATTTGAAGGAAATTTAGTCAATTCTTACTCTGTTTTTCGTATTACAAGAAGTGCTGATTTACTATTCGATGAAGAAGATGCAGAAGATCTGCTTTTAGAAATAGAACAACAAGTAAAACAACGTAAATGGGGAAGTCCTGTGCGATTAGAAGTTACAAGAGGTTGTCAAACATCTATCAAAAACTTTTTAATAGAGTCTTTTTCTATTAATAAAAATGATTTATATTATTGTGATGGTCCACTGGATTTTACTTATTTAATGGGTTTTTCTACAACACTTACTCCTAAGAAAAAATGGATGTTTCCTAATCATATCCCTATTAATCCCTTTGTTAATAAGGATATTTTTGATGAAATTAAAAAAAACGATGTTCTTCTTCATTTTCCCTATCATTCTTTTCAACCAATCCTTGATTTTTTACAAACAGCTGCAAGTGATCCTAATGTTCTTGCAATAAAGCAAACGCTCTATCGAGTAAGCGATAACTCACCAGTTATTAGTGCTTTGATAAAAGCAGCTAAAAACAATATACAAGTAACCGTATTAGTAGAATTAAAAGCACGTTTTGACGAAGAAAATAATATTAATTGGGCTCGAACTCTTGAGCAGGCAGGTTGTCATGTTGTATATGGTTTACCCAATATAAAAATTCATTCAAAAATGCTACTTATTATTAGAAAAGAGCAAACAGGAATCAAAAGATATGTGAATATTGGTACTGGGAATTTTAATGATAAAACAGCAAAGTTATATACAGATTTTAGTTTATTTACATGTCGTGAAGATTTTGCAAGTGACATAACTTCACTTTTTAATTATTTAACAGGATATACAGTAAAACCCATATTAAAAAAACTAGTTATTTCTCCTGGTTTTAGTCGCGAATTTTTTATGAGAAGGATTAATGCAGAAATAAACAATGCTAAAGCTGGTTTGCCTGCAAGAATTGTAGCAGTAATGAATTCACTAATTGATACAACAATTATAAAGCAATTATATTTAGCATCTATGGCTGGTGTTAAAATAGATTTAGTTGTTCGTGGTATTTGTGGATTGAAACCTGGTCTTAAAAAGATTAGTGATAATATTAGAGTGATTAGTATTGTTGGTCGTTTTCTAGAACATACTCGCGTATACTATTTTTCTAATAATAATAAACCTCTCATATATTTAGGAAGTGCTGATTTAATGTCAAGAAATCTTGATAGAAGGGTTGAGGCATTATTTCCCATAATTGATTCATCATTAGTGAAATATGTAGTAACTATTTTAAATACCCAATTAAAAGATACCATCAAAGCTCGTTTTATGAAGTCAGATGGTACCTATTCTTATTATAAAAAACGTGAATTTAATTCTCAGGAATTTTTTACTACTTACTATCAGATTCCAAATAAAGTGGATTAGACCAAGCTTTATTGCCACTATTATCTATAAATTCACATCTTATGAAGCGTTCATTCCCTTTTAACTCATAAGAAATTTCATTAATATCTTTTCCATTATCACCATAGAATGATTTTCCTCTATAATGAAAAATCAACTTAATCTGTCTACATTCAGAGCCTTTTGCATACACAACATTGTCTTTGATATAGAAATCATGAATTTTTGGACCCGTAGATGAATAATAACTTCCTGCAACAATCGCATTTGTAATGCTTTCTTTGGTAAATTGTGTAGCTTTTACTACAATAAAGCCACCAATAGCCACATCTCGATATGAGTGTACATCATCAGAAGCAATGGCTAGCACTTTTCTTCCTTGTCGAAGTAGATAGTCAAAATGGGCTTCTCCACTACCTGTAGCAGAAGCTGCTTCACATTCTTGATTCCAAACTTCAATTGCATCAAATCCTTTAACACCCATTATTTCATAAGGTGCCATACACGACCAAGATGGGTGGGCATAAATAGTAAAATTATCATTTTTGTTAACTGTTTTTATTAAATTATTAGTAATTTTATATCCCATCTTATCATCCCAGTAAGGCCATTGAAAAAGTTGATCATGCGTAAACTCTTTTTTTTCAGTATATTTTTTAAGTGCTGTAAAGTGATGTGTACGATTGCCATCTTTTTTGCTATTAACATTATATTCAATTCCTGATAATACTAGAAAGTCTGACTTGTCATACATCGTACTATCAAAATACTGATTATGATCACTCATAACAAAAAAATCATACCCCTTTTTTCTATAGATAACCACAGCTTCTTCTGGGCTTTTTTTACCATCTGAGCGGGTTGTATGTAAATGAGTATTTCCTTTATACCAGTTTCCTTTGTTAATAAATGTTGTTTGTTTCATTTAATTTTCCCCTTTGTAAATTCACTTATAAATTGTTCAATAAATATTTTATCAGGTGGATTCAAGTTTTTTGGTAATTGGTCCATATTAAAAAACTTTAACTCCAATGTTTCCTCGTTATCTATCTTTAAATTTCCTTTATAATCATAAGTATAAAAAACTGCACAGGCTAAATACACTTGGTCACCATTTGGATAAGTATATTTATATTGTTCTCCAGATACCATGGTGAACAATTTTAAATTACTAATTATAATATTAGCTTCTTCATGGGCTTCTCTAATAGCTGCTTGTTCAAATGTTTCTCCTAAATTAAGTGAACCACCTAGTGTAGACCATGACAAATTGTCTGATCGTTTCATTAAAAGAATCTGGCTTTGTTTGTTTAAAATAATAGTTCCAGCACCAACTAAAAATATAGGTTTATGTCCAACCATTTCACGTATGTATTTTATGTAGTCCAAGAACACCTCGTTTCTTTGTTTCATCGTACCACTATTACTTATCATGTTCAATCATTCTATTATGGTATAATAAATTTATGATAGAAAAAATATCAATATTTATAAAACAGTCTTTTGTACTTACAGGTAAATATTTTTTAGGAAAAACTATTACCTCATTAGTTATTGCTACTATTTGTTTGCTTGCTTTCTTACTTCTTGATATAAAACTTCTTGGATTAATTATTCCTATTATTTTTCTAACAAATTTTATTCCCATTATTGGTCCTTGGTCTGGAACTATATTATGTGGTTTAATTGTTGTTTTTCAATCACCAATCTTAGCTCTTTATGCTGTACTTATAACCCTAGCTTTACAATTAATCGAACAATTTGTTTTACTTCCTCTATTTGTTGGAAAAGCAATTGATTTAAAGCCACTACTTATCATTATTGTTATTATAATTTCTAGTATATTCCTTGGTTTTTGGGGAGTACTATTTGCCATTCCCATTGCTGCTATTGTTAAGGCAGGCTATCTAATATTTTTCACAAAGGATAAAACCTCATAATATATTCAATTGGTGTTATCCTTCTTTTATATACTACTAAGGTTTATTGGTACTTTTTTATTAAGATCTATTCCATTTTTTGTAACAATACTATCATAGCATAATATTTGTACTCCTTTTTCTTTTGCTATTAGTAATGCTTTTGCAAATTCTGGATCAGTTTGTCTATTTGTTGTAAAGTAATTACAATTGGTCATTTGAAGTAAAAAAAACAAATATCCTGAATAACCTTGCTTAACTGCTTCTATCATCTCATATATATGTTTTGTTCCTCTTTTTGTAGGTGCATCTGGAAACAAGGCTATTCCTTCTTTTTCTAAAGTAACTCCTTTTATTTCCATAAAAGCTTTTTCTTTCGTAGTTTCAAAATAGATATCAAAACGAGATTTTAAGAAAGTACTTTCTCTTTTGAGAAATGTAATATCCTTTTCTATAAAAAGTTGCTTATCCTTTATTGCTTCTGCCACTACTTGATTAGGAACTTGAGAATCAATATTGAAAAGTTGATTGTTTTTTTCAACAGTTATTACTGAATATTGAGTTTTTCTTGTACTAATGTCATTATGCTGTAAAGTGAGTTTACAACCAGGAATTAATAATTCTTTACAACGCCCAGTATTTTTTACATGAGCAAGTTTTTCCTCGTTATTTATTAATACTCTGGCAATAAATCTATTTGGTCGTGATAAAAAGATACCATTAACAATATTTTCATAAATCATTGATATTTCATTGCACTTTCTCTTAATTTTTCTAATAATCTTTTTCCAGATTCCATATTATCAGCATATATATTTAATATGATATTTTTTTTCTCTGGCCATTTACCTGATAAGAGAGTATTTAATAGTAATGAATTTTCATCACAATCAGTTAATACTGGTACATTTTCTGGTAGTATTTTTGAAACTGTAAATAAATCATGTAGTTTACTCTCAAAATCTAGTCCTGTTACAAAATCATCTTTAATAAAACTACTAATAACTTCGGGATGTGCACCACAATAATGCATTCTACCTCCACCAATTTCTTTTAAAAACCTTTTGTCTCTTTGTAATATATGCTCCTCATACATTGTAGGACTGATTAAATGAACAGTACAATTACTAATACGTCCATTACCTTTCCACATGGCACCATAATCAAAAAACCATCCATCTTTATGGTGAATCATATCATTTAAATATTTAGTTAGACCAATCATATAGTCAGTAACATGGTCTAACAGCATTCCCAATAAATCCGGATAATCATAAAAATCAAAAATAATATCATTTCCTCTAATTAAATGAGCACTATTAAATGCACTTTGTATATCTGGCAATTGTATAAATACATGCTTGGGCATATTTTCTTGATAGAAAGTAGTGAATTCTTTTAATTTTTGATACCACCCATCTGTATAGGAAGGAGTTTTTAAATTTCTCACGTTTTTTATGTCTGTTAGGATATGATTTTTTGCACAAGGTAAGTTATTTGGTGGAATATACATATCACAGCCATATGCAGCTGCAATTTGTGCTGTTCCAAAATTAACTCTAGTAGATAGTACTCTATCATCTTGTAATTCAATATGTGTTTTTACTTTTATTAGCTCGTTTTTAAGCATTTTTGATGAGTCTTCT
>JAUUZE010000073.1 GCA_030590175.1 Clostridia bacterium
AATTTATTTAATATTGAAACCTCTCTTGATCAATATTACTTTTTACAATTACAGAAACAGGTAAAAAAACTGCTTATTGGTAATGATGAAAAAGTTGTTCAGGAGGCATTGGTTAAACAATTAGATATAATGAACATTTTGTGGGTTTATCGCAGTAGAAAGTACTTTACAATGGACCGAGAAGAAATGTATAACAATATGATAGGACATCAATCTAAGTTAAGTAGAGATATTATTAAACAATTGGTGGACTGTCATGACGATAAACAATTTATACAGATTGTAAAGACAACAAAATATAGTGATATATTTAAAGGCGAAAGTCACCATAATTATGAGAGAAACTACCATAAAATTATTTATCAATTACATGTAAGTACATTGAGACGACATAATTTTTCGATTGGATCTATAGTAGCTTATCTTCATTTAAAGGAATTTGAAATTGCTAATATCATATCGGTGGTTGAAGGTATAAGATACCATATAGACAAAGAAGAAATAAAAGAATTTTTAGCTATATAAAAATGGAGGACACATGGCAGTAGTTAAAATGAAATTAATGAATATCGCAGGACCAATAGAAAGATTTGAGGAAGTTATTTTATCTCATATCATTAATAATGATGTCCATTTAGAAGATGCTCAAATGGTGTTAGAATCCATTAATGGATTATTTCCCTATATGGAAGAAAATCAATATGAGCAAATTGCTTACGATTTTGAAAGAGAAAATAAACGATTTAATTGTAAGAAAAAACAATTATCTAAATCTAAGATTTCAGAAATTTTGGAAAATAGTAACAGAAAAACAGAATTGGCTCAATATATTAGTTGTGTTTCTAAAAGAACTTCAGACAATGAACAGGCAATGAAGAATTATCAGAATTCAATTGATGATAAGTTGCAGATACTTAATCAGATGATGCCAATAATGGATTTGGATATCAATATCGAAGAATTATTTCATTTAGATTATATTAAATTTAGATTTGGAAAATTATCTACTGATAACTATATGAAATTAAAACGGTATATAAGAGAACTAGATGTATTGCTTATTACTAATCAAATATCAGATGATGTGGTATGGTTATCATATTTTATGCCAGCTATAATTGCTGAAAAAATTGATTCTATTTTTGCTTCACTATTTTTTGAGCGTGTCAGATTAGCAGAAGGAATTTCAGGAAAACCTTTAGAAGCTAAAAACACTTTACAGCAAGAAATTAAAAAATTAGAACAGTTGATGAAAAATGAGCGTGAGTCCTTTGATAAATTTATAGAAGATGAAAAAGATAAATTTGCAAAAAACTACATTCAAGTTGCATATTTACATAAAGCTAATGAAATTAAAATATATGCAGCTCATACTATAGAGAGCTTTTATATTGTAGGATGGGTACCAGAAAGAAAAGCTAATGAAATTAAAAAAGCTCTATCAAGAGATAAGGGATTGATGTTCATCGAAGAGGATGCTGATGATGCAAAGTATACAACTCCTCCAACAAAATTAAAAAACACACGATTTGCATCACCTTATGAAATGCTGATTACTATGTACGGATTACCAGCATATAATACCATTGACCCTACATCATTTGTTGCCATTACATACACAATTATGTTTGGTATAATGTTTGGTGATGTGGGACAAGGAGCTATCTTTTTACTCGCAGGATTATTCTTAGCGTTTGTCAAAAAGAAATCTTACGGATTAATTGCCACAAACATTGGTGTGATGTCTATTATATTTGGTTTCTTATATGGTAGTATCTTTGGGAATGAAGAAATTCTAACTCCAATTTGGTCGTCACCTCTTCATGAAATTAATACCATGCTATATTTATCAGTAGGGTTAGGTGTATTTTTAATAGTTGTTGCTATGGTTATGAATATTATAAACAGAATTAAGACAAAAGATTATGGACAATTATGGTTTAGTAAAAACGGGATTGCTGGATTTTTAATTTATATTGGTGCAATTATTGTTGTTCTTAACTTTATTATTAGTGGAAATCTTGGAGCTTCGCTATTTATGATTATCATATTTTTTATTCTACCTATGATTGCAATTTTCTTTGAAAAACAATTAAGTAGACTAATAAGTAAAAACAAAGAAGAGCATAGAGAAAAGAATAGTTTTGTAGAAGCATTCTTTGAGTTGTTTGAAGCTATTTTAGGATTTTTAAGTAACACCATTTCTTTTGTAAGAATAGGTGCTTTTGCGTTAAACCATGCAGGTCTTTCATTGGCTGTATGGACGCTATATAACATGACTGCATCTGCAGGTGGTAAAGTAGTTGTGTTAATTTTAGGGAATTTATTGATTATTGGTCTTGAAGGACTAATTGTAGGAATTCAATGTCTTAGATTACAATATTATGAAATGTTCAGTCGCTTTTTTAGCGGTAATGGACGAAAATTTGTTTCTCAAGATATTGGGAAAGATAACTAAAGGAGTAAGTTATGGATTTTGTTTTGATGGTATCACTAGGATTAGTCCTAAGTATGATTGGCCTTGGATTAGCTATTGTATTTAAAAAGGCTAATGGAAGAAATGCAAAAAAAGTTTTAGGTATTAATGTGGTATCGCTATTTGGAATGTTAATTGTTACAACAATTGTATTATTAGCAAATACAACAGCTTATGCACAAGATGAGGCTACTTCAGTAATGGCAAATGCAGAGGGACTTAGATACTTAGCTGCTGCATTATCTACAGGGTTAGCTAGTATTGGAGCAGGAATTGCTGTTGCTGCAACTGGTTCAGCTGCATTAGGTGCTATTTCAGAAGATTCAAGCCTTTTAGGAAAAACATTGATTTTTGTTGGATTAGCAGAAGGTATTGCAATTTATGGACTAATTGTTACAATTTTAATTCTTAATCAGTAGGTGGGAAAATGAAGATGTTTGTCATTAGTGACAATATTGACACAAAAACAGGAATGCGATTGGCAGGAGTAGATGGTGTAGTAGTACATAATCTTGATGAGGTTACTAAAGCATTAGATAGCGCAATTAACAACCAAGACATCGGGATTGTACTCATTACTGAAAAATTAGCAACCATGCTGCCTAAGCGAATTGCTACATTAAAAATCAGTTTAAGCAGACCACTACTGATTGAAATTCCAGATAGGCATGGGTCATATAAAGATGGAGATTATATTACAAGATATATAAGAGACGCTATCGGATTAAAAATTTAGGAGAGAATCATGGCAGGGAGAGATGATCTGATTCATGGATTTAGTCGATTGGTTATGCAAGAGGCCAGTGACAAAAGACAACAGATTCTACAAGAAATTGAAGAAAGTAAACAAAAATTGTTACAAGAAAAAGAACAACAATTTCTTGAGCAAGCGTATATAAGTGTGCAAGATGCCGTTAAAGAAACTAAGCGAATTAGAAATGAAGAATACTCAAAGGCAATGCTAATGAGTAAAAAAACCTTATTACAAGAACGAGCAACTATTATGGACAACGTATTTTCCAATGTGCTAGAACGTTTTTTAAAATTTAAAAAGACAGACAAGTATAAACAGTGGTTAAGCGATTTAATTGATGAAGGTCATAAAAAAATAGGAGGCCAAACATATATAATTAGTTGTTTACCAGAAGACAAGGCACTTATTGATAAGATTACCACCACAAAAAAAATATCAGTAACTACTGAAACTTCTTTAGAAGGAAGCCATGGTGGTATTGTAATGGTTTGTGAGAAACAAGGCATATTACTTGATTTAACAGTATATGAAATGATTGGCGAAGCTAGAATTGATTTTCTTAGTTATTGTGAATTGTGTGTACTCAGATGGTGAAAAAATGAATAATTTTACAACAGGATATATCAGTGGAATTAATGGCTCAGTTATTACTATTCATGGTAGTAAAGATTTTGCTATGCGTGAAATGGTAATAGTGGGTGATTTAAAATTATCAGGAGAAGTAATTGCCATAAGAGGAAATGATGTTATTGCTCAAGTATATGAAGTAACAACTGGGTTAAAACTACATGAGCCAGTAATTGGTACAGGAGAACCCTTATCAGTAACTTTAGGTCCTGGGATTATCGGAAATGTGTTTGATGGAATACAACGTCCTCTTGAAATTATTATGAATTTAACTGGGCCCTTTATAGGTCGAGGTATTGATGTTGATGCAATTGATATGACTAAAAAGTGGGATATTAATATTAAGGTTAAAAAAGGAGATTTACTTACAGGAGGTCATATTATTGGATCTGTTAAAGAAAGTAGTTCCATTACACATTATGTAATGGTTCCTCCAACTATGAAGGGAAAAGTAACTAAGGTTTTACCTTCTGGGGCTTATACAGTGGGAGAGACTATTGTTGTTATTGAAGATGGTAAAAAAAGTCGTGAGATTTCCATGATTCAAAAATGGCCTGTTAGAGACCCTAGACCTTTTATTAAGAGAATGCCAGTTTCAAAGCCTCTGATTACAGGTCAGCGAGTATTTGACACTATGTTTCCTATTGCTAAAGGAGGAACAGGTGCAATTCCAGGAGGATTTGGAACAGGAAAAACAATGACGCAGCATCAATTTGCCAAATGGTCAGATGCTGACATTATTGTATATATTGGCTGTGGTGAGAGAGGAAATGAAATTACCTCAGTTTTAGAAGATTTTCCAAAATTAATTGACCCAAAATCACAAAAGCCATTAATGGAGAGAACCATATTAATTGCAAATACTTCTAACATGCCAGTAGCAGCTAGAGAAGCTTCTATTTATACAGGAATTACTTTGGCTGAGTATTATAGAGATATGGGTTATCATGTAGCCGTAATGGCTGATTCCACATCAAGGTGGGCAGAGGCTTTACGTGAAATATCTGGTAGATTAGAAGAAATGCCAGCAGAAGAAGGATTTCCTGCCTACTTACAATCACGATTATCTGAATTTTACGAGCGAGCTGGTTATGTGACTAGTTTATGTAATAGTACAGGTTCTGTTACTATTGTGGGAGCAGTTTCTCCACAGGGAAGTGATTTTTCAGAACCAGTTACAATGAATACTAAACGATTTGTGAGAAGTTTTTGGGCGCTTGATAAACAATTAGCCTATGAAAGGCATTATCCAGCTGTAAACTGGACAAGTAGTTATAGTGAATATATTGATGAACTTACACCTTGGTATGAAGAAAATGTAGCTAAAGATTTTATGATTAATCGAACTAAATTAATAGCACTATTACAAGAAGAAAGTAAGTTAATGGAAATCGTTAAACTGATTGGTAGTGATATTTTACCAGATGAACAAAAACTAATATTAGAAATCACAAAAGCTATAAGGCAAGGATTTTTACAGCAAAATGCCTTCCATGAAGAAGATACATTTGTACCTATAAAAAAACAATACCTAATGATGAGTTGTATTTTAAAAGTGAATGATAAAGCAAAAATACTTGTTGGAAAAGGAATTCCTGTATCAGTTATTAAAAAAACAGAGATATTTTCCACTCTTAGTAAAATGAAATATACTATAAAAAACAATCAACTAGATTCTTTTAGTGAATTAGAAAACAATCTGCTTACAACTTTAGATGAGTTGTTATTGCAGTATGAAGGGTAGTTAACATGAAACTTGAATATATAGGATTAGAAAATATTGACGGCCCATTAGTTGTTTTATCAGGTATAAAAGGTGCTGCAAATGAAGAAATTGTTGAAATGACAGTTGCTGGCAAAAAAAAACTAGGGAAAATCATTGAATTAAGAGAAGATGCTTGTGTAGTGCAAGTATTTGAAGGAACAAGAGATTTATCTCTAACCAATACACGAACTAAACTAACAGGGCGACCTATGATGATGCCTCTATCTGAAGAAATATTAGGAAGAATTTTAAATGGTAGAGGAAAACCAATTGATGGACTAGGTGATATTTATGCAAAAGATCAAAGAGATATAAATGGAATGCCTATAAATCCTGTTGCTAGAAAGTATCCAAGAGATTATATTCAAACAGGAATTTCTTCTATTGATTGTTTAACTACATTAATTAGAGGACAAAAATTACCAGTTTTTTCTGGTAATGGGTTACCACATAATAAACTGGCAGCACAAATTGTGAGACAGGCTAAAATTGCTGGAGAAAATTTTGCTATAGTATTTGTGGCTATGGGCGTAAAGTATGATGTTGCTGAATATTTTAAACGAAGTTTCACTGAAAGTGGAGTATTAGAAAAAGTTGTAATGCTCCTTAATCTTGCTAACGATCCAGTTGTTGAGCGAATTATTACACCACGATGCGGATTAACCATTGCTGAGTATTTAGCATTTACTCTTAATATGCATGTACTAGTTATTATGACAGATATGACATCATATGCAGAAGCACTTAGAGAAGTGTCTTCTTCAAAAAATGAAATTCCATCTAGAAAAGGTTTTCCAGGTTATCTGTATAGCGATTTGGCTTCATTGTATGAACGTGCTGGAATGTTAAAAGATCAAGAGGGCTCCATAACACAAATTCCAATTTTAACCATGCCAAATGATGACATTACACATCCTGTACCTGACTTAACAGCATACATCACAGAAGGACAAATTGTTCTAGGGCGAGAGTTGTTTCAAAAAGGTATTTATCCACCTGTCACAATTTTACCGTCGCTATCACGATTAATGAAAGATGGTATTGGATTGGGCTTTACAAGAGAAGATCATCCCGATGTAGCAAATCAGTTATTTGCATCTTATGCAAGAGTACAAGAGATAAGAGCACTTGCAGCAGTTATTGGAGAAGATGAACTATCAGAAATTGATCAACTATATATGCGTTTTGGGAAACTGTTTGAGAAATACTTTATTGCACAGTCAGAAGATGAAGAGCGAGATATGGAACAGACACTTAATCTTGGGTGGACACTATTAGGATTTTTGCCAGTTAATGAACTAGATAGGATGTCACCAAAATTGATTGAAAAATATTATAAACATGTATCTGACGAACGATTATTATTTAAAGGAATCTAACATGGATATCAATCATTTTCCAACGAAAGGAAATCTGATAAAAGCAAAAAATACACTAGCCCTTTCAAAGCAGGGTTATGATTTGCTAGATAAAAAACGAAATATATTAATAAGAGAAATGATGTCATTAATAGATGATGCTAAAATATTACAAGAAGAAATTAAAAATACCTACGAGAAAGCTTATGCTCAATTACAAAACGCGAATATTCATTTAGGAATAAAGAACATAGAACAAATTGGATATGCAATAAAAGAAGATACTAGTGTAAAATTGAAAATAAGACATGTTATGGGTGTGGAAATTCCCATGGTATCCTATGATGATAAACCTCTAACTCCACAGTATGGGTTTTCACGAACTAATATGGCACTAGATGAAGCTTGTTTTCAATTTGATAAGGTTAAGAAACTAACTTTTCAATTGGCACAAGTTGAAAACACCGTATTTAGATTAGCAATAAATATTAAGCGGACACAAAAACGAGCGAATGCCTTACAGAATATTTTAATTCCACGTTATCATCAATTAACCAAGACAATTGCGAATTCATTAGAAGAAAAAGAAAGAGAAGAATTTACACGGTTAAAAATCATAAAAAGTCGAAAATAAAGAAATTTCACTTATTTTATTAAAAAATAAAAGTTTTTGAAACTTTTTACCATTTCAACCCTCTTATATATGTAACAAGTAAAAGGGGGCTAACACGTCTCATATGCTTTTTTCATAAAAGCTAAAAGTATCTTTACTTATAACTAGCCAAAAAGTTGGTTCCCTTTTATTATTATGGTATAATTCTCTTACGTAAATTTGTAGGGGGAAAAATGACTAAAGACCAGTTTAATAATCAACTTGTGATAATCTATGACGATTTATACCGATTTATATTTAGTATCGTCAAAAATAAAACATCATGCGATGACGTTATAATGGTTGCAATTATTTCCTCTTTACAAAATAGAAGGCAATTAAAAGAAGACAATAAGTTTAAACCTTGGATTTTTCAAATTGCTAAACGAGAAAGTGTAAATTATCTAGTAAAAAATAAACGGGAAATTCCCAAGGGACATTTAGATAAAGAACTATTGTCAGAAGAAATATCCATTGAAAAAAAATACATCAATAAAGAGACGGAGAAGCGGATGTATGCGGCAATATTGAAGTTAGAGAATACTGACCAATATATATTGCATTATAAGTATTATTGTAATATGACATTTAATGAAATAGGAGAAACTCTTCATTTAAATGTTAATACTGTAAAAACTAAGAACAAAAGAGTTTTAGAAAAACTAAAAAAAACAATTGAAAGAAATGATAATGACTGAACAAAAAAACATACATGATATATTAAAAGAACAAGCTAAGAATGTTATATATCAACAACAACCTCCATTTGAAATCACTCCTCTTGAAGAAATCATGGGAAGGATTAAAAGAGATAGGAGAAAGAAAACATTCAACTATGTTGTTAAACCTGCTTTGTTTTTAGTAGCATTTATTTCTATTGCTTTTGTAACATTACTATTTAGTGATAGCCCAGAGGTTAATGCATTAAAATTCAAGTTATTTAATATTAAGTATACTCAAGACAGTAGAATAGGTGACTTTGTAATAAATAGTGATGATAATTATACTGTTATAGAAAATACAGAATATAATTTACTAATCGAGTTTTATGATGTAACTACAGCTAGAGATAGAATGAATACTAAGTTATATTTTCCATCATATATTCCCATAATTTATAATTTAGATAATATAACCTATGGAGAGGATCTTCTTGGCCCAAGTTCTGTTAATATTTTATTTGTAAGCACACTACAAACTAATTTACGCATTAGAATGAATTACTTATATGAAGATACTTCTATAGCAGGAAATACAATGCAAGATATATATAAAGAAGTAAAGATTAACGACATTTTAGTTTCTTTGGCGAAAAGTGATGAATATGAAACCCACGATGCTTACTTTATTTACGATAACATTTATTTTACTATAAGTGGAAAGATTACAGAGCGGGATTTATTAAAAGTGGTTAAATCATTATTTGAATAGTTTAATTATTTATAAAAGCATGAATAAACAGCTACTACTAAGTAGCTGTTTTTTTATAATAAAATATATAATGACAAATAATTACATTGAGATAGTTGAAGATAATAAAGTACGCGATTCAACATCTCCATTATCTCGTGCAGTATGAATGGTTCTGATACGATAATTATACCCTGTAGTTACTGTAAGGTATTCAGTTTTCGCTTGCTGATCTGTGGTATACACCGTTGCTGATCTAGTTGCAATGGTGGACCAATTACCACTAACTTCTCTTTGAAAGTACATTGTGAATTCAATTG
>JAUUZE010000001.1 GCA_030590175.1 Clostridia bacterium
ATCTAATTCAGAATTTCTATAATCAAAACTAACATAAAGAGTTCCGCTAACATCTGTCTCAAGTTCAACTTTATGAATAGTTTTACTTCGTCTGGTTTCAAAATCTAAGATATCAAAGGTTGTTTCAAGAGCTGGAATAATTATACTACTATCTGAAGACATAAAATAATCTACTCCATCTTGATGTCCAATACTCGTAATTGTTGTAGGCCCAGAACCTAAACTATTATCTTTAGTATTATAAATAAATCCAACAGCTCCATCACAGATATAAATTAAATTATTAATCTCGTCAAATGACATTATTAAATTACTGTTTAATGTTTTTAAATATTCTGAAAAATCTAGAACTTTAACTCCTTCACCTGTTATAATACATAGTTTATTATTAACATCTATAAAATATTGCCCTGTCAATGTTTCAATTACACTATTTTTACCTTTAATTCCAGTTTTATAAATAGTCTTTGGCATATAAGTATTTACTTCTGGAACATCCTGATCATATCGACTTTGTTTATTTTGAGTAGGTGTGATTATAGTAATACCATTAGCACCATAAACTATAGCACCACTATCAATTTTTATAATCTTATAAATCATCCCAGACCATGGCATAGGTCTTTTACCAGCTAGATTAGCATTACTCAAGGTAAAATCAAGATTACCTAAGCCACTCCACTTAATAAAATTTTCTTCTCCAGGATTTATATAAGTATCAGAATAATTAATATTAAGATTAATATTTATAGCAGTATCAGCACTAATAAATACAGCTTCAATACCAGTACCATGAAGAGTTAATGAAATACCTATTGGATCAGAAGCAACTGATATATCAATTATCTCACCAGCAATATTGATATATAATGCTATAACCCCTCGATCTGGATTACCGGCACTATCAACATCACCACAATCAAAATAAGTATCAAGATCTGGATTAGGATCAACTATAGGTCCAAGATTAAAAAGTCTTCTTGAAATTTCATCGACATTAATACTATCATTAACACTAATATAAAGTGTATCAGTCCAAACAGATACATCTTCAGAAATATTAATACGATCAATAACATCTCCAAACGAATGTTCTACTTTAACTAAAACATCTTCATTAATACTAATGTCATTATTAATATTTTGTATAGGAATACTAGCCATAATAATTCCTTATGTTGCTACAGATATTCTTACTTCTGGATTAGCTATTGTAAAAATTCCACCTGAGGCCTGTGTCCGTTCAGTTGTAAAATCTATATAGCCAACAACAGGATCACTTGCAACACTATCATCAATGATAATAGCTCCTGGTGTAGGACCTATATTACCTCCACTTGCCGTCCAATTAGGATCATCCCAAGTTATTTCAGTCCGATTATCAGTATCATCTTCTGTAACTATAACCCCAGTTAAAACTTTATCATTCTGTGTATAACCATTTCCAGTAGCAAGTTCAGATGAACTTATATCAGCATAATATGAATGAGAATCTTGATCAAATACATATCCTGTTGCCATTAATATTATTTTAAAACTATCATTAGCAAAATCTATTTGCTTTGTAGCAAGTAAATAAGCTATTTTATTTGTTGCTAGTGTTGTCATTAGTCTTCTCCATAACCCTTTGATGATTAAATCATCAAAGGAAATTTAACCCCAATCATAAACTCCATCCCAGTTTATTGCCATACTATGCATAGCTCCCATATCAGCAGCTAGCCAAAGATCACTACCTATACGTTCAAAAGCTGATCTTGGACCTTTATCTCCTAAACCAAGTTCACCATTATTATTATAACCAGTTCCCCACATCTCACCATTTGTCTTTATAGCAAGAGTATTAGTTCTTTTATTAGCAACAGATTCCCACCCTGTTCCATCAAGCTGAACAAAAGATGTTTCATCACCACCACCAGGAAGTCCCATTAAGTTATACTGATTACTTCCAGCTGCCCACATAATTCCACTATTTTTGATTAGAAATGATGAACCACTATATGCAGTTGAATAGTAACCACCACACTCAATAAAAGCATTATCTCTGCCAGCATCACTTATTTGAACAAAACTTTCTGTAGGAGTTGTATTTCCTATTCCGAACTGTCCATCATTATTTGAACCTGTCATCCATACTGAACCATCTATTCCAATAACGCCAGTAAAATAATAACCACAACTTACTTGTGAAACACTATTTAATGCACCTGTTAATACATCCCGCTTAAGTGTATCACCAAGTCCTAATGCTCCTTGATAACTATTTCCACAACTATAAAGATTACCAGCAGAATTTAATGCCATCGTAAAATAACTACCAGTTTTAACACTTATCCAATTTGATGCTGTTCCTACTTGTTCCCATGTATTTCTATTAGTTGCACCACCTAAACCAAGTTGTCCATAATTATTATAGCCTGTAGCCCAGAGTGTTCCATCATTTTTAATTGCTAAAGAATGTGTATATATAGGAGATGTAGAAACATCCGTCCAAATACCAGATATTTGCTCCCAAGATGTTCTTGCAATCTCATCACCAAGTCCAAGACATCCATGCTGGTTTGCACCTATTCCCCACATAGCTCCATAATTTGTTATAATAAGTGTATGAGAACCTCCAGCCGAAACTTTTTTATAATAAGTATCATTAACAATCTTATCAAATACAACTCTATTTAATGCATCACCAGTAACTCCAGGTGCACTATTTCCCATTCTATGATTTAAGCCATACCCAGAACCATAAAGTGTTCCACCAGGAGGTTTAACCTGATCAGTCGAGGGTAATTCTACTGGCCAATAACCACAAGGATAATGTTTATCTGTACGTCCTGGTTCATCTGTATGAAATGGATTATTAATATAGCCACCATCTTTATACATTTTTGAAAGTGGCCAAGTTGGATTACTCATAATTAAACTCCTACATCAGGTGAACCTACAATAACCTGTCCTTTATAATTACAAATAGCTGAAGCTTTTGGAAGATCAGTATTAATACTATATTGTTGTGTTACTGGCGAACGAACTACAACAACATTACTATTACTCATATAAATATAATCTCGAAAATCTACAGCATCCCATGTTGAACCAACTGTAAGTCCTGATATTTTAGAAACTAAACTTCCATCAACCAGTTCAAATATCTCAGTTTCACCACAAACTATAATATGATTTATAAAAATAAATGCTTGTGGATAAGGAAATGCATCAGTTATAACACTTGTATCAATACTTGATAAACTATCTAATGCCCATAAAAGATTATCTCTACCAACAGCTCCAGAACAACTAACCATATAACCAGAATTTCTTCCAACTCTTTCAACTGGTCGAAGTCCTTTTTGTAAGTCACTTCCATCAATTGTAAGCATAAATCTTTTATTTCTATTAGTATCAAGTTTCATTAGATATTTCCATTATAATTAAGTTTTAATTCTGAACGATTAGGAATATGATTTACATCTAATTTATTAACTACTCCCATTCTTTCTTTAATTATTGGAATAGCTTTTTTAATAACCTCTTCATACTCAAGTCCAGGATTATCACCATCTATTTCCTCCAAAATATGAGCAACCAGGGATTTATTATTTTTAAATTCTGGATATTCAGAATATAATTTAACATTAAGTTTGCTCAACGTTGCCTGTGATGTCATTAAGTTTCCAATAATATCAGGAAGTTTTAAAAAAATCTGTTCAATTATTTCATTTTTAAGAATCTCTCTTTCTTCATTATTCATAGCCATCTCCCATTTCTTCAATATCAGTCATTTTTTCCTCAACTATATCCATATCAATATCAATTAGATCTTTTCTTATAATTTCTTCCCATTCGCCTCTTGCTTTTATATTTCGATAAGATATTTCAACCTGTCGAAGTGCAGCAGTTATAAGAGTTGAAGGAGTTTCAATAGACCAAAAATTTTCATCAGCATCAAGAGTTAATTTTTTCTGATAAAATTTTCCAAAAATCTCGATATCAAAAGCTTCATCAACTGGAGGTAGAATTAATATTCCTCGATAATCATAGCTAGATGACTTTGTATAATTGATGAAGATTCCAATACTATCTTTATCAGCTACATCAATCTCCCTAAGTTTTGCTAGAGTATAATATAAAGGTGCACCAGTAGAAATATCAGCAATAGGACTATCATATAAATCCCTTAATTCATCCCAATCTACTTTTTCAAGGTGAACTCTATCAGTAGCATTATTCGCCCAGACATCTTTAATAACTCTACAACGCTCTTGAAATTCAATATAATAATCATCAGGAAAAATAGTTTTAATTATTCTACCTTCAGATTCTGGAACAACCACTCCCTGTCGATCAAGATAATCTTGACCAGAATTGATAAAATAATCTGCACCATTATCAGCATATGAAGTAGTATCAATAACTAAATCATATCGACCACTTTGTTTAACAAATTCAGTTCTAATTTCAAGTAGATCCATAATATTCCTTTAATATATTAAATCTAATTCCATCCTAATATCAACATTTTGAATATCTTTAGGTTTTTCATGATTAGTAACTTCAATAGCTTCATCTTTCTTATTTCGTTTTCTTTGAATATCTATATAACCTAATCGTATTCCATTAGTTTTTTCAAAATCAAATAAAAGTTTAGTTATATCCTTTTCTAATTTTATTTTATTTTTCTTAACATCATCGATAGTAATTTTATTTTTACCCATAACATTTCCTTTGATGATTTAATCATCAAAGGGAGATTTTACTCCCCTGATGACAATTAAAGATTAATTTTATAGATTAGATCTATCTTTAATAAAGTCTCTTTTAAGTTTTTGATGTCGTTTTTTCATCTTAGCTGCTCCACTAGCTGATCCAGTTTTTTTAAGTCTATATTTATAAGCACCAAATTCTGCCTGTACTTCTTCCTCACTAGTTCTTTGATATTTAGGAACACGTTTAGCTGTTTTTTTAGATATATCTTTTCTCCTCATAATAACCTCCAATAAATTAAGTTTAACTTTATATTAATAATATCTTTTTGATGAAAAATTACTATAGAAATTAACTCCCCTATGATGATTAAATCATCAAAGGGGAGTTAAAATAATCTATGGAGTTCCATTATCAGAATTAAAACCATTAAGAAATGCACAAGTGCTAGCATGATGAAACTCTAATCCACATTCAGTCAAATACTCCTCATCAGTTCCATCAATTCTATTCCGACCAGTATTCTTTTTATCAGGATCATCATAAAAAGTAGTGTCGGTAATAAAGCGATATTTAACATTCTTTGGTTCAAAACAAACCATAGAATTACGATTAGTAACTTCATAACTAAATAATGGATGCCGCTTCATATGAATAACACCAAAAGGAGTTGTCCATGTAGTTACATTAATTCCATAATCTTTAGTCTGAGCACTAAATTCAAAATTACCATATTCCTTAACCAGTTTGTTAATTCCCAGAATAACTCCGCTACCACAGAATGCCATTCGTTCATCAGAACCATAACGAAACATTTCCTCGAGCTGAGTATCCAACCATTCCTCACCACTAGCAAGCCAAGATGTATCGGTAAAATCTGTATTACTGGTAAAGTCATCATTGATTCCACTATTGGCAACCAGATAAGGAACTATTCCCCAAGTAGTTCTTTCAGGTTTACCATTAGAACCTGTTGATTCCAGACCATATCCCCAGATAAAAGCTTTCTCCATTTCAATACCATGAAGTTCAAGAGCTTCTCGTTTAGCCTCTTTATATTGATCACCAGTACGAAGACGAGTAAGACGAGCAGTACGTGTGATGCTTAAAGGAGTTCTAAAAATCTGAGTATAATTTGTCCGTTTGGTAGGATCATATGCAATAGAATCTGGCATTGTATCACCCTCAGAATTAACACTACCAATAACTAAAATTCTATTACAGTCAGCAAGTCCAGTTGTTGTCGGATCAGCCTGAATCAATTTACATGCTATATAAGAACTAGCACCATTTGAAAGTGTCCCAACAACTTTAGCAACAGTATCATCAAGATAATTAGCAGTATTTCTAAGTAATACCTCATGACCAGCCCGAAACTCAGCAGCTACAGCAGCAGCACAAGCAGCATAAATAACATCACCTACAGCACCCCCAGTTGTATATTCAGTAGAACTAAGATCAGGAGTCAACCAAATACTAGAAACCGTCCCACTCTGTGATGGCAGACTCTTCTCCCACCAGTTAAATTCAGGATCATCAACTTTCTCACTACCCATCATAGAAAGAATACCTGTTAAAGGCATCTCACCATTTGGATAGAGATAAAGCATCGTCTCCCTCCAATTTTTAGGTCTTTGATCTGTAACCCAATCTCCGTTTCCCCTCATTCCTAAAAAAGCCATAATATTTATCTCCTTCTTTAGCCTAAACTAAATTTAAATTTAAATTAAAATTCTATTCTACACCATTACTCCAGCACCAATGCGTTCATAAATAGCATACCAATTTATCTGTCCGGTTGAAGCAGCTCCATAAGTTACTAATATATCTCCAGGCATCAAAATAACTCCTGGAGCTTGAATATCAGTAGCTTCAAAAGCATCTAACAATGCAATAACATCTTCACTAAAATCCTTTGTCCAACGATAGACTGTACCAGTTACATCACCAGTAGCATCTAAAGTATTACTTGACAAATCAACATTAGTGCCACCATCATCCGGATCAAGATTAAGTTGTATTGTAGTTGCCTGAGCTTGAATAGCTGTTGTCGTAACTATTCCAAAAATTTCATGGACAAGTACAGGGCCTCCAGTTATTGAAAAAAGATCTCCTGTTGCAAGTGGTGATACAACAGGTGTTGCAGCTACATATTCTCTTTGTCCAACTAACTGTTTTATATAGGCCATAAGAGACTCGGATGTACTTGGAGCTGCTGTAGCAGCTGCATCAGATTTATTCCCAACAACATGAGCCATCCATTTATTAGATGCACTATCTGCACCTGGCCTTCGTAATCTATCTAACCATCTACCCATATTTATTACCTCCCCTTTGATGATTAAATCATCAAAGCGATTATATTATTAAGCTACACCATCAAGAATTACTCGCCATTTCAAACCATCAGAGTATAGCATAACGTGATCATCATCAGCATCAAGATCACCATATGTAGAAAATTCTGCCCCAGTTTCTTTCTCATAAACACTAATATCACCAGCCGTAGATCCAGTTGGTGCACATATATAATAGTATTGTCCGATAGCCTCGTTCAAACTTGGCAAAGTAATAATAGCAGCAGCATCAGCTAGAGCCGTAATAGCAATAATATTATGTTCTGTCGGCTTCATCACATAAGGTGTATTAGTTGCTGTTATTGTAAGTCGAAGCATTTTGCCAGCGTTTGATTCTAGTGTTTCTCTTCCAATTCGTTCTGTTCTATCCATGATTATCCTCCCATTTAGTTAAAGTAATTCATCTATATCATTCTGCAATCTAGAAGTCTTAGTACTACTTTTTTGTTTATTAACTCCCTGAGACTTCTTAACAAAAGCAGGTTTTTTATTAGTTTTATTTTTATCTTTATCATCATTTACTATATTTTTCTTTATACCCAACATTTCCCTTGTTCCTTCAGCAGCTTTAATAAAAACATCTTTTAAAATCATATTAGGATTTTTCTTAATTATATCAACAGCTACTGCTTGAACAGCACTTTTAACATTAGTAAGATCACTATTCTCAGTATAAAATGTATCAACTATTTTTTTCATTTCAAGGTGATTATCAGTATGAGTTCTAACATTCTCAGATAAATTACCCTCATACTTATTTTTAAGTTTATCTTCTATTTTTTTAAGTGCTCTAGTTAAAACTTCATTAAAAACTTTTTTATCAGATACAACATTATCTATATCTAAATCACCTATAAAATCATCAAGATCAATTTTAGCATCATTAGCATCATCAGCATCATCAACATCTTTAACAGCTTTTTTATTATCCTTATCTATTAATTTTCCAGAAAGTTCATTAATCTTATCGACGAGTATTTGATTTTGTTTCTGCATTTCAACAAATTTATCATCAACAATAGTTTTATCACCATCAATAATAATTTCATCTTCAACAATAGTTTTATTCTTATCTAATTCTTCTTCATCTTCTTCTTCCGTCTCAAATGTTGTATTCTCTTTTTTATCTTTTTCTTCTGTATCCTCATTAATTTTTTCTTCATCAAGCTCTGTTTCATCATCATCCCCTTTTTCATCAATAGTAGAATCATCAATAATAAAATCTTCTGATAACATATCATCTATTTGTGCATTCTGATCAAATTCATCATCAAGATTAGTTTTATCATCTTCTACTACATCATTATCTTTATTCATTATTTTTTCTCCTTTTTTGTTTCTTCAAATTCAATATCAGCATTAATTGCTTCTATCTGTACCTCTGGCCATAAAATTAAATCTTTAAGAACTTCTCTACGTCCTTGACATCTATGAATATTAACAATATTATCAGAACTACTCATAAGATCTTCTTGCTCAACTATAGATATTTTTAACATTTCCATAAAAGCTTTCCAAAAATTAGATTTTAATCCATCATCTAAATCACGTAAATTTAATTCTAATGTTTCCATAAATCTCCTTATTGTTTAACTAAATTACCAGCTTGCACTTGTTTAGCAATTTCCTCATCTGGCATAACAGTTCCTTGTTGTTGTGGCTGTTCAGTTCGTTCAAAATCACTAATATTCTTAGCACCATTATTTCTAGCTATATGATTAAATATCTTATATATATCAAGTTTCTTTTGTAACTCTGGATGCTCAGATATAACATTAAATAGTTCCATAAAAACTCCAGAATAATTACTACCAGGAATTGAACCATCTCTAACCATTATATCATAATTTATAAGAATATCAAATGGACTAACTTTCATTTTACCGTCTTTGATACTATTTCCATATTCTTTCATTAATGTTTGCTGCCAACGACCTGTAGTTTTAACATAAAGTTCTTCGTTCATTAGTTGTTTTGTATGACTAGCAAACATACCACCAATATCTTGCATAGCTTGTAAACCAATTAATCGTGCTATTCGTTCAAGTCTAGAAAATGCTCCACGTTGAGTTCCTTCAAATTCCTTACCTGTCAAACGCTCAGGTCCGCCTTGACGAAGACTTCCCATAGATACATTATCTGTAGCTCCAATTTTCTGCATCCAATTAACTATCCATGCAGAATCTTGAATATGTCCTTGTGTTACATCAGTTACATTAAGTTGTTGGATAACATCCTTAACTCCCTTTCCCCAAGAAGGTCGTCGTAAGCGAATCAACTTACCCTCACGCCCATCTCTTAAATCTTTAGTATTAACTTGATAAGGATCTATAACAAACATATCATTGATACTCTTTCTTACATTAGTAATATGCGTATTAAATAACCAATCAAGAATACCTTGCATTCCACTAAGAATTTCTAATCTTGAAACTGGCGTAGAACTATATCCATCAAAATCTGGTGCTGCAACTGCAATTGGAAACATACCATGATCAAGACCTATTGGTCTAGCCTCAGTAATTATTTCATCAGCTGATAGTTTAAAAAACCACTTCTCAGGAATTTCACTATTACCAAGTTTCCATTCTTTTGGAATAATCTTAATATACATATTTAGATTATCAACTCTATTCGAGATTGTAGTATCTTTAATCAGATTACTACCACCAATCTTTTGCTCTCGCTCAGATGGATCAAGTTTAATTACACTAGTAAGTCTATTCTTCAACATATCAAGATACTTAACATTAAAAATACCTTCTCCAGTATTTTCATCAGAAAGCATATCAAAGTAGTTAGTCTTTTCTATCCATCCAAAATATTCTCCATTTTGCTGATCATGAATAGATACATTAGGATCAGGAAGACAAAGATAAGGATCAATATTAAGTAATTCATTTCCTTCAAATAAAATACTCTCAACAGATTCCTTCTTTCGTGATCCTAACATATTTCCAAATATTCCAAAAGATTTATCTCTTTCAACTGTTTTCTTACCATGAATCACTTTCCAACTGGGCGCACCAACTCCAAACCCATATGCTAATGAATCTCGAAACATAGTATGAAGAGCTAATGCAACTTTAGTTTTTGTACAATGAACATCTATAACTTTCTCCAACATAATTGCACCAACAGTATCTTCTGGACTAACACCTTCATATCGAAATATAGGACTTTGAAAAAATGCACTCATAAGATAACCAAGAAGAGTTTCAAGAATAGCATATGAATATGGAAAAACTATACTTGTTGGTTTCCTATAATCATTATCTTTTATATCATCTTCTTTTTCATCAGTCTTAATATATGCTGTTAATGTCCAATCTATATCTCTCCAAGCATCATGTCGAGTAGACATAATAGCTTGAGAAGCTCGAGCACGTGTAAGTATTTCATTCTTAATATATCTATGAAGTGTAGAACCAGGTTTAAGATCTAAATTATCAGGATAATCATAATTTAAATCTTTTCCATGGATAAGTTCTGTAGAACTATTTCTATTTGAATTATAATGTTCATCACCAGATATTATATTAGGCATATTTATTCCTTTAAACTATTGCAAAATCTTCTATTGGTTCTTCATCACTTAAATCAGAATAATCTTCATCAAGATCTAAATTAATATTTGACGGAGTAAAATACTCCCCTTCAACTTCCATAAATTTAACTACATAAGCCATAGCATCCATAACATCCCAAAGACGAGATTTAGGAAAACTAAGTAACTGTGTTTCAAGTTTCAAACAACAATTAGGATTATGATAAACAAAGCCCTGGCGATAATAGGGAACAAGTTCTTTAATTCGATCTTCCTTTTTTCCCTTTGCAGTTAATTCAACATACCGAGCATGACAACCTTTAATTCGTAATTGATTCTTAAATGGTTGTGAGATAAATTCATGAAGAGAAGTTACTTCAATAGCTATTATCCCAGCACCAAGTCGACTAGCCATATTAATAGCTTCATCATAAAGTTCATCAGGATACAATCTTCTTGAAACAACATCCCTAACATAAATAGCTGAGTTTTCTTTATCTATTCCAAGACAAACTATAGCACTCTCAGCTGAATGTAATTTAACTGTTTTAGCAGGATCAATGATAATAACAGTTATTAAATCCTTAACTTTTTGTGTCCTTATTATTTCATTCTCACTATAATCTTTAAAATATTCAGATCTAAATATAGCATCTTCAGTTGATATAGGAATATTCCGATATTCCTGATAGAATAAATCAACCTGGCTTGGCGTCTTATTTTTATGACTTTCATAAAGTTCAATGACTTCTTTATCAGACATAAAATCTGGCCAATTAGATTTAAAATCATCATCACAAAGAGATAAATGAACACTGTGCCATTCGGGATCTTCAAGAAGATTAACAAGAAGAGAATCCTCATGAAGAACAGTTCCAACAATAACTATTTTCCAATCTTTAGTCCCACGATCAATAGAATTACAAACATCAGAGAAAAACCATTCCTTAAGTTTCTCCCTTTGTTCAGGACTCTTAACACTCTCCTTATCTTCCAAATCGTCTCCAATAATTAGATCTGGTCGATAACGATCATATAGAATGCCACGAATCTGCTGACCAGCACCTCTTGGCATTATCATTGTTCCAGTTGAAGTTATCCACTGTTCAGCAGAAAACTTTTCACTCTTCATAGGCCCAAATAAATTCTTAACATATTGATTATAAAGAAGTTCACGCTTCAGGTTTTCACCCTGCATTACAGCACTTGTTGCAGTGCAGCTAATTGGCACAATAAACTTCTTTTCACGAAAAAGAACCTTCTTAGCCGGGTAAGCAATAGTATCAATCGTTGTCTTACCAAACCCACGAGGAGCAGCAATTACAGCCTTTTGAATATTATCATCATCTAGAACATTAAATATTTCATCATGAAGTTTAGAAAATTTTCTATGAAAACGTTCAGGAAATAATGTAGCACAAGATACTTTAGTGCTACTAAAACACAATTCCATAGTATTTTGTATTTTCTGACTAATAGTCATAATTATCTAGATCCATAATAAGGAGTTGTTTGAATAACGCCATGAACACCATTAGCAGCACTAATTATTCTACAAGCCCTCAAAGTAGCTCCATCCTGAATTTCAATAACAGAGCCAGCAATAAACAGATGACCAACCTCACTACCACCAGTTTGAACAGCAGCAGTTCCAAAAGCAATTCTAATTGATTGTGTTTCTACAGTAATCTTAGCTCCAACAACAGCCCTTTGTCCACCAAAAGTACTTGGTGCAGTTCCAAGTTCTGTAATTGTTATAGCTGCTGATGAGTCAGTACTAGCTTGTCTAACTGTCGCACCAGCAACTCCTTTCATAATTTCTACAGGTTGTATAGCCATATTAATGCCCCTTTGATGATTAAATCATCAAAGCATTTTATTTATGCAGCTTTTATATTAACTGGATATCCATAAAATGCTTTAGTTCCACCACCAGTTATTGTAAGTTTAAATATAAGTGTTGCTTTTTGATTCTCATAAGTGGCTCCTGGATGAGCCAGAGTAAATCCAATCTCGTTATCATTTTGAACATAAGGAGTAGTATCATCTGAATCAATCAAACCAGTTATCTGGGTTTCACCACTAAGTCCATCACGAGCCTTGACCTTACCAAGATATGCTTCCATAGTTACAGCTGTAATAACAGCACCAAAAGGAATAACTCCATCATTAGCAGTAGCTGATGAACATATAGGAAATGAAACTAGATAATCCCCCCAATCATCATTATGATAGTTAACACTTATATTAAATTCTATATCCATCTAAGATACTCCCTATATGATAAAAATCTTCTTTATTAAGACAGTTATAATAAAACTTCTTCTTAGTGTTATAAGTATAATAAAAACTTCCACCAACACTACAAGTATAATGAAAATCTTCATCAACAACAGGTGTGTAAAAACCTGCTGTTGGAACCATTCTTCTATAACTTTTTTCACTAATCGAAATACTATCATTAACAATAATATTTAAAGCTGAAAATATTAGTGAAATATTCTCGCTAATTGAAACACTTTCACTAACATTTACTGGGAAAAATACTTCACCAGAAACATTTTCACTTAATGAAATACTATTATTAACATTAACATTAATATTAGTTTCAACAAAACTACTCTCACTCAGCGCAATAGCACTTAGTACTGAAATTGATAGAAATATATATATTGATATATTAACTATTATATCAGCAATACTACAACTATCATTAACACTGATGTTTAAATCAGATACATCAGCATTAACATTTTCAAGTACTGATACACCCACTTAATTACAGCTCCATAAATTGCTGCTCTTCACCTCGAGCAGGATATTGAACTCCATTATTATCTATATGTCGACAAAATATCTTCGTATCAATTAGAAAGGGAAAATCCTTCTTAGCAAATTCTGGCCAGTCAGCCTTTTTAAAAATATCCTCACACATTATTCTTGTACACCATTCAAGATCCTCAGTTCCTTGAGAATTATGCCAGTTATTTGTCTCAGGATCATACCAAGTTCTAGCCGGTGTTTCAAAGATTTTTCTAACCTTAACTCCACCAACTTCATATTCTTTACTCTCGTCATACATAACCTTAAGAATAGATTTATGTATCATAGTACATCCCATAGGTATTCCATCTACCCAAACCTCTTCACCAAGTTTCCACCCAGTGAAATAACTGTTTCCTCGACCTCGATAAACAAGAGGTTCACTGGGAATACTTCTGGTAAAATATAATCCTGACCAAATAGGAACATCTCCTTTAAGCATTCTATCATTCCACGCCAAGATAGTTGTTGGTGGAATAACTGTATCATGATCAATAAAGAATAGCCAATCAAAATCCTCTTCAACAAACTTTGTAGCTATTACATTTCGGGCATCCGCCACTACAAATCCCAGCGGTGAACTCTGATCAATAAACTGTAAACAATCAACTTGACTCCAATTACAAGGAATAACCTGTCCATATCGAGCTAAAACCCATTCAGCACGAAGAAGACCTGTCATTGGAATCCCTATCATAATCCTCTTAGACATACTTTCACTAGCCTTAATGATTCCCTTAGGATAAAAATCTTCCATAATTATTTATCCTCCTTATACATAATAACTTCCATATTACCATTAGCCTGCCAAACTGGAAATCCTTTTTCAATAACCCAGGGCTTCGGCTGATAGATATTATATAATGGAAATCTCTTATCAAAATACTGCCAAGTAGCCATATTACAGGGATTACAATGCGTAGGATCCTGAATGAATCCATCAGAAACTCCATAAGGCATTGATAGTAATAACTTCCCTTCAAATTGCATAATCCTCCAAAGTTCATTCATAAAATCTAACATAAGCCAGGGCTTAATATGTTCAATAATATGACTGCCAATTATAATCAAACAACTTTCATCTTCAATCGGATAAGGGAACACCTCCAAATCATGAACTATATCAACGCCCTTAAGATTACGTTTATCCATCCCAAGAAATCCCTTTTGCTTATTTTCACCACATCCAATATCCAGACGAAATCCTTTTAATGTCATGTTTTTTACCTCCCTATTATTATTAACTTAATACATTATACCTTAAACAAACACCAATTAGTTCTGTTGTATCTGCAATTGTATCTAAAACATCCCCACTCAATCGTGTAATTTTAAAAGTTATACACCGTTTAGTTATACTTGGATGATTAATACCTAAGATTTCTGCCAATACTAAACCATTAGGAGTTGCAGACGCTGTACCTATTCCTGTTAAAGTTTCATCAGCAGCAGCAATAGTTGACTCACCAATAGCAGTCCAATTATAATCAACTTGCCACTTAACATCACCTGGGCTTACTCCATCAGCTGACCAACCAACATATCCAATAAGTGGAATATTTATATCGATATTATAAGGTGCTACCATTCTCCCTGATACACTCTCTTGGTTCGCCTCAATAGCATCTGCAAACTGCCAAGATGTATCTAAACCATGAGGTACTTCTGTAGCTGGCTTTGCCCCAGCAGCTTTCAACCCAGCAACATTTAACCACAATTCTCTTGTAAGATTTACACATTTCCAAGGATTATTTGTCCAGCAGCCACTCATAATAGTTAAACCTCAAACTCTTTTTTAAAGGTAAGAATAACTATCCCCTGTTTAGCATTCCCAGCATTAGAAACAACTATTGTTAAAGCCCCTGAAGTTATAAAATCAGGACAAGCATGATAACTTTCAGCAACAGTTCCACTACAATCAGCCAACTCTGCATTCATAATATCTTCACTATAAATATCATTTATAACAACATCATGTTGGTCAGTAGGAAGATCAGTAGTTAGATCACCATCTTTACCCGGAACAGTTTGAACCTTCAACAAACCAAAAATATTCTCAGGAGTAAACGTGACACTGGCATCACCACTGGCATCACTCAACCAAGATTCAATATATATCTTTCTATCTTTTGTCTGCTTTATTGATTCACTCATATTAGACCCTCCTTTGATGATTTAATCATCAAAGCATTTTATGAAAACCTAATCTGATATGTAACATTAACATTCTGATTTGTATTACAAGAACTACTTGCAAAAGTATTTCCAGCAAAAATACTATTTTCAGCACTAGAATTAAACAAACCAATATTAGATAGATTAGCAGCAGCACTTAGAAAACTATCTGAGCTTGCATATGTAGCTGTGAACTGGGCAGTAGTACTACCAACATTAGCATATGTAGGAGCCTTACGCTGAGTAGAACTCATAATCTCACCAGGCAATCCTGTTGCATTTGAGGCAGTTGTTCCACCAGTCCCAAGAGCAATAAATGCGACTTGTCGGCTGCCAGCACTATTTCCAAGCAAATGACATAAATAGTTTAAAAACCCAACATTAGTTATTTGGTTCGGGCCTATAAAACCACTATCACCAATAACCTTACCAGCTTTAGTTATTTTAACTCTTGAAAATCCTTGTATTTTACAACCTTCGTTATTCATAGTAATAAATCTCCGTTAAAATTTTAGCACATTAAATCATTAGTATCTGAACAATCATGAACAGATATTGATAAGTCATCGCCACCAGGTGATGCAGGTGCCCCTTCAATAATAAATGTAGCCGGATCACTATGATTATTATACTCCGCTCCTACCCAATCAGCTGATCTAGCAATATCTGAAATTCGTATTTCATCCAAGAAACCTTTAAATTCTCTTGCAGTACTATGATTCCAAGATGCAATTGCCATGTTTGCTGTTGCACTAGGAATTGCACTCAAACCTAAATCTTTCACTAATGAACCAGCAATATATATTTTAGAAGAAACTCCATCAATAACACCTGTAATATATGCTGTTGTACCAAATGTATATGCTGTTGTGGTATAGTCTCCAGACCCAGCTACAAATATTCCAACAGATCTTTCAAGTGCTCCAGCACCAGTTGGATTCGTTGTTATTATATAACCATTTGCACCGCTTCCAGCAGTAGATTTATCAATAATACGCTGATAAGCATCACCACTTGATTGATTCATAATACATGAAATTGTTGCTGCACTACCATTTAAACTTAATGCATGACTTGAATCAATTGAGCCAAGTCTAACTACATCATCATCACCATCAAAATCTATTCCCTTCCCAATCTGGGCATCGATAAGATCACCACTCGTCATTGTGCCTTCAGAAGTTCCATCACAATTATTAGACGTAGAATCAATCATCTGTGGAGATCCACCAGAAGGATCCTCATTCATATGCTGAACCATCATATAGTTGCTATCCCAAACACTCTCCGCTCCATAAGCAGCATCGATAGCAGGCTGGGACTCACCAGATTTATTATACCAAATGTAAAAATCTGTATCAGTACCACTAGCAACAGACAGCACCTTAACATGTATTTCAGCAGCACCATTAGCAGGATCATTATCAATTGTAAATGTAACAACTTCACAAGAGAGTTGGGTATTACCATCAGAATCCGAGGAAAACCGAATATCACCACCACCACTTAGCGCAGGATTACTACCATCAGCATCAAACATCTCAGATGGTAGCGTGGTCAAATCCAGTAGCACAGGAAAATTAGAAAGAGCTCCAGGCACCTTGCCATTCTGAATTGTTAATTTACATTTCCTGCCCCAACCTGCTGGGAAAGCCATTAGACGATTCCTTTATTTCCATCCCTTTGATGATTTAATCATCAAAGGAGATTTATTCATTAAAAATATCTTTTATAGTTTGTTGACGTTTCTTTTTACGTTTCTTAATTTTCTCCGCTCGACCAAATGCAGAAAAAGGAGTCTCCTTACTTTTCCCAGCCTTCGGGCGTTTAACACTAGTTGTTTTCTCACCTTTATTCCAAAAGCTCATTATAACCTCCAAGAAATACTCTTTTTATGAAAATATTCTAAAACAATTCTAATAATCCAATACTTAATATACCGTTTCATATATGATGTTCCTTTATATTCAAGAACTTCAAGATAAACATCAGCAGCAGTTTTCTTACTTACCACTGGCTCTGAATCAAATCTACTTAAATAATCATGAATAAGACCAGCAGTCGGACAAGTTCCTTTGACAAAGCCAGTTGATTCAAAGTCAGTAATAAACCCAGCTGGAATTATTACCATCTGATTAAGTACATCACTATCAAAAACAAAATCCTTGATAAGTTTAGAATACTTTGAATCAATAATTCTTACTACTGGCATATTTTTTATATACATTAGTTATATATTCCTTAGATATATTTGAATACTTCGTTTAAAGCATCTAGCCATACGCCTCTGGTTTTCAGGTTCCTTTAAAAACTTTCTCATTTTAGGATTACTTAAAAACTCACATTCCACAAGCACAGCTGGCATACGAGTCTCACATAGTACTTTAAAGTCTGATCTTTTAACTCCTCTATTTCGCTGCAATGGAAAATAAGTCAATAATTGCCTATGCACAATACCAGAAATTTGAAGCGAACCTATTGAGGCTGCTGGATATATATGAATACTTATACCCTGGACTGTCTTCTTATGAAATGCATCACAGTGGATTGAGAAGAATAGCTTTGCATCTTTAACATTAGCCAGCGTAACTCGCTGATCAAGAGAAACATCTTCATCCTTCTCCCTTGTCATACAGTATGAAATACCAGCTTCTTTTAATTCATATTCAAGATAATATGCAATAGCAAGATTAATATCATCTTCATCGGTATATCCATAAGAAGCACCATTATCAAGTCCGCCATGTCCAGGATCGATAATAATCATTGAAGATTTATCCACTGTTTTTCCTCCCAGCAACAAAAGCTATCCAAGCATGATACTTCACAACATTATACCAGTTCTTTTCAACAATAGTTTTAGGTTTGAACTTATAACCTTTTTCCTGCCACCACTTAATAAATTCTTTATGTAACTTTTCTTTTTTTGTCATAAGCTTATTTATTATCCTTTTTTTGAAACTTCAAGGCTCTTGGCAAAGTTATAAAGAAAAAAGTTACTATAACTGTGAACAGGACAAATATAGATGTCCACGCCTCACAACTATGCGGAATATAATACCAGATACTTCCAAAAAAACTCACTAGATAGCTACAAATTTCCTTATCTTCCAAAGTAATCTCCTATTCAGAAATATCAAATTCAGCGTCAACAACATCACTATTATCACGAGCTCTATTTTTCATCTCTTCAATATCTTTATCTGTGAAATAATTATGATTTTCACTTAAGACTTTCTTAACTGGCGAAAACCCAGCTCGATCAAGATTACTTTCAGCAACCTTAGCCCGGAGATTAATACCAGCTTTCTTACCATCACCAGTTCCAGCAATAATATCATTAAGCAAATTAAGACTCTTTGGAGCCATTCTCATTATATCTCTGGAAATCTCAATAGCATTAACATCTCTGGCTGCCACCATCAGGGCAAGTCGTTCTTGAACAGCAGGAGAATTACGAATACTTGAGACATGTTCTTGAGTAATCCCCATTCGCTTAGCAATCTCAATATTTTTATAGCCAAGCATAATATAGCGCATTACTTCATGATGCATTTCCCAAAGCTTGCCAACCTGCCAAGTCTTGTTTCCGGTTTTACGAAGATCATTACCACGCCCAGGATTGCTATACTTTTCAATTGTCATAATATTATGTTCTCCAATTGTTATTCTACATATTATTATAACACACGGTAATACCCTTGTCAACGATAAAATTCCATAAAATTTAAACAGCGATTATTACCCACTGGCTAAACCCCGCTTTGATGATTAAATCATCAAAGGGAATCCAATCACAGCTACAACTTGGCTTATGATTCAAACCGGATCAGGATTCGAGCCGGATCAGGATTCGAGCCGGACGCCAAGATCATTATAGTGCTCGCGCCCCACCTGCTCGCGCCCCACCTGCTCGCTCAATCGTGCCAGGGCACAGGGATTTGATTTACACAAATATGTTGGAGGTTTAGAATTATATAAAAATTCTACAGAGTCTTAATATATCATACCATAACTAAAAATTCCCCCATCGAGAATAATATCTATATAAAAATAAATTTGACAAATGTTTTTTTTCTGTTATGATGTAATCAAATGTCAAACAGTTCTTTTACATAACACAATATTTAATATTGTGCCCTTTGTGGAAACAAGCATATCAGGGCTAGACATTGATATAGCTAGGACTGCTCAATGCACAAAGGTTATTAAGGGTCATTATAATTATAATGATTATAAACTCTAATATGGACAGGATCCATAAAGGAGAATAATTATGATAAGAAAAATGAATCAGATACATATTGGTGGCGACAAGGTTGACAATCCTTGTCACGTGGATATAGAACTTGATTGTGAAGGTGTTACCCTAGACCAGGCGTTGGATATGCTTTGTGCAGCGAGCAGTCCCAGGGTCAAAGCACAAGCCCGACTACGAGATATGCCAGCAGTTGAGTTAGCGGAAAAGGCTAAAAACGGCTGGAAAGTCAAGCTTGGTGATTTGTACACTAGACAAGCCCACACGACAAAGGTTATCAAGATCAATACCCTGGATGATGCACTGGCAACATTCAGCGAGCGAGACGAGTTCATCAGTAAGTGTTTGGAAGCCTGGGGTGATATAGGAAGTAAAGAACAGTTCAATAAAATCTATGATCGATATCATTCAAATGAAATAGAATAACCAACAAATAACTAACAAATAATCATCCTGTTCATAATAGAGTTTATAATCCACTTTAATGATCCACTTTAATGATCGGGTTTAATGATCCACTTTAATGATCGGGTTTAATGATCGCCTTTGATGATTAAATCATCAAAGCAAATCATAATCGCCTTTGATGATTTAATCATCAAAGGGGTTTAAACCAAACAGGAGTAATAATCATGTCATTTAAAGATATGTGTTATGCTAGACAAAAGTATTTTGCCCAGCAAAAGCGGATTCATAGAATACGGATATTTAGTAAAGTTATCCAGATCATAATCGGTATAGTTCTTATGTATGTTTGTATATAAATTAGATAATTGATGTAACCGTTTTAACCGTTTTAACCGTTTTAACCGCATTAACCACATGAACCGGGGTAGGGCTTCCCTCATGGGCGGGCTGGTAGGTGGTTATGATGGTTATGATGGTTATGATGGTTATGATGGGTAGTTGTTGTGTGTGTGTAGTGTATAAAAAAAAAATTTAAAGATTCTAGAAACAAATACAAAACTAAATATAAACAACTAAACAAACACAGATACTATATATAAGAGTTATGGAGCAGGTTAATCATAACCATATTGGCATCGTTGGAGGGAAGGGCTGGGGCGGTTAATCTGGTGCATGCGGTTAATCCGGTTAATCCGGTTCATCCGGTTCGGGCGCAAGCACTATAATAATATTACTAATGAGCCTTCAGCGAATCAAATCGAATCAAATTAGATCAAATTAGATCAAAATAATTATCAATAGATAAAAATAATGGTTGACATGATGATTATTTTATGGTATTGTTGTGGAAAGTGAATGATAATAATAACGATCCGCTATGATGATTTAATCATCAAAGCGGATTATAAAATAAATTTAAACTATGAAAGGGGAAAATTATGAAAATGCGTTTATTGATTATAGATAATGATTATTATTTTAACTGGGAATTAAGTACTCAAGGAATAATAATTGCAAAAGATTGGGATTATTCAACGGCTGAAAAAGCTGAAAAAGCTGCAAAAAATGTTGCTAAACAATTAAATATTACCATAAGTAAGTGTACATATCATAATACAAAAGATGAATAAATTTAAATTATGAAAGGAATAGATGAAAAGGAAAATAATCATGAAAGAACAAGCAGAAACTCACCAAAGAGGTGCACTACTTGTAGAAGAACTTGATAAAAATTATGATTTTAAGAATTGTGACTTTGGACTACAAATTGCAAAAGACGGTAGAATCTGGGTTTGCATAGATGGGCGGGCATTCTTGAGATTTTTGCCTAAAAAGAATTATGATAAAATAAAGGAAAGTCATGATTAAAATAAATAAGCTTCATAAAAATCTAATGGATAAGTTTGAAAAAGATCTAATGGATAAGTTTGAAAAAGATCTAGTAGAACTATTAAACAAACATGAAATTGAAGATAAATGTCATATGCCTAATAAGATTCTTGCTAATACAATTGTTGATTTTATAGATATTATTGGAAAAGTTACCAAGAGGAATCTTGATTAGCAGTTAATAAATAAATAGTTATTTAACTTATATTAAAAGGAAAATATTATGACTAAAAAAGAATTACTAAAAGCTTTAGAAAATTGGCCTGATGATGCTGTGATAGAATTTTCAGTAACAACAGATTTAGATGATTCTGAAGAGCCAGACACTGTATGGTATAGAATAGATAGTGTTGAACAGATTCGAAATGAATGCTGGCTTAATAATCACTGTTTACTTTATGCTGGTAAACATCTATAAAATAATGAGGAAAATATTATGAACTCAATCTATTTAAAAACTCTTTTAAAAGGAAAAAAAGAATTAGAAGATACTCTTGAAGCTATTACAGAAGAAATAATAGAATATGTAAAAGATCTTGATAAAATGAAGACGGAAAAAATTGAACATCATGTAGTAAAAATTATAACTAAGATTGATATAAAAAAGAAAAAGAAAATAGTTTATGAAACAAATTTATTAGATCTTAAAAAAGCAATAGAATTTAGAACTTGGTTTAGCGAGAAAATTAGTACAGAATTTGAAATGTGCCGGCATGAACATAGATATTATTTTATACTATTTGAACTATCACAAAAAGAGGTTATGAAAATAAATAGATATTTTAAAGATTAAGAAAGGAAAGAAAATGAAAAAAAACTGGAAAAAAATTGTGAAAAATTCACAAAACTTAGAGCATGCTAATTTAAATTATGCTGACTTGAGTGGTACTGATTTACGTCATATTAGTTTACATCATATTAGTTTACGTCATGCTGATTTACGTTATGCTAATTTACGTGGTACTGATTTATATTATGCTGATTTATATTATGCTAATTTAGAATATGCTAATTTATATTATGCTAATTTACAAGATGTTATTTTAGAGCATGCTAATTTAAGTAACACTATTTTACAACATACTAATTTAGAACATACTAATTTAAATAATGCTAATTTAAGTAACGCTAATTTACGTTATGCTAGTTTAATTGATGCTAGTTTAATTGATACTAATTTAGATTATGCTAATTTAGAATATGCTAATTTAGACGGTGCTAATTTAGATGGCGCTAATTTAAATAGAATTAAATATAATTATGCTACTTCAGGTATCCATCCAGCACCAGAAGGAAGTTTGATTGGCTGGGGTAAGAAAAATGGTGTAATTGTAAAACTACTTATACCGGCTAATGCTAAACGGTCATGTGCTACAACCAGGAAGCATAGAGCTGAGTATGCAATTTGTCTTAAAGTTGAAGGAGCTTATAAAGTTATAGTTGAAAATTCTATTGCAAATGTAACAACTACTTATGCTCCTGGCAAAATAGTTCGCTGTCACAAGTGGGACATGAATCGTTGGAAAGAATGTTCTGGCGGGATACATTTTTTCTTAACACGAGAAGAAGCAAAAAATTGGCAAGTGATATAAATTAAACGATCCGCTTTGATGATTTAATCATCAAAGGAAATTATGCGAAAGGAAAATAATGAAAGAAAAATATAAAGAAACTATAAAATATAAAGAAACTATAAAATATGAAGAAACTATAAAAGATTATCAAGAATGGTTAAATAATTCAGATTTAAATAAACCTAGTTTACATCACGCTGATTTAAGTAATACTGATTTACATCATATTAGTTTACGTCATGCTGATTTAAGTTATGCTAATTTATATTATACTGATTTAAGTTATGCTAATTTACGTTGTACTAATTTAAGTTATGCTATTTTAAATAATACTAATTTACATCATACTGATTTAAGTTGTGCAGATTTATGCGGTGCAGATTTATGTGGTGCTAATTTGAGTAATGCTGATTTACGGCATGCTAATTTAGGTGATATTAAATATAATTATTTAACTATAGGTATCCATCCAGCTCCTGAAGGAATACTAACTGGCTGGGGAAAGAAAAATAAAAGACTTGTAGAATTACTAATTCCTGCTAATGCAAAAAGATCATGTGCTACAACTAGAAAACATCGAGCAGAATATGCAATCTGCACTAAAATTGAGGGAGCTGATAAAGTTACGGTTGAAAACTCTCATACAAAAGAACTAACTATTTATGCTATTGGCAAAACAGTTTATTGTCATAAATGGGATCCAGACAGATGGAATGAATGTTCTGGTGGGATACATTTTTTTCTAACTAGAAAAGAAGCAATAGAATGGATGTAGATATAAATTGAAACAATCGCTTTGATGATTTAATCATCAAAGGGTGGTTATTATAACTAAGGAAAGAAAAAATGTATGAAAGAAAATCAAATATTAGAATAATGCAGACACAAATAACGCCACAAATAAGAATATCAACTGCTGGTATCTTTTGTCATGAGGGATGGGGAAAATGGTTTCAATATGAAACTTGGTGTTTCTCAGATGATTCGAAACAAAAAACTTTCCAAGTTATACATGGCACAGCTTCTTCTATTAATCAATATTATCTAAAAAAAGCAATAAAGATTCATCGTTATATTTCAAATAATTTACAAATTAAGTATAATAAGTAAATTTAACTAATAAATAGCATTTGCTAAAACTAAACTAAAACTGGAGACTAACTATGGATAAGAATACTGAAATAATTTTAAGTGCTTTAATTAAAAGAGATATTAAACAACTACTTAAAAACAAAACTTTTAGAGATATTATGTTTCGACTCTATGAGCAAGATATAGATAAAATTATATCACGAAAAAAAGAATTAGAACGAGAAGAATTAACTACAGTATGTAATATGAAAGGAAATTAATCTTATGAAAATATGTCAAAAATCTAAATGCACTCAGATGGCTTTTGGTAATATAGATCATTCTAAATCAATTCCAATAGAATATTGGTCTAAATTACATCAAAAATGTATATATAAAAATATCTTTCCAACTATTGAAAATTCAGAAACTTTATGCTATTACCATAAAAAAGAAAAGTATTTTCTTGATAATGCTAAAAAGATTGCAATAGAACAGCAGATGAAAAGAAATCAAGAGAATTAAAAATAACAAATAATCTCCTTTGATGATTTAATCATCAAAGGACGATTATTATTAAAGGAATATTATGAAAAGTAAAAATACTATCGCAACTACCTTTCGAGGTGATATTAAAAGCATTGCAGCTTTGGCTAATTTCTGGCATAAACAGGGTTATGAAATAACATCAATAAATAAGGTATTAACACTAAGCATTGATGCCTTAACTGAACTAATTATCAACAAATATCCAAAACAGGAAATAACTAATATTGAAGATGCTATTAAAGTTCTAGAGCATTTTAATATCTTCAATATTGAAAAAAAATTCAGAAATAAAAAAACTCTTCTTAATGAATTAAGTTTGGAAAATATAGAACGAGAACCAGAACACATTATAACTAAACAATCAAATAGTCCTTTTGGTTCTGATCAAGCCCAAAATAAAACTAATGAAGAATTAAATAAACAAATAATGAAAAAGGATTAATTCCTATGATAAAAGAAAATTTTCTAAAAAGAGAAATAAATCGGCAAGTTAAGGAAATATTGCAGAAAAATGATAAACTTAAATCAGAAATATCAGCAAATCTATATGAAATATATAAGCTTAAAAAAGAACATAATTTTATTGACAGAAAACAAGCTATGATTGATGGAAGACATAAAATTATTAAGAGAAAAAAACCGGCTAAAAAGGATAAAAAGTATATATTTTCAAATATGTCTGAAAAAGAAAAACTTGAAATCTATAATATATTGAAAGATTTAGAAGAAAATATTATACAATAAAAGATAATAATTTAATTAATTCAGATTAAAAAAAATCAATAAAGATAAAAATTTTTGTTGACACCTTATATTTAATAATATATAATGGTGGTTATAAATCGATGATTTAATAATAAATAACGAAAGGAGTTAAAATTTAAACTATAATAATCATCAAATTTACTAAATTAATTTAATCTTAAAAATGAAAGGATAAAAAAATGATTGATGTAACAGCAAAAAAAGATGGAAAAGAAGCAACAATCCAGTATGACTTTGGTAATGATCTGGATGATGCAGTTGCAAAATTTGGAAAGGATGTAGTTTTCAGCAATTTTGTACAAAGTGCTAAAATTACATTACAAAGTATTGTAAGACGTTATCTTGTGACTGATGGTGATATTCAGGGTTTAACAACTACCTGGAAACCTGGTATGCAAATGCAGCGCACAAGTGTTCCTGCTCGAGTAGCCATCATTAGTGAATTTAAAAATATGTCTCCAGAAGAGAAAAAAGCATTCTTGATTGACCTTAAAGGAAAATAATTTAATCATAAAATAAAATGAATGGCAAAGATAAATATCTAATTTTTAATTTATCTTTGCCATTTTTAATATCTAAATATCAACAAATTTGTTGGTTAGGATAAACTAATTATGAAAAAGAAACAAACTAAACAAACTAGACAAACTAAACAATATTTAGAAAGAAATTGGAATAAGTTTATGATAGCTGGTGTAAAAGCCAGATGTATAAAAATATCAGAAAGTGATTGTATAACTTTAAAAGAACTTACTCAAATAAATAAGATAATAATATGTTCTAGTAAAATCATAAATTCTTGGGAAGATCAATCTGAGTTATTAAAACAGGAAGAATAATATGTCTAAACGATCCGGTATTATGCTCTGTTATCCATTAGAAGAAAAACGCTTGCTTAATCAAATCCGTGGCTGTTATTGGTCTTGGCCTGTTTTTGTTCAGCCTAAACTTGATGGTGAGCGTTGCAGAGCAAAAGATGGAAATTATCTCATATCAAGCGAGCTAAACTCCTTCAATCACACAGTTCCACATATTAAAAAGGCTTATCAGGAACTTTGTATTAAGATAGGTTATTGCCCTGAATTTGATGGAGAACTATATGAACATGGTATGAATTTTGAGGATATCCATAGTCGTGTATCGACCAGCAGACTTCAACCTCATGAAGATTATAGCTCTATCAAATATCATATCTTTGATATAATTGATGAAGAAAAATCTCAATTACAGCGAATAAGTGATTTATTAAGTAATCTTGATTTTAAATCTCCACTGATAATTGTTCCAACTATTATTGCCCATAATATATCTCAAATAATGGAAATATATCAGCATTTTGTTGGACTAAAATATGAAGGAATAGTAGTTCGTGAAGCAACTAAACCATATGTTCGTCAGCGTTCACCTTATATACTCAAATTTAAGCCTAAGAAAACTGATGAATATCTGATTGTTGATTTTCAAGAAGAGATTTCCAAAGATGGAATCCCAAAGAATACTCTTGGTAGTTTGATCTGTGAAAAGGATGGTCATCGTTTTTCAACTGGGAGTGGGACATTAACTGATATTCAAAAACAACAGTTCTGGGATGATCGTCTTAATCTTCCTGGTAAAATATGCAAAGTTTGGTATCAGAATATAACAGCTAAAGAAAAAGTTCCAAGATTTATTAGCAAAATTGAAATACTGGATAAGCCAGAAACTAATCATGTTAATCCATTTTTAAATATAGGAGGTTAATTGTGATAAAAATTCTAAAAAATAAAAATATATTAAAAGAAAAACCAAAATTAAAACTTTGTTCTAATCATTATCACTTTATATCTCAAGCAACTTTGAGGCATTGGGATAGTTCAAAACTTGGAACAGCATATAAAAATAATAACTGGTATAAAACTAAGGAGATTAACTAATGACCAAAGAAAATTGTCAAACTGAAGCTGTAGCTCCAGATGAAGTTGAATCAAGAAAAAATCCCTTTAAAATTCAAATTGGTGGAACTCATTATAAACTTTTTAAAATAGAGCCATTTGAATTTTTCTTTGTAAATAATATTCCACACCATAAAGCTACGATTATTCGTAGAATTCTACGCTATGATCAAGCTTCTGGTGACGGGCTTCTAGATTTACAAAAAATGAAGCATGAAATAGATTTAATCATTGAACTTGAGCGATATAATAATATTTAATCTCCTTTGATGATTTAATCATCAAAGGAAACGGGAAAGGAGGTAATATAAATTGAGTACTGTTTATGTAGTTAATCGTAGTTGTCATAATTTTAATAAAGCAACCGCTTATGGTGATATAAAATTTATGACAGTGGGTTCTATAGATAAATTTAATCTTACTAAAATGCATAGGACTTTCTTTAAATATTTAAAAGATTCTGACAAACAAGACTATATTGTCATTAGTGGTCTAACTAACATGAGTGTTATAGCCTGTGGTATTTTTGTTAATAAGCATCATAGGTTAAATTTATTACTTTGGAATCAAAAGAAAAAAACATATAAAGCTGAGATGATTTTCTTTGAAGACTATTCTTTTGAATTGGATAAAGATAATAAGATAAATCCTGTATATTGCACTGAGTTATGTTATAATTGTAAATATAGAGAATATACAAAGTGTACAAAACAGAAAAAAGATATAACTTTTAATGAATATTGTCCTATGTGGCAAATTAACAAGAATATATAAAGGAAGATATAATTATGGAATTAACAGAAAAACTTATATATATTAATAAGTTATATAAAGATCTAGAAAAAATTGGATTGATGGGAATAAGTTCTAATCAGATTCATTTACGAAATAAAACTTTTAATACAATTTCTAAGAATCAAAATGTAACAAATTCAATAGCTGGAGAATATCTTCAAAAATCTTTCGAAATTAAAGATGTTGAATTTATAACTCTTTTTTCACTTAGTAATTTTATAAATATTGATATTCTTTAAAAAGGGAGGTGATATAAATTGATAGAACATAATCCTACTTGGGACATTGTAGATTCATCCAAATTAAATGATTTTATAAAGTGTCGTAGAAAAGCTATGTACTTACATATTTTTGGTTGGAAAACAGAAAATTTATCTAATCATTTGGCTTTTGGCAGGGCTTATCATTTGCCTATGGAACATTTTTTGCTTGATGGTTATAATGATGATAGTGTAATTGCTGGTCATCAAATGCTTTTGGAAGATTATCGTAAAGATTTTATGCCAGAAACAGATGAACTTTTTGGTGCAAAAACTCCTGATAACGCCCTGTTCGTTCTTGCTAAATACTGTGAAAAGTATCAAAATGATCTTGATCTTTATGACGTACTTTATACTGAAATTGCCGGCAGTGTATCTATTGGCAATGATAAGAAAATCCATTTCCGTATGGATTCAGTTTTAAAAGATAAAATAACAGATAAAATAATATCTCTTGAACATAAAACCGGCTCTGGTCTTTGGATGTGGGCTGAGCAGTGGGCATTATCAGTACAAGTCGGAACCTATACTCATGCTCTTAATTGTCTCTATTCTCCTGATGAAGTTGATCAAGTAATTATGAATAGCAGTCATTTTTTACGAGCCAAGGGTGCTTGGGAAGATCTTAATCAACAGGGCTTTACGACCAAAAAACAGCCCTTTGATTTTCTTCGACATCCTGAGCCAAGATCTAACACACAAATGCAGACATGGCTTGAGATGATAACATACTATTATGATGAATATTATCGTGAACTTGATTTACTTATGACAAAATGTTCACCAGATGATCCTACTCTGGTTGCTTATCCTATGAATCCAGAATCTTGTTTAAAATATGGTCGAATTTGTGAGTTTCATGATTTTTGTACTGCTTGGCCTAATCCACTGAAGCGTTATTCTAAAACACCGCCAATAGGTTTTAAAGAAGAGTTTTGGAATCCTATGGAACAGGAAGCTAAACACATTATGGAACTTTGAAAATCTGGGCTAAACAATCGCTATGATGATTAAATCATCAAAGGAGAATTAATAACTATGTCTGAAATATCTTTAGAAATTCTAAAAGAAGCCAGTGAGATCAAAAATATGTATGATAATGATCCTACTCAGGATTCTTTTAGTGTTCTGCTTCTAGGTGAGGCTGGTTCTGGCAAAACCTTCTTCATTCCCACCTGTCGTAAACCCATTCACATAGATTCCTTTGACCCTGGAGGAACTAAAGGAATCAAGAAATATATTAAATCTGGTGAAGTTATTGCTGCTACCCAATATGAGAAAGAAAATCCTGCAAAACCTTTTGCTTTTGAACAGTGGAAACGAGATATGGATAGAAGAATAAAGCTAAACTACTTCGACCATATTGGAACCTATGTTCTCGATTCAGCTACAACCTGGTCTGATGCTATTATGAACTGGATATTAAAAGCTGCTGGTTTGCCTGGTCAAGCACCTAGATTCACCAAAGACTATGTTCCACAAAAGATGCAAATTCGCAACTGGATAGCTGTTATGATGGCTCTTCCTTGTGACTTTGTTATGACAGGGCATCTGGAAGGTTTCAAGGATGAAGTTTCTGGAACAATATCTTATCGCTTTCTGACTACTGGAAAGGGAGTAGTTACAATTCCAGGACTGTTTGATGAGCTATGGGTATGTGATCCTAAGGGAACATCTCAAGGTGTTACATACAGAATATTAACCCAATCAACTGGCCGGCACATAGCCAGAAGCCGTTTGGCAGAGGAGGGAAAACTTAAACAATATGAAGAACCAAACATGAAGAAGATCTTGCAAAAGGTAAATCACATATCTAGTGACAAACCATTATTAACTAATAAGAAGGAGAAATAAATTATGAGTATTATTGACTTAACAAACATGGCTATGGATGACACTTTTGAATCAACAATTCTTCCTAAAGGTGAGGAAGCTAAACTTCGTCTGCTTAATATTGCTGATGGAACAGATAAAAATGGTAATAGCTATATGATGCCATTTTTTGAAAGTGTTGAAGATCCTTATTGCAAAGAATTTGGCGATTATATGCCCTTACCCAGGGAAGATATGAATCCTAAAGAACTTAACAGTGCTAAAAATCGTATTAATTCCTTCTGTACTGCCTTTAATATTGATCTTTCCCAACCTATTAATATTGATAATGTTCGTAATAATGAGGGTTGGGCAATACTTGGCGTTGGAAAAGATCAAGATGAACAGCCAGTCAATAGAATTAATAAATATGTAACTGGGCAATAAGATTAATTAAGCTAATCAGCTGGTAATAAATATCAGCTGATTAGTTTAACATATAAACAATAAGGAGTAAACTAATGAGCAGATTATCAATAGACATTTCTGATGAAAAGTCTTTAGCTCTTGATCAAATCTTAGAACATGGAATGAGAGTAGTAGTATTTAATCTGCTCATTGATGATCTTCTTGAAACTTGTAATAAACATGGTGCTGGAAAGGTTATAGGTGCATTGATTGAAAGAGCTATTACAATTAAAGAAATTAGTAATCTTAATTTTAAACTGGAGAATAAATAAATATGGACTTAGATGATTTAAACAAATCAATTTCTGATATGTCAGATAAGGAACTTGAAAAACGGCTAATTGAAATAAGAAAGCGAATATTAACTAAAAAACCGGCTAAAGCTAAGATTAAAGCTTCTGATAAACAATCTAAAACTCCAACTCCAACAGCTAAAGCACTTTTCAGTGGTATGACAGCTGCTGATCGAGAAGCATTAATACTAGAATTAGAAAGTGAATAAAAATATTATAAATATTATAAATCTAATTTAAATAAGGAGAAAAAACATGAAAAGTTTTAATAAAATTATGAGAAATCTTAATAATACAGTTGAAAAATTAGAATTATTATCTGCCAAAATTTGTTTAGAAAAAGAAGAAAAACAAAATATTATTAGAAAAATTAAGCAAGATATAGAAAATATTTCTGCTGAAGAAATGGCAGCAACAGAAGTAGCGAAAAAATTAAAAGTACTTTTTACGCCTGTAACTATATAAAAATATTAGGATATAAAATGACAGAATATATAAAACTTAGCCCTAAAGATAAGGTTATATATTATGATGGTACTAATTTTGATAAAAATTGTGAGGTTGTCACAATTAATGAATTATCTATATCTATAAGTCTTGAATTTATCAAATACTCACATCGTAGAAAAAATATAAGTTCAATTAGATCATTTATTTATAAAATGCCAGAAGAAAAAAGTAGGCTTTTAGATGAAATAAATATAAGTATAGATATAGCTAACTGGCATTATCAAACAGTAAATACTAATTACTAGCCAATAACATTTGCTTTGATGATTTAATCATCAAAGCAAAACCAATTAACAGGGAGAATTAATAATAACTATGAAACTTGATATTATTCCAATATCTAATATTAATATTGGTAAGCGTTTTAGAAAAGATTATGGTGATCTTGATGATCTTGCTTTATCAATTAAAAGTAAGGGTCTTATCTGTCCTATAGCTGTATCAAAAATAGATAATGAAGATAATGAAGATAATGAAGATAATACATTTAAACTCGCTGCTGGTGGTCGCCGACTAGCTGCTCATAAATTATTAGAACTTCAAACTATTCCTTGTCGTATCTATGATCATGATTTATCTGATCTTGAACTACGATCAATTGAACTTGAGGAAAATATTAAACGAAAGGAGCTGGGTTATCTTGAAGAAATAAAACTTAAGGATGAAATTTTAAATCTTCAACAAGCTATTCATGGTAAGAAAACTTCTAAAAATTCAGATGCAACTGGTGTATCTATGCGTGATGTTGCTGATCTTATCGGAGTAGATCAATCAACATTATCAAAGGATATTTCTCTTAATAGTTTTGTAGAAGAATTTCCTGAAGTTGAGTGGGATAAAATGAATAGTAAATCAGAAGCTCTCAAAATGAAAAATAAAATTGAAGAAAGTTTTATTAGAGCTGAAATGTCTAAACGAGCTAGAGAAACAATTGGAGACAGTGGAAGTTCTATTTTTATTAACAAACTAATAAACTCATATATCATTAAAGATTTTTTTGTTGGAGTTAAAGATATTCCTGATAATTCTATTAATTTTATTGAGATTGACCCTCCATATGCTATTGATTTAAAAACTGCTAAAAAACAATACGCTTATGAACATGAAAAATATAATGAGATTATTTCTGATGATTATCCTGAATTTCTTGATGAACTTTTCTCAGAATCTTATCGTGTTATGAGTGAAAATTCTTGGTTAATTTGCTGGTTTGCTCCAGAACCTTGGTTTGACGTAGTTTATAATTCTATAATAAGGGCAGGATTTAAAACTAATCGAATGTGTGGACTTTGGATAAAACCAACTGGTCAAACTAAATCACCTTCGTTAAACCTTGCTAATCAATATGAGATGTTTTTTTATGCTAAAAAAGGAAATCCGGTTCTAGCTATTCCAGGACAATTAAATGCTTTCCATCACCCAGCTGTTTCACCAACTAAAAAACTCCACCCAACAGAACGACCAATTGAACTTCTTGATGATATATTAACTACTTTTGCAACTGAAAATTCTCGTGTTCTTGTTCCATTTGCTGGAAGTGGTAATACTCTTATATCAACAGCTAAAAATAAAATGATTCCGATAGGTTTTGATCTTACTGAAGAATATAAAAATTCTTATATATTAAAAATTCAAGAGATGTTTAAGGAGAGCTAATTATGAAGCTAATAAAACCAAGTTTTGATATTTTATTTATTTCACCTAAACCACTTGAAACAATTGAAATGGCTGGAAGAACTTGTTATAAATCAGAAGATAAAATAACTAAGAATTCTGCAGAAAAATTTATTAAGATGATTATTAAAAATAGTCACTATTCAGTAATTGAGCATGTAAATATGTCAGTGAGAATCATCTGTGATAGAGGAGTATCACATGAGATTGTTCGTCATCGACTTGTATCATATAGTCAGGAAAGTACAAGATACTGTAATTATGCAGGAGAAGTTACTTTTATTATCCCTCCTTGGATAGATATTGAAGAAGGAGAATATGCTCTTCCTTATTACGAAGATCAACCAGGATACCCAGAACTTTTTTGGTATAAAAGTTTGATTCATGCTGAAAAAGAATATAAAAACTTACTTTATTCAGGATGGTCTCCTCAGCAGGCTCGTTCCGTTCTTCCAAATTCACTTAAAACTGAAATCATAGTGTCAGCAAATATGCGAGAGTGGATACATATTTTTAAATTAAGAACCTCCAAAGCAGCTCATCCACAAATGAGAGAAATAATGATTCCTCTTTTAAAAGAAGTAGAAAGAAAAATTCCAATAATCTTTGATGATATTAATAAATCCCCTTTGATGATTTAATCATCAAAGGGTTTTGAAATATGGAGAATAATAATTATGCCAGTAACATTTGTTAAACCTGAGGGTGATAACGCTACAGCAACCTATATGATAATAGGTGAACAACCTATTCGTATGGAAATTAAACTTAATAAATCATTCATAGGCCCAGTAGGACGTGTATTTGATGAATGTCTTGCAATAACTGGGATTCAAAGATCAGATTGTTATATTACTAATCTAATAAAAGATCTTGATCATCCATTAAAATACTATCTTCAAAATAATAAAAGTCAAATAACATTTTCAAAAGAGGGTCTTAATTATCTAAACATTCTTAAAGATGAAATTAAAAATTCTAATGCAAAGATTATAATCGTCTTTGGTTGGGCAGCTACAGCAGCACTAACCGGTAGAGTCGGTATTAAAAAATGGCGTGGTAGTATTATTAAACAATCTGGGAAATTCATTATTCCAACTTATCATCCAGCTACAACATTAAATTCTTATGGTTATCAAGAAATAAAAGGTGGTCAGTATTTAAATAAACTCTTAATTCAATTTGATATGAAAAAGGGAAAAGATATTCTTGAAAAAGGATTTAAAAAAACTCCTAGAGAATTAATAGTCAAACCTACTTTTATTAAAACTATGCAACATTTAAATATATTAAAAGATTTTGGATTAAAAGGATATCTAATCTCCTTTGATATTGAAATAACTAATCTTGAAGTTTCTTGTATTTCATTTTCTGATAATCCTAATTTTGCTATATCCATTCCTTTTATTGATGAAAGGGGTAGTTATTACTCTATCCCACAAGAGATGGAAATATGGAAAACTATTGAAAGTATTCTCAGTAATCCAAATATAAAAAAGTGTGGTCAAAATCTAATTTTTGATACACATTTTCTTCTTCGTAAATATGGAATTAAAACTAAGAATATTGAAGATACTATGGTTGCCCAGAGAACAATCATGATCGACTATAAGGTAGGTCTTGATTTTATAACTTCAATATGGACTGATCATGAGTATTATAAAGATGAAGGTAAGAAATACTTTGATGGAGGTAATAAAGAAAAGCTCTGGCGTTATAATGCTACTGATTCTATTATATGTTCTGAAGCATTTCCTAAACAAAAACAGGAACTTATTAAACAGGATAACCTACCTGCTTATAATCGACAAGTTAAGATTATTGAACCACTTTGTTATATGATGGAGCGAGGAATAAAGATTAATGTTAAAGCTATGACGCAGGCTTATAATGATAAGTTACCTGAAATAGAAAAAATGCAATTAGAACTTAATGAATTAGCTGGTCAACCTCTTAATGCAAGTTCATCTAAACAAATCATGGATTATTTTTATAAAGAAAAAAAACTAAAGCCATATAAAAATAAAGGTAAAGCTACTGCTGATGAAAAGGCTATGATTCGTATAGCACGTAAAGGATTTCCAGAAGCATTTAAAATCCTTGATATTCGCAGAGCTATTAAAAATCGTTCTACATATCTTAATCCTGAAAAAATTGATTCTGATGGTCGGCTTCGCTGTAGTTATAATCCTGTTGGTACAAAGTTTAGCCGGATTAGTTCTTCAAAAAATATATTTGGAACTGGGAATAATATTCAGAATCAACCTCATGAAATTCTAAAATACTTTCTTGCTGATGATGGCTATATTTGTTATTCTCTTGATCTTGCCCAAGCTGAAAACAGAATTGTAGCATATGTAGGTCCTGTTCCACAAATGATAGAAGCATTTGAATCTGGTATTGATACTCATGCATTAACAGCAGCAATGATTTCTGGTGAAACTATTGAAGAAGTTATTCGACAGGATAAAGCAGGAATAACTTGTCATATTGGTGGAGGTAAAAAATCCTGGCGTTATTTTGGTAAAAAATCTAATCACTCTCAAGATTATGATCAGAGCTATAAAAGTTTCTCGCTTGAGCTTGAAATTCCAGAACGTGATGGAAAGTATATTGTTAATAGATTTCATCTGGGTTATCCAGGTATTCGTCAAAACTATCATACAGGTATTCGTAAACAATTATCAAAAAATAGAACTCTAACTAATCTAATGGGTCGTAAAACTTTATTTCTTGATGAATGGGGAGATAAACTATTTAAAGTTGCTTATAGTTGTATTCCACAAGGAACTGTTGGTGATATAATTAATGAAAGAGGATTAATTTATACCTATTATAACCAACAAAAGTTTAAACATATTGAACTTCTTAATCAAGTTCATGATTCATTAGTATTTCAAATACCTATTAACATCGGTTTTGATAAACATGCTGAGATGCTTCTTGATATAATTAAATCTCTTGAGACACCTCTGATTCTCCCGAATAAAAATACTTTTATAATACCTGTAGATATCGAAATGGGATTTAATATGTATAAGGAAGATTGTCAGAATATATCTTATAAGAATATGCCTAAGAATATTTCTGATCTATCAAAGGCTCTAAATAATAATTATCAAACTCTTTTACAAGAAAGGAAATAAATATGCAAGAATTAAATTTCTATGATATTTGTAAATGTACTTCTAAAATTCCTAAAAAATTAAAAACTCTTATGATAGAAAGTGATTTTCCTATATATATTGCAGGGGGTTTTATTAGATCTATAATTGTTGGAGATACAGTTAATGATATAGATATTTTTGCTGGAAATCATACAGTATCTCAATCATTAGCTTATCAATTATCTACCAAAACATATAATATTAGTGAAACTAATAATGCTTTTACATTATTAGATTTTAAACCTCCTATTCAACTTATACATAGATGGACATTTAAAAATTATATAGAATTAATAGATTCTTTTGATTTTACTATTTGTAAAGCTGTTATTTTTTATGATAAAAAAACTAAAAAATGGAAAGGATTCTGTGATGATAATTTTTATTCTGACTTAGCCGCTAAAAGATTAATTTATTGTAATCCTATTAGAGATGAAGAGGTTGGCGGTTCTACATTAAGACTTTTAAAATATTATAGAAAAGGTTTTAATGCTCCACTATCTTCAATAGCTACTGTTTTGGGAAGACTTTTATTTAAAGTTCATACAGAAAGAGATAATTCTACCGAAATAGAATTAGTTATTATTATTAGAGGGTTATTAATAGAAGTAGATCCTAATGCAATAGTTGAATAAAGGAAATAAATATGCAAGATAGAATCTTAACTGATTGGCTTGATAATTATCTAGTTTACACTCATAATAGCGAGCCTTCTGAAATGTATCGCTTGTGGTCTGGGATTAGTGTTATATCTGGAGTTCTTCAGCGAAAGTGTAAACTTGATTGGGGTGAGTTAGTTTTTTATCCTAATCTCTATACTATTCTCGTTGGTCCTCCAGCCGCCCGAAAGGGTACTGCTATGAACCAGGCTTTTCCGTTTCTTGAAAATCTTAACATTAAAATAGCTGCTGAATCAATAACTCGTGAAGCATTAATTCAGGAACTTAAAAATTCTAATGATAATGATCTTGATATTAAAACTGGTAAAATGCACTTCCATTCATCATTGACTATCTGGGCACAAGAATTAACTGTCTTTCTTGGATATAGTAATCTCCAACTACTTAGTGATCTAACCGACTGGTATGATTGTCGAAATAAGTGGACATATCGTACTAAGAATATGGGTACTGATGAAATTGTAGGAGTCTATGTAAATCTCTTTGGTGCTACTACTCCTGACCTCCTTCGCTCAACAATGCCACTTGATGCTATTGGTGGTGGATTAACATCAAGAATGATATTTGTTTATGAATGGGATAAAGAGAAACTTGTAGTTTATACCGGACTAACTAATAAAGAAAAACAAATCAAAGAAAACCTTTACATTGATCTCGAACGAATTAGAATGCTTAGTGGTACATTTAGAACTACTCCTGATGTTATCGATATCTGGGCACAATGGTATACATATCAGGAAAATAATCCACCTTTTCGTGACTCTAGATTCAATAGTTACTTTCAGCGTCGTGGAAATCATATTATGAAATTAGCTATGATTTGCAGTGCTTCACGAACATCTAATATGATTATAACAGGAGATGATTTTAATAGAGCAATTAATATTCTGAATCGAACAGAGAAAAAAATGTCTCAAACATTCTCTGGTGTTGGTAAGGCATCTCACGCAGATGTACTTACAAAAGTATATACTGATCTCAGATTTGCTGGTAAAGAAGGTATGAAATATAGTGAGCTTCTTGCTATATATCGTGATGATGCTGATGACTGGATAATGGATAAGATTATTAAAACTTTAAAAGCTATGAAATATATTGAAACTATTATCAATGGTGATGATACAACAATAATAGCACTTAAACTAGATGATGGAGACTAATTATAATCCCCTTTGATGATTAAATCATCAAAGGAATTTAAATAATAAGGAAAAATAAATATGACAGATGAAAAAGGACTTACAATAGAAAATCAAGAAGATATAAAATTACTTAGATCAATAGCAACAACACTTCATACTCTTCTATGTAATCGAAAACATAATAGTGAAGATCAAACTTGCTGTCAATTCTATTCTAATGAAATATTTTCTGCACATCATGAAGATCTTTGGGCTGAAGAATCACATAAAGATTGGATTCAAATAACTAAAGTTTTAATGAAACTGAATCATGTACAAGAAAAGGAGATGTTTATAATTCTTGAAAACATATCAAAAGTTATTCTAGATATATCTAATCTATTATCTAAATATCCAAAGATGTATAATATAATAAAAGAAGTAATTGAAAGTATATTTACAAACCACCCTTCAAGCCAGAACTAATACCACCAATACCACCACTTCGTTTTTTCTTCTTATGACTCTTGGAATCAATTTTTGGCAAACTTACTAATTGTTTAGCCCAAGAGTCATAATAATCTGTAGGATAACTCTTATTCCAAGCATTAGCTACTTTTGAAGCTGTTCCCCAATATTGAAAATGTTCTTCTGTTCCTTCGAATAATCCTTTCTGACTTATCACAGAATATAAATCCAGAACTGGAGACATATAAATATCTGGATTTGCAAACTTAAATCCTTTCTCTGTCGGTTTTATAAAATGACTAATGAATGGTGGATGTAAGAATAGTTCTAAAACACTAGTATCATTTGCTCTAGCGATACTTTCAGCTATTCCAACATACATAAGATATCTCATAAATCTTGTTCTATAACTAGTTCCAAAAACATCTTTCTCACCTTTAAGAGCCTTCTTAATTATATCATATTTATATTCAAGAAGTTTTATTGGAGTCATTGTAAACATAGTAAATGCTCTAGCTCCAGTACCTTTCATCCACAATGCCTGATCACTTTGACCTCTAAAATTTGAATCAAGAATATTTTTCCAGATAGCTTTTTGAACTTTTTCCATTGGCATCTTACCAACACCTGACATAATCCCTGCCATAACATTAATACCATTTTCAAATGCTTCGATTGCAACAGTTGGCTGAGCTAAAAGAGCTTTAACTCTTTGTGATCCTTCTCTAAATCCTGGAATTTGATCTAATTCCGCCACAATATTTTTCTGTTTTATAAAAGCACTAATAACATCTAACTCATGTCCTTTTGGCTCACGTCCAAAAGTTTTTTTAAATGCTTGACCAGCTGCTTTGAAAGCTAATTTACTAGCTTGAATATTAGCTTTTGTACTATATATTGCAAATGTCCCTGGAAGCTTTAATAAATGCTTAAGTCCAACACTAAGTGAAGCACCTATAAGTCTAAGATATTCAAAATCTACAAGTTTATCAACACCATGTTCCATTAACCTAGATACTCCAGTCTCATGTTTTCGATATAGATTTTTATCTATCCACTCATTGTATAAACTACGTAAACCAGTATCTGCTCCAGCCATAGTTTGAGCAAACCTATTAAAGAATGGTTGATGAGCTAGCTTCTTCTCAACCATAGGAATATATACATCTAGAATTTGACTTGCATCTGGTATCCATATTCTACCGTTTGGCATCTGTCTTTGAAAATCCATAATTTCAGGAGCTTTAAGTTTCTTAAAAAACCCAACATCTTTAGGATTATCAAGAACTGAATTCCAGAGTCTAGTCATATATGTTTCTTTTTTATCAATAGGTATACCAACATCTTGAAGATGTTCTTTCTTTGTTAAAAAATATTCTTTTAATCTTCTTGATAAAAACATTTCATCAGCATTAAGTTTAACTTCTGGATGCTGTTTAAGTTGTTCAAGTTTCTTAAGAGCATTCTGATATCGTTTTGATTTCATAAGAGTTTCAGATCTATTCGACTCATGAACTCCTTGAATATATTCATTTAGACTTTTAATTCTTTGTTGTGGTAACTGCCCACCAGCATGTAGAGTAGCCTTAACAACTGGCTCATTATATAGCTTAACTATATTAATATCATAATCTTCTGGTAATCCTTTTAGTCTTTTTCCAATATTTTTACTTTGTAATTTTAATTTCTCTAACCTCTCTTCATATTTTTTCTTTTTATCTTTTGGTGACTTTTTAATTTGTCTCTTAATAACATCTATCTGTCTACCGATACTATTTCTCTTATTAATATCAGGTCTATATTTTTCATAAACAGGATCAAGAACATCACTAATTCTTTTCAATCTATCTTTTTTATCTTTATCAAATCTCTTAAATAAATCCTGTTTCCATTTTGAATAATTACTAATATTTGTATGAAAAGCAATATTAGATTGTTGCATATCTATTACAGGATTATCTATTAAATCAAAAGCTTTTTCAAATTGATAATGAGGACTTGCAAGATCTTTCTTAATATCTTTTTTAATCTTAGGAACTCTCTCAACATTAATTCCTGATTTCATATGTTGTGGAAGTTCATAAGAACCTTTTTTATAACCTTTAACTATCACACCCTGATCTAATAAGTATTGATGAAATTCTGATAATTTTTCCTTAGGAGTATTATCTATAATTCTCTTATCTATCTCCATTTGTACAGCAGTTTTCTTTGCTTGATCAAGTTTACTTTTTGCATCAGAAAAATCTTTAGCATCAAACTCTTTAAGTTCCTTTTGCATCTGCCTATTAATAAACTCATCAACAATTAGTGCTTCTTTTTCTGAATAACCAGCATCTAACAAATACCTAAGAACTTCTATCCCTTCTTCTTTAGCTGCCTTAATAATATTTCTAAGTTGCTGAACTCGCTCTGGTGGGAGTGGACCAGTTGATATTGATCCTCGCTCATCTTTAAGAATCTCTTTAACACTATCCATAAGTTCTGCTAATAATTCTGAATCTCTTCCAACACCTTTAGAAAAACTATCATCAGCCATATCAAAGATATCACTCATAGTTGTTTCAACTATATCTTCTTTTGTTTCAGCTGCTTCAAGTTTTTCTTTAAGTGGTCTCTTAGCATCAAGTAAAATATCAGCTCTATCACCGAGCTGTTTTTCTACTTTAATATGATCTATACCTGTCAATATTCTATCTACATATTCATTAACTTGTACAAATCTAGGATCATTAGTTGGAGCTTCACTTATTAAACTCTTTAATTCTTTTTCAACATTTAGAATAATATCTGTATCACCTGGCTTCTCTATCCACTCTCTCATTACTTCACCAAGAGCATCAATCTCTTGCATTAACTCATCTGGTTCTTTAACATACTTATATGTTCTATCTTTCATTGAAGGAATTTTATCTTCATCAGTTAATTCTTTCAGCAACTTTCTTCTTTTTTCTGTCATTTTATCTTTAGGAATAATATCCCCTTTGATGATTAAATCATCAAAGGGTTTTTCACCACTCTTAATAGCCTCACCTTCCAATTTCTCTAAGTTATCTTGAAATACTGTTTCTTCTTCAACTATTGATTCAGCAGGCTTTTTAATATCAGCTTCAGCTTTATCATATTCTACCATTTTATCTTTTATAGCTTTTCTAATAAATTCAGGACTTGCATCTTCTGGAAAAGTCATAGTTGTTTCTCTACCTTTTTCCATAATTGTATACAGTTGTCGTGCAGGAAGTTTACCAAATCCCTGTTGTCCACCAGTATCTTCAAATCTAATATCAACGCCCAGATCTTTAGCCTCTTTCAAAACAACATCAGGTTTATAATTTGGATCTGGTTCATTAAATGTTATTTTAGTTTCTCCACTTTCAGCAACTTGTTCATCAAGTTTATTAAGTTTCTCACGTTCAATCTGCATTTCTCGTTTAGCTTCTTCAGGAACCTCTTCAACTACTCTTTCATGAACTTCTTTGGTGTCACGAACTACACTTTCCAACTCAGTTTTAATTCCTTCAACCTCTGCTTTAACATCTGGGTCTTTAATTTCTTTAAGATCAATTCCTTTAATATCATCAGCTAAGTCAGTAAATTCTTCTTGTGTAAGTTTTTTAGTTTTAATTCTACGTTTCATACCTTCAATTTTACTCTTAACTTTTTTAATTCCTCCTGCACCAACTTCATGATAACCTTTAAAAGCTAATAATTCAATAAACTTAGCCATACCAAAAGCAGCTACATCAATAACTTCATCAGGAATAAATGTATCAAGCTCTTTAAATTGTGCTAGATTTTTTTCTATCTGTTCAGATGGAACCATTACCTCAATTCCATGACTAACTTTCTTAACAACACTTTCAGGTATTTCTGGCTGTTGACCTATATCAAAAAATTCCTTTGAAAATTTAGTTATCATTCCAGGCTGGAGAGTAACTTTACTAGCAGCTTCAACAGCCTGGTCTCTAGCTTCACGTATAGTCATTTTTGGATCTACTATTCCACGACCTATAGCCATTGTCTCAGCACCAAGCCCAGGAAGAAACATTGTAGCACCATGAGTTAATGCTGCTGTTGCATCAATAGTTTCTATAGTACTAGCTCCAATATCCTTCCCGAATTGTTTAATAGAACTAAACATTCCTGGAGATTTTTCAACTGGTTTACGATCATCAGTTATCCTATTATCACCAATAGCATCTTGATTACGATCATCAACTATATCCATAATTATTCTCCAAAATTAATTATACGTTCACTATCATCTAATTCTAAAAAGCCATCTATCATTTGATTAGCTTTCTTCTCACTCACATTATATTTATTAACTAGAACATCTAAAATTCTAGATGTTTTAATATTCTCACCAACATCATCAACAATAAAAGGAATCCTCATAGGTTTTGTATCAAACCCTTCATACGTAATTGGAAATTCAAGAACTGTTATATCTTTTCCAAGTTCATTAGCATAATTTTTAACACTATTTAAATTATCTATTGTTGGATATATATGATTATTATCTTCATCAAGAGTTATTTCATCTAACTCTTTCTGAATTTGATAAACAGTTTTAGCTGTACCTTTATCTGATTTACCTAAATCTTTTGTTGTTGAAGATCTAACTGGCTCACCTATTTTTTTACCGCCTTTAACAAAATAAGTATTAAAAACTCCAGGTGAGTCTTCAAAAACTTCTGTTGTAAAACCTTGAGATTCTTTATATTCAATTGTAGCATCATCAACCTCTTGCTTTGCCTGATAAGCAAGTCGTCTAGTTTCAGCATTTTTAGTTGCAGCATCAGCATTACTTTGACTAATTAAAGTTTTCTTCGTTTCAAAAACATTTTTAATCTTGTCCATCTCTAACTCATGATCATATTTTTCTCTCTTAAGACCCATAGTTTCTTTATGTCTCTGTTGAACACTTTGAGCAGTTCTAGCACTCTCAGCCATTTGTATAAGATCATTAATAGTTTTATTTTCAATCTGTTGTTGTTTCTGTCTTAAACCCATAATAGCATTTTGTTCTTGAGGAGATAGCCCTAACAAACTAATACCAGTATTACTATCAGTATCAGCCGCATCTTTTGCTAGGGCGCCAGAAAATTTGGCGATAGAGTTTCAAAAATCTTTTTTGAATCTAATTCTGAAGTACCAGTTGCACCAGTTGCACCAACATCCTGTTCACCTTCAATAGTTGAATCATCTGTTATATCAGCATCTATTTGAACATTACTTCCACCACCCTCTTTCTTTCCAGTTTGAATAACTTTATTTAATCCGGTTAATCCAGGAGCAGTAAAACTATCTTCCGCAGGAGTACGTCCACCAAGAATATCTGTAAATGCTTTCATTAGTCTTTCTTGGCTTTGGTTTTTTTGCCCAGCTATATCTTTTAAAGCTTTTTCACTTAGACTAGATTTAGCTAATTGAGTTCCAAGTCCAGCAAATATATTACCTTCATCACGACCAGCTAATCCACTACCAAGATAATCAAGAATGATACTTGTAAGTTCTGGTTTTTCTTTCATAAAACCACCAACCTTACCAAATATTCCTCCTGCATCACCTTGCCCAGTTTGAACTTCATCACCTAAATTTTTTGCTACATCCATTGGATTCATTTTAAATCTCCTTTGATGATTAAATCATCATAGCATTTATATTATCCCCTTTGATGATTAAATCATCAAAGGGAATTTAATTATAAGAATGATAATGCTCCACCTATTACACCACCTACAATAGCTCCAACCCAATTACCTACTCCAAAACCAGTAGCTGCTCCACTTAAAGCTCCACCAACAAATTTTTCTAGATCACTAGCACTACCACCTTTTTTCCCTGAAGTACTTGATGAGCCAGCTCCGGTTAAAAGTCCTAAAACCGATCTTTCAAATTCATATAAATCTAAAGGCCAAAGTTTATCTTGGATATTCATATCAAGATTAGTATTAATAACATCCAACTTCAAATTATAATATAATTTAACTATATTACTATACTGACCAACAACATTCTTATTCCAACTTAAATGTGTTGACCATCTATTAATTGCTATCGGTAATAATTTATATTTAACTTCAGTTTTATATCTATCAATAGTCTTATCTTTAGATTCATTTATTAAATTTATTCCGTCTATATAAATACTATTCATAATAGAATTAATATTATCAACTCCAGAATTAAATCTAACAATAGAATTATCAACTTCAGTATTAATTAAACTAACTTTCTTTTCAACTAAACTTGTTAGAGGAATACCATTAGTTGTATCATAAAGTATCTGATCAAATAATACACTAATATCAAGCCCAGCTAAAAACTTACCATAGATATCAAATAATGATGGAAAATTTCCTATCACACTTCCTACATCAAAAAACAGATCATCAATTTCTATATCGGTTCTTCCATAAGCTGGAGATTTAGTTGCAACTCCTTCAAGTACCTCAGCTTGTGTATAATCTAAAAGAGTCTGATGTTTACTTTCTAAGTAATCTGGATATCTAGTTGTATTAACATTAGTATATGAACCCATAATTATTCCTTATTAAAAGAATGATGTTGCAGCTCCTATAACTCCACCTGCTGCTGTTATCCAAGAATCACCAGTCATTGCTCCAGCAGCTGCCCCACTAGCAGCACCGCCAAGTGCACTCTTTATATTACTTCCACCTTCATCTTGCTTTGATTTAGTGCTCGATGAACCAGCTCCAGTTAAAACTCCTATTGCTGATCTCTCATATTCAAAAACATTCAATGGCCAGAGCTTATCTTTAAATAATTTTTCATAATTAAACTTTTCAACTCCAAGTTTAATATTATAATAATTCTGTATTACTTCTCCATAACAAATAATAATATCCTTTTGCCAAGTTAATCTATCTGAATAAACTTTCATCATATCAGGAAACATATTATATCTAAGTTCTGATTCAAACTTTGAAATCTTAAAAATCTTCTTCTGTTCAATAATAGATTTACCAATTACAAAAGAACTACTTTCAATAGAATCTATATCACGCATACTAATAGCAAACTTAGCCATAATTCTATCATCTATATCATCATCCAACATATCAGATTTTGATGTAACTATATCATCGATAATAGATGTATTAACAATACTATCAAAAACATCATCAAAGATTTCCTCAATATCTAATCCAGCCATATGCTTTCCAAACATATCATACAATGCTGGAAAACTAGATATAGTATATCCGGCTGTAAGAAATGCATCATCTATATTTATTGCACTAAAATCAGCATATGGAGAATCTTCTTTAATAACTGTAACTTGATTATGAACATTATTCAAAAAACTTCTATGAGCAGTTTCTAAATATGCAGGATATCTAACAGTTGTAGTAGTCTGTTTATTTTTATCTTCTGAAGAACCTCCACCAGAGCCCATAATAATATCCTTATAATTTAATTATATAATTTCTAAATGTTTCTGCTATATTAAAATTACTTGCCATATCCCAAATTTTAGAATTAGCTGAATCAAATTCAAATGCCTTACAATTATTATTCTTTGCAAATGCTAAAGATGTTTCAACAAGTTTTTTATAAACATCTATATTTGATTTTTCAAAAGCATATAGATATTCTCCATAAAGAATTAAATCACCAGTAATTTTATTAGATAAAATTCTATTAATCATAAGAGCTTTTATTGCTCTGGTTTCTTTATCTAACATAAAATAACATTGAGCTTTACCACTAAGTAATTCATATAATGTCTGGATATTATAATAGTGAATATCTTTCTCATCTTTTATATGAGTATTAGCCATTCCATACTTAATAATTTCCCAATAAGTATAAGTACCTTGTAAATCTCTTGTTGAAATCTGTTGTGGTGTTAGTCTAATTATCATTAATATCTCCATGTATTTTTATCTTATAAATATTAAATGCTTCATAATTATTAAGTTTAATTTTTAACTTAAATTCTTTTCCATAACAAGGTAAATATGCTTGACCACCAGGATTAACCATTACCCAAGGAGTTGATGAAAAACTATCTAATTCAGAATTTCTATAATCAAAACTAACATAAAGAGTTCCGCTAACATCTGTCTCAAGTTCAACTTTATGAATAGTTTTACTTCGTCTGGTTTCAAAATCTAAGATATCAAAGGTTGTGGAAGCCTATGATTCTTTTTCAAATTCAAGAAGGGAATGGCCATAGCGATGAGTGGAAAAGTCCGCCTTACTTTCGGTGAAATAACGTGACCAAAATTTTTGTATGGATCGAAACTTTTTGGAATTGGGTGCACTGGCCCCTGCCACATAGACCTTAACATTGGCGAGGTTGGGAACGAGGTTTTGTTCTTTTTGATTTCGAATCACATTGGAAATGTATTTATTTGTGATCTTATGACGACCAAATTTGTATTGCTTAGAATCCTGGATCATATCAGAAAGGATAACCAGGATCTTTTTACGTTTTTCTTTATGGAAGATTGTATCGACAACATTCAAAGAATTTAGAATTTCCGTATATGGAGTCCCTTTCTTGCGAGACAGGAGTCGGTCTACCGATTTTCGTACGTTTTTCTTAGTCTTGGCCAGGTTTTGTTCGTATTGAAGGCGGTTAGTCCATAATGATTGTTTAGGAATTTCCGTATCAATCACCGGTTTGAAGTCGATGTAGGAGTGGCTGGTGATGGTTCCTACGACAATACGGTCCCCTTGCCGCAGGTTTTGATAGACTTTATCAAACGCTTTTTGATAAACTGTGCGACGTGCTTTGTTAGTGCTTCCGGACATGTCGACAAAAACAACGATCGCCCGCGAAGGTTTTTTATCTTTTCCGAATATCGAAGATGCGTCCGCGTCCCGAATCATTGAACCCAAAAAAAGAAAAGAGCAGAAAAAGATGATTAAAAAGAGTCTATATTTCCACCGTCTCATTGGGGTATACCTCCTTACTGCAGGTAGATAGGCTGAAGGTTAAGTCTGTTAGGGAAAAGCGCATTTTGAGCAATGTTTGGTGCAAAAAAAAGCTATTTCCAGTAAAAGTCGGCAATCGTACTCTTTAGACTCCTTCAGCCTTCAGTCTAAACAGCTTCAGCCTGACTACATGATAGTAGTCACGTTTTTCATTTTTTACTCGCCGCCTCAGAACGACGCAATGCGGTGGTTGCGTTTAACAGTTCCTTGCTGTTTTCTTGTTTTTCGAAATCCACGCCTATCTCATGTTCCTTTTCAAAAGACTTGGGTTTTGTATGATCAGGACGTTCGCGCTGATTAATTTTGCGATAGTGATAGATGAGTTCCTGGGCTTCCTGATGAATACGGCTGATTTTTTCCTGTTGTTCGGAAAGAATTTCATTATGTTTTGCTTCAATGGAACGCATGGACTTATTGAGCTGGTTGGTCCGGCGGTGCAAATGCTCCAACATAGGGTCTTTATCATGGGCAAAGTAGGAGCATAACGTGGCTGCAGCCAAAATAACCAGGTTCAGGCCAACAAATGAGGCTCCTATAAATTTGCTGCTGGCGAAACTGCCGACCCCACCGGCCACGGAAAGGTCACCCAGGTACTGAACGCGTACATAGCCGATTGCAACCAAGCCGGCTATTGTAAGAGTAAATAGTAAGCCTACACCGAGGGCACTCTTC
>JAUUZE010000090.1 GCA_030590175.1 Clostridia bacterium
AAATGAGCACTATTAAATGCACTTTGTATATCTGGCAATTGTATAAATACATGCTTGGGCATATTTTCTTGATAGAAAGTAGTGAATTCTTTTAATTTTTGATACCAACCATCTGTATAGGAAGGAGTTTTTAAATTTCTCACGTTTTTTATGTCTGTTAGGATATGGTTTTTTGCACAAGGTAAGTTATTTGGTGGAATATACATATCACAGCCATATGCGGCTGCAATTTGTGCTGTTCCAAAATTAACTCTAGTAGATAGTACTCTATCATCTTGTAATTCAATATGTGTTTTTACTTTTATTAGCTCGTTTTTAAGCATTTTTGATGAGTCTTCTAGCATTTCTTCCCATGTGTATTTAGTACATGGGGTGTTTATAATAAATTTTGGAGAAGCTTTTTCTTGATGTGTACTCATTATTTTATAATCATTATATAGTTGTTCATAGCGCTTAATTTGTTCATTTGTTAAGGTTATCATATCTTTAATGCTCATTTTTATTTTCTCCATATAATTTTAGTATCTTTATAGTATCATATTCTTTGTACAAGACCTATAAAGAAAAATTGTTTTTTTGGGTAATATTTTTTTTAATTTTATAATATAATAAACGAAAGATGAAATATAGAGGAGTTGGAAAAATGAACAACTTATCAATAAAAAATTTAGTATGTAACTATAAGGCTCATCAATTAGGAATGGATTCGCGTCCTTATTTTTCTTGGCAATATGATGGAGATTACTCAACATTTACACAAAGATCCTATCAGCTTATTGTCTCTGATTCTAAATCAGATGTAGTCTTTGATAGTGGAGAAGTGATTTCTAATCAATTTACAAATATTAAATATATAGGTGCAAAATTATTACCAAGAAGCATCTATTACTATAAAGTACTGATAAAAGGGGAGAACAATGAATTTATAAAAAGTGCTATCTCCTCTTTTGAAACAGGTAAAAAAAGCGAAAAATGGGAAGGGATGTGGATTACTGCTGGTAATATAATGAAACCAGATAAATACACACATTCTCCTTATCTTAGAAAAACATTTAATTTACCAGAGGATATAAAAAGTGCCCGTTTATACATCACTGGTTTAGGTTATTTTGAAGCATATATAAATGGTAAAAAAACAGGTACTGATTTATTGTCTCCAGCTTTTACAAATTATGATCATACTATCTTGTATCACACATATGATGTGACATCTTTACTATCAAAAGGAGACAATGTTTTGGGAGGTCTTCTTGGTAATGGTTGGTATAACTGTTTCACTCAAGATATATGGAATATAAAAGAGGTTTCATGGAGACATGTCCCAAAAATGATTGCAGAATTAAGAATCACACTAGCTTCTGGTAAAGAAATGTTAATTGTAACTGATTTATCATGGAAATCTACCAATAGTCCCATTACTTTTAATAGTATAAGAAACGGGGAATACTATGATGCTAATTTAGAAATACCTAATTGGAATACAATAAACTGCAATGATAGTAATTGGGATGATGTGAAAATCATTAGAACCCCTGGTGGTTTATTAACAGCCATGGAAATGGAACCTATTAGAAAAACATGTACTATAAAACCAATTAAATTTTGGAAATCAACAAAAAATTCTTGGGTTTTTGATTTGGGTCAAAATATGTCAGGGTTTGTTAAATTATCAGCTACTGGCAAAAAAGGTGATGAAATTACCATTATCTATAATGAGAAATTAATGGATAACGGCATTGATTTAGATCGCAAAAGAAATTCAGGTTTTACTAGAACAGGAGAATTTCAAACAGATAAATATATAAAGAAAAGTGATGGGGTGGAAATATGGAGTCCTCGCTTTGTTTATCATGGTTTTCAATACATTGAGCTAGTTGGTTTATCAATAGAACCTACTCTCTCTACTGTTGAAGGCGTTGTTGTTCATACTGATATTCCTAGAAAAGGAGAAATAAAAACTTCTGATGACATATTAAATAAAGTTATTGATATTTCTCATTGGTCTACAATTGGTAATTTTCATGGTTTATTAACGGATAGCCCTCATCGTGAAAAGAACTCATGGACAGGTGATGCTAGTTTATCTTCTGAGCAAACAATGTATAATTATATTACTATTAATGAATTTAAAAAGTGGTTGCATGATATAAAAGATTCACAGAAACCAAGTGGTGTTATTCCTTGTGTAATACCTTCAACGGGATGGGGATACAATTGGGGAAATGGTCCTGACTGGTCAAGTGCATTAACCTTAATTCCTTGGTACCTTTATACGCATTATGGGGATATACAAATTCTAGAAGAAATGTATGAAACTATTACAAAACATTGTTCATATATGGAAACAATGGCTGAAAATTATATTGTTAATTATGGAATTGGCGACTGGTGTGCTCCCTTTGAAGGTCCTGCTATCAGTGTCAATATGTCTTCTTTTAAGGCTCCAACTGAATTAACCGATACTGCATATTTCTATAATGCTGCTGATACTATTTCTAAAATAGCTTCTGTTTTAGACAAGCAAGATGATGTAAAATATTATCAGAAATTAGCAAAAAAGATTAAACAATCTTTTAGAAATAAATATTTTGATAAAGAAAAAATGACTGTATTTGGTAACTGTCAAACATCAACTGGTTGTATGCTTTTTCAAGGTTTAGCTAACGAAGATGAAAAGAAAGCATTAACTGATTTATTGTTGTCTCAGATTGAGAAACTAGATAACCATCTAGATTTTGGTATTTTAGGAAATAAATATGTTTTAAACTCTTTAGGTGTAGCAAATCGTTTTGATAGTGCAATAAAAATGATTACACAAGAAACTTTTCCAGGCTTTGGTAATGTAATTAAACTAGGTGCAACAACTATTTGGGAAACATGGAATGGAACTGGATCGTACAATCATCATATGTTTTCTGATGTAGTTGCTTCTATGTATAAATATTTAGGTGGAATCAAACCTGATGAAAATTCTCCTGGATATGAACATATTATTATGCAACCAGATGTGGATTGTGGCTTAACATCTGTTGAATGTTATGTTCAATCTCTTCGTGGAAAAATTACAACTTCATGGAAAAAGAAAAACAATAGTCTAACTTTGGATATTACAATTCCATATGGTTGTAGTGCCACACTATATCTACCAATTGCATATGCGGGTATGTTTAAGCCAGACCAAATGACAAAAAAAGATAAGTTACTAAGTGTGTCTTTACCTGCGGGAGATTATAAGTTAACTACATGAAAAAAAGAAACGTTCATTTAACTGCAATTTTGTTAGCCCTATTAGCAGCTTTGCTATTTGGGCTAAATGCTCCTTTGTCTAAATTACTATTAGACAAATTATCTCCCATGTTATTAGCTTCTTTGCTCTATTTAGGTGCTGGTATAGGAATGGGTCTTATATATCTTGGAAAAAAGAATAAAAATCATGAGGCTTCATTAGATAAAGGGGAGAAAAAATGGGCAATCTTAATGATTGCTTTAGACATTTTAGCTCCTTTTTTGTTGCTTTATGGATTGCGACTAACATCTAGCGCAAATGCCTCTTTATTATTTAATTTTGAAATGGTGGCAACCACAATAATTGCTCTTGTTATATTTAAAGAAGCTATTGGAAAAAGAATGTGGTGGGCAATATTTTTTATTACGATCTCTAGTGTTTTATTAACCATAGATTTTCAATATATATCTGCTACTAAATTTTCATTTGGTTCTTTGTTGGTTTTATTAGCTTGTATAACTTGGGGTTTTGAAAACAATTTCACTAGAAATATGTCTCATAAGGATCCTTTTCAAATTGTTATATTAAAGGGCTTTGGCTCTGGAATTGGTGCAATGATTGTCTATATTATATTTGAAGGATTCTCTTTACCAATATTATTCTATCCAATTTTACTAGCATTACTACTTGGATTTGTTTCGTATGGGCTAAGCATTTTCTTTTATATTAAAGCTCAACGTCATTTAGGAGCGTCAAGAACTAGCACTTTTTATGCTGTGGCACCTTTTTTAGGTGTTCTTTTTTCTTTAATAATATTTAGCGAATCGCTATCACTTTCTTTTTATATTGCTTTACCTTTAATGTTATTTGGTGCTTATTTAGCAGTTTTCGAAAAACACAATCATTTACACACACATGAACCAATAACACACAATCATTTACATTCTCATAATGGTTTACATCATCTTCACAACCACAACAATCAAGCCCATTCACATACCCATACTCACGAAAATATTACCCATTCTCATGAGCATAAACCAGATATTCATCACCGACATACTCATAAAAACTAGAAATCTAATTGTAATTGCTGTTCGCTTGTGGCAAGATATCTTTGTTTGTCTAACAAATCTATAAAATAAAGTTGCACGTTTTCATAATAATATACCCTGAAATCATGAATAACAAAGGAATTAATCGGTGTATCAAATAACTTTTTAGATGTTGTTCCATCAAATTCATATAAATATGAATTTCCATTACTATTTGCTAAATAATATAAATGATTAACCATTTGAAAAAAATTAGTTTTTATATTAACTATTGTCGTTATGTTTTTTGAAGATAGAGAATATGCTTTTACTTTGCTATCAGTAGCATAAAAAAGTGTTGTATTACTAAGATAATAATAATTAACTGCTTCATTAATTATTTTTTTATTTTCCCTTGAAGAAAGACTAAATGAATATAATTTTTTATCACCAATTTTTTTATAATAGATTAAATCATTTTGATCAAAAAACATAGAATGACAATCAGTAATAATTAACTGATGTGTTACTATAATTCCATCAATTGTTCGTAGGAACACATTATTATCATATTGGTTAATCATAAAATGATATTGCCCATGGTCATATTCCCTTTGTACTTCTAAAGAAATAAGATCATATCCGTATGTAATTACTGGTAAACCACTTGAAACAGTTAAAGTGATTTCTTGGTTTTTAGAAACAACAGTTCCAGCTTTTATGTTTTGGGAAATAATTATATCTTTTGAAATAGTACGACTATATTGAGATATTTGGTTAATAGTAAGTCCTATTTCTCCAAGTTGTGTCACATTATTACCAATTAATTCTGGAACAGTAATTTTTTCATTAGTAACAGTCGTTATTGTTTCACTTTTTGTTGTTGTTGTAACTTGTGTATTTGTTGTGTTTGTTGTGTTTGTTGTTTGGCTAGTAGTTGTTGTATCGTTATTTTTTGTTGTTATACTTTGAGAAGAAATCGATGTTGTAATTATAGGAGTATTGGTCATAGAAGGTTCAACTTCACTTGTTTGTTGACACCCTACCATAAATAAACTAATGGTAGTGATTAGAAGTAATATAAAAATAATTTTTCTATTATTATTCATCGCTTTTCCTTTCAATGATAATTATATCATATTCATCTTAATCTATAGTAAAGAAAAACACACAATAAGATATATTAATAGACCTACTAGAACTAGTAAAATAATATTTTTTCATGATGTTTATATGTTTTGTTATTTTATTATAAAAGCAAAGTAACTAAATGATAAACTAGGTATCCTAAATAATTACCAACTGCATATCCAACCAAACCACAAGTTAATCCTGCAACTACAACTTCTTTATTCTTAATTGCTTCTGCTACAGGAACTACAAATGCAGGTCCATAAACACCTGCAGTCATTGTGATAATAGCTGTATCAACATCAATTTTAAATATTTTTGCTAAAATAAGATGAAGAAAAATAGCACCAAACATGGTAACTGCGACATACATTAAAATAGTTGGGGATGCTTTTAGCATTTCTTGTAAATTTACAGTAGTTCCTAAGGCCATTGAAAAAACTAAGATAATATATTGACCTATTTCATAAGTATATTTAACTTTTCTGATTCGTTTGCTAAATGAACCAAAAATCCCTGCAGTTGTAACCAATAGCATAATAATAGCTACATCCATTTTTCCTGTTAATAACATTGCTATACCAACAGAAAGTCCTAATATTCCAATACAGATTATCATTAATAATGAAGACTCTTTAACTGCTGTGATTTTTTCTTTTTTTTCTAAATCTCTAAAATAAATTCTCTCTTCTGCCTGTTCAACAATACCATTATGTTTATATGGTTTTAAAAATTTTGCTAAAAGAGGTTTTATTATACTTATTAATAATAAGAAAAACATTGCTCCTAGTATCATATCACTAGCATTAACCACAATTAGTGTTTCTTCACTTATATTTAAACCCATTCCTATGGCCATTAAATTAGGAGTTCCTCCAGTATAACACCCTACTAGCATTCCTGATATTTTAGAAGCTTCTGCTAATTTACCATTTAAAAATATTCCAGTTAATAGTGCACTACTAAAAGCGGCCACAATTACTAATATAAATGATGTAATAGTTGTTTTTGCTGAATGTATAAACTTTTTAAAATCAGCAGAAAAAAGTATTAGTGGAATTGCAAGCGGAACACAAATTTCTGATATAGTCATCGATAAATCTCGATCTAATGGTATTCCTTCAAGAATTCCCCATAAAATTCCTATACCATAAGCAAGCAATATGGGGCTTAATATTTTAATAATTTTAAATTTTCTGTGTCCTAGGATAATTAAATAAGGAACTATAAATATAATTAATATTTGAACAATCGTCATCATTAGCGTCCCCACCTTTCGCTAATTTCTGGTAATAATGGAAACTCTTGATGTGGTTCAGTTTGATACCAAAAAGCTACAGAAGCTATATCTTCTGTTAGTGGTTGATATTTACCCTCTGGCCACCATCCAAGTGCTTGAATAGTTACTTTTAAATCACTATCAAAACGAATTGGATCCATTACATGCCAACGATACATACTATGTTTAGGGACTTTCCCCTCTTGTCTTTCGCTATATGGAAATCCTAAAAAAGGTGTACTGTAATGACGTCCAAAAGTGTCTTTGTAATTACCCCCAAAATTCCAAGCACCGCCAAAATAATCTTCTGTTCCTGTTCCACAGATAGTGGGATACTCTTTATCACCATCCATAAAGAACTTAATTTCTCCTTCTCCCCACCAGCAATCTGAGTATTGCATCCAAGAAAGAGATGTTCCAACATATTGTCCCTTACCAATAATATTATCAACAATAATATGTTCAGGATTTTTTCGTGTAGTTATTGCCCGCCTCCATGTTGCATGGAAATATCCTGCACTTTTTTCTACTTCCTGTTCATCATATGTAATTTGAAAGAAAAATCCTCGAACATCTTCATGATATTCATTTGTAAAAGTAATTTTAAAACCTTTTCTAAAAGGCATAGGCCAATAGCAATTCATCCCACCATCAGGATTACATACTACAGGTAAAGAATTAAGATCAAATCTTCTCTCAAGTCCCATTCCAAAAAAATCACCAAAAGGCACTTCAACAGAAGGTTTAATTTCTCCATCCCAATAAAATCGTAAGACCCCAGCTCTAAGCATTCTAGAGTCAGCGGTCATCCAGATATGTCTTATGACACCACTTCCAGAAACATCTGCTAAAGTAGCCGTTTCACCTGATTTTACCGTAATACACGGTTTGCATTTCCAACCCTTACCCATTGCTAAGCTGGCTCCATTAGCTTTTGCTTTTGCTCCGTTTGCTTTTGCTCCTGTTGGATTTTCTGCACAAATAGATCTGGTTTTTCCATTAGTTATTTGATATAAATTTCCTAATCCCTGTGTAAACATTTATCTATCCCCCTACATAATAATATTACTGTTTTTTTAGTATTTTTCACCTGCTTTAATAAATCTTTTCATGAATTCTTTTAACGATACTGGTTCATAATGAACTACATCGTCATCTTCTATAGAAACTTGGTCACCGCTAAAAACAGGTCGGCCATTTACAAGTCTCATATTAACTGTAGCTTTTATTGGTTTTTGGCTTTTTCTACAGATTGCCCTTGTTGTAACTTCTTCAATATCTTGTGCTAAAGCAAATAGATATGTACTACCTGGGAAAGGATGACCTCTGAAATCACATTTTAACCCAAAACAAATAACGGGAATAGTAAGTTCTGTTACTA
>JAUUZE010000069.1 GCA_030590175.1 Clostridia bacterium
ATTTAATTGATGCGATTCTATTTTTAATTTCTTCCATTTCGCCAAATCCATCAACAACAATAGTATTTTCTTTTTGAATAATTAATTGTCTTGCATGACCTAACATTTCTAAAGTAGTATCTTTAAGATCAAGTCCAACTTCTTCTGAAACTACTTGGCCACCTGTTAAAATAGCGATATCTTGTAACATAGCTTTTCTTCTGTCGCCAAATCCTGGTGCTTTAACAGCAACACAGTTAAATGTGCCACGTAATTTATTAACAACTAATGTAGCTAATGCTTCGCCTTCTACATCTTCAGCGATAATTACTAATTTTTTACCTTGTTGAACAATTTGTTCTAATATAGGTAAAATTTCTTGAATATTTGTGATTTTTTTATCAGTAAGTAGAATATATGCATCATCCATGATAGCTTCCATTTTTTCAGTATCAGTTACCATATATGGTGATAAGTATCCTCTGTCAAATTGCATTCCTTCAACTACTTCTAATTTTGTGCTCATAGTTTTTGATTCTTCAACAGTAATAACGCCATCTTTACTAACTTTTTCCATAGCATCTGCAATTAATGAACCAATATATTCATCATTTGCTGAAATACTAGCAACTCTTGCAATGTCTTCTTTTCCTTTCATTTCACGAGAAATGCTAGAAATCCCATCCACAGCTGCTTCTACAGCTTTTTCTATGCCTTTTTTAAGAATCATAGGATTAGCTCCAGCTGCTAGATTTTTTAATCCTTCTCTAACAATTGCTTGTGCTAGTAAAGTAGCAGTTGTAGTCCCATCACCTGCAACATCATTTGTTTTTGTTGCAACTTCTTTAACTAACTGTGCACCCATATTTTCAAAAGGTTCTTCTAATTCAATTTCCTTTGCAATGGTTACACCATCATTAGTTATTAATGGAGCGCCAAATTTTTTATCTAATACCACATTACGACCTTTAGGTCCTAGGGTAATTTTAACAGTGTTTGCCAACTTATTTACACCAATTTCAAGTGCGTTTCTGGCTTCTTGACCATATAAAATCTGTTTTGCCATATTTTTTTCCTCCTCTATAATTCTACAATTGCTAGAATATCAGCTTGTTTCATAATGGAAAATTCTTCTCCATCTACTTTAACTTCAGTTCCTGCATATTTACTGATTAAAACGTGATCACCTACTGTTAATTCCATAACCACCTTTTCACCATTTACAATTCCACCTGGACCCACTGCAACCACTTCTGCAATCTGTGGTTTTTCTTTGGCAGATCCTGGTAGTACGATACCACTTTTTGTTGTTTCTTCGCCTTCAAGCATTTTTATTACAACTCTGTCTCCTAAAGGTTTAATAACCATAAGAATTCCTCCTAAAATTTACTTTTGTTAGCACTCTCTATATTGGAGTGCTAAAAATATTATAATGTATTCTCATATCAAAGGCAATACCTAATTATAAAATAATACAAAAAAATATACACCCTTTATGGGTGTATATAATATACCTTTTCAATCGTACTAGTCGATTCTTAACATTGCTTCTCTTTCTAGTCTTTTCTTCTTATTAGCAATAGCTATTAATGGAATTCCGATTAGATAGAATAGTAACGTTGGAATCATCCAAGTAAGTGGTTTCAACTCAGGGTTCACTGCATATGTCAGTTCGTCTTTTGTATAAACTATTATTACAAAAAACATCATTGTCATACAGAAAAAACCAATTGAAGAAATAATTGTTCCAATTTTAAACATTGTTTGATATTTCATATTTTTTCGCCTCCTGCAATCACTATAAAAAGTATAGCAAACCACTATATGGTTGTCAATTCATTTACATATGTTCAAATATCTTTGGTACTATTGTATAAACATAGGGTAAATTTATAGATAAATTACCTAAAATCTCACTGGAATATGTTTTTCAAACAAATACTCTTTAAGTTCCATAATTGATAATTCACCAAAGTGGAATAATGAAGCTGCTAAAACAGCATCTGCTTTTCCTTTTATAATTGCTTGTCTAAAATGCTCTTTTGTACCAGCACCTCCCGATGCTATTACTGGTATACCTACACTTTTTGAAACTTGTCTAGTTAATTCAAGATCATACCCATTTTTTGTTCCATCAGCATCCATGCTTGTTAATAGGATTTCTCCTGCCCCTCGTTTAGTTATTTCTTTGGCCCACTCTATTACATCTTTATTGGTATTAACTCGCCCACCATTTAAATAGGCATCATAACTACCTTTTTCATTTTTCTTAGCATCAATTGCAACAACAACACACTGTGAACCAAATTTATAAGCAGCCTCATTTATTAAATCAGGGTTATGATAAGCAATTGAATTTATTGATACTTTATCTGCTCCTGCCTTTAATAATTTACGAAAATCTTCTACAGTTTTAATTCCCCCACCAACAGTAAAGGGTATAAAAATACATTTAGCCACTTCACTTACAACATCAAGCATAATATCTCTTTTTTCACTTGAAGCAGTAATATCTAAAAAAACTAATTCATCTGCTCCTGCTTTGTTATACATCTTGGCAATTTCTACTGGATCTCCTGCATCAACTAAGTTGACAAAGTTAACACCTTTGACTACACGTCCTTGATGAACATCTAAACAGGGAATAATTCTATTAGTATGCATTGCTCACCTCTTCTAATTTTATGGTTTTCTCATAAAGAGCTTTCCCAATAATAACTCCATTTACATTGGTGGTTACCAGTTCATCTAAATCACTTCGCTTACTAACTCCACCTGAAGCAATAATTTGCAAATTAGTGCTATCAACCATATGTTTCATTGCTTCTATATTTGGACCTTGCATCATCCCATCTCTACTAATATCTGTATAAATAATTGTTTTAACTCCAATATCTTCCATCATCTTAGCAAAAGTAACTGCTTCAAAATTACTAGTAACCTTCCACCCATCAATGGCAACATAACCATTTTTAGCATCAATACCAATTGCAATTTTATCTCCATATAATGAAATTGCTTCTTTTACAAAAGCTTGATCATTTACAGCTTTTGTCCCAATGATAACTCTTTTAACTCCACAATTTAATAATTCGTCAATTCGCTTTAGCGTTCTGATACCACCACCTGTTTGAATGGGTATATTAACTTCACTTACAATCTTCTTAATAATAGGTAAATTAATAGCATCTCCATTTCTAGCACCATCTAAATCAACAATATGTAAATACTTCGCGCCTAATTGTTTCCATTTTAAAGCAAAAGACATGGGATTATTAGAGTAAATTGTTACTTTTTCATAATCACCTTTTGTTAGTCTGACACATTGTTTATTTAATAAGTCAATAGCTGGATAAATTACCATCTTACACCTTTGCCCAATTCATTAATAAGGCTAATCCTGCTTCACCACTTTTTTCAGGGTGAAATTGTGTTGCTAAAATATTACCTTTTTCTATGGCTGATACAAACTCTTTTCCATAGGTTGTATAACTACAATTTGTATCCTCAGTAGGATCTACATAATATGAATGAACAAAATAGAAATATTGATTATCAAATGAATTTAGTAAAGGACATTTATTACTATTAATATTATTCCATCCAATATGAGGAATTTTTAAATTTATAGAAGCATCAAATTTTTTAACTCCACCTTTTATTATTCCTAATCCAGTAGGGTTATTTCCTTCTTCTGAATAATCAAATAACAATTGCAATCCTAGACAAATCCCTAAAAATGGTTTGTCACTATTTATTTCATTTATAATCATCTTAGTTAAGTCATACTTATTAAGATTATTCATGGCATCTTCAAAAGCTCCAACACCTGGTAAAACTATTTTATCGGCTTGTTTAAGGAGTTCTTTGTCAGATGAAACAAAGCTTTTGATGGATAAATAATCAAAAGCTTTCTTTACACTTCCTAAGTTTCCCATTCCATAATCAACAATTCCAATCAATTAGATAATTTCCTTTCCAGTTAATATTGAATAAGCTTGCTTATACTTTTTAGAAGTATTTTCTATAACATCTTCAGGTAATGAAGGTGCTGGAGGATTTTTATCCCAATCAAGTGTTTCTAGGTATTCTCGCAAATACTGCTTATCAAAACTTTTTTGTGCTCTACCTGGTTCATAATCACTTGCATCCCAAAATCTAGAAGAATCAGGAGTAAACATTTCATCTGCTACTACCAATTCCCCATCAAGTAAACCAAATTCAAATTTAGTGTCAGCTAATATCAACCCTTTAGTTAATGCATATTCACTAACTTTTTTATATAATCCAATAGATGCTTCTTTAAGTTTCTTAGCTAAATCTTCATCAATGATGTTTATTAATTCATCATATGTAACATTCATGTCATGTCCTTGCTCAGCTTTTGTTGATGGTGTAAAAATAGGTTGTGGTAATTTGGCAGCTTGCGTTAAATCTTTAGGTAAAGTAATACCACAAACTTTTCCAGTTTTACGATAGTCCTTTAGTCCAGATCCTTCAAGATATCCTCTTACAATACATTCAACAGGAACAATCTTTACTTTTTTTACTAACATAGACCTACCACTTAATTGTTCATGAAACTGATTATATGGAGAAGGATATTTTGATACGTCAGTAGTAATAACATGATTTTTTATAATATCTTTAGTAAAGTCAAACCAAAAAGCTGAAATAGAATTTAATACTTGTCCTTTATATGGTATTAAATCAGGGAATACACAATCAAAAGCTGATATTCTATCTGTTACAACGATAAGTATCTTATCACCTAAATCAAACATATCTCTCACTTTACCTTTTACAAAAGGTTTCACATCCATAAAATCTGTATTTCTTAATAAGCTCATTATTTTCTCCTATAAAATTCCTTTGGTTGATGGGATTCCATCAACTTTATCATCAATAGATACCGCTTCTCTTAATGCTCGTGCAAAAGCTTTAAATACCGCTTCAATCATATGATGATTATTTTTACCATAATCAATATTTATATGTAAAGTAATTCCCGCATTAGTGCATAGAGCCATAAAGAACTCTTTTACTACTTCAACATCCATATCACCAGCTTTTTCTTTATTAAATTCCCCATTGAAAACTAAGTATGGTCTCATGCTTAAATCAATATTTACACGAGCTAATGCCTCATCCATGGGTACAGTAAACGACCCATACCTTTTAATTGATTTTTTATCACCTAGCGCCTTTTTAATAGCCTGACCTAAAACAATTCCTGCATCTTCAACTGAATGATGGCAATCAACCTCTAAGTCACCTTTTACTAATAAGGTAATATCAATTAGTGAATGTTTTGAAAACAACTCTAACATATGATTAAAAAAACCAATACCTGTGTCAATCTTGTACAATCCTTTACCATCAAGATTAATGGTACAATCAACTAATGTTTCATTTGTTTTTCGTTTAATTTGAACTTGTCGTGCCATAGATATCTCCTCTATATTTAATACTAATTATATTTGTTATTTTAAAATTTCCCCAATAGCTTTTATCAATTCATCCATCTGTTCTTTTGTTCCTATGGTTATTCTAACATATTCACTGATTGATGGTAAGTTAAAATATCTAACTAATATCCCCATTTCACGTAATTTTAAATATAAATTTTCACCAGTGATATTTTTGTGTTTAGTAAAAATAAAATTCGCCTTTGAAGGTAATACCTTCATACCTAATTTTGTTAATTCACTTATTGTTTTTTCTCTTGAGTTACTGATTTTTTGACAAATACTTTGAAAATATAATTCATCGTCAAAAGATGCTATTGCTGCTACTTGAGATATCTTATCTACAGGATAAGAATTAAAACAATTCTTAATGGATGTTAATTGAGCAATTAAGTTTTCACTACCAAATGCTAAACCTATTCGCAATCCTGCCAATGAACGAGACTTTGATAATGTTTGTACAACTAGTAAGTTGTCATATTTAGTAATTAAACCAATAGCACTATCTCCACCAAAATCAATATATGCCTCATCAACTATAACAACATTTTGGCTATTTGATGAAATAATTTTCTCTAAAGTATCAACATTAAGGCACTCTCCTGTTGGTGCATTAGGATTGGTAATTACTACTCCTTTATTTTTATTCATCATTTTATTAACATCAATGGTTAAATCATCATTCATTTTTATCTTTTCATCGTCCACTTTATATAAATTACTATAAACTGGATAAAAACTATATGATATTTCAGGATAACAAATTTTTGAATCTTGGTAAAAAGCCATAAAAGCTAATGCTAAAATTTCATCTGATCCATTCCCTGTGAAAACATTTTCAACTTTTACACCATAATAAGTTGCAGCTCTATTACGTAACTTAATACTTTCAGGATCTGGGTATAACTGTATTGATGCATCAACGCTATCTTTCATAGCTTTTAAAACTTTCAAAGATGGTGGATATGGATTTTCATTTGTATTAAGTTTTATATACTCTAAATCCCTTGGTTGTTCACCTGGTGTATATGGAATTATTGACTTAACTCTATTACATAAAAAATTTCTCATAATTATTCCTCAAAGCGAATTGAAATTGCTCGCTTGTGAGCATCCAATCCTTCTTTCATTGCAAAAGTTTCAATGCTCTTTGCTACTTTTTGTAGTTGTTCTTCACTGTATTCAATTACACTTGTTCTCTTTTGAAAATCATAAGTTCCCAAAGGAGAGAAAAATTTTGCTGTTCCTCCTGTAGGTAATGTATGATTTGGTCCTGCAAAATAATCACCTAACGGTTCTGGTGAATACATACCTTTAAAAATAGCTCCTGCATTTCTAACTTTCTCAATCAATTCATCTGGGTTACTTACTAATAACTCTAAATGCTCAGGAGCAATTTCATTTACTAGGGATATTAATGTATCCATATTATTATCCACATAAATTACACCAAAATCATTTAATGAACATATAATCGTTTCTTTTCTAGAAAGAGTTTTAAATTGTTTTTCTAATTCATATGTTACTTTTTTTGCCATTTCCATTGATGTAGTTCCTAAAATTACACCTGCTAGTTTATCATGTTCTGCTTGTGATAATAAATCAGCAGCAATATAAGCTGCATTGGCACTATCATCTGCTACAATCATAATTTCACTTGGACCTGCAATCATATCAATATCACAGTAGCCATATACAAGTCGCTTTGCATTTGCTACATAAATATTTCCAGGGCCTGTAATCTTATCTACTTTTGGAATACTTTCTGTCCCAAAAGCCATGGCAAAAATTGCCTGTGCTCCACCTATTTTAAAAATCTGATCAACACCACACTCTTTAGCTGCCACGATTCGCTCGCTATCAATTTTTGGGGGTGTGCACATAATAACTTTATTTACACCTGCAACTTTTGCAGGAATAGCATTCATAAGTACTGATGAAATAAGAGGAGCCACTCCTCCTGGCACATAAATTCCAACAATATCAAGTGGAGTAATTTTTTGACCTAGAGTAATTCCTGGTTCTTTCTCCCAAAGCCATGATTTAAGGATTAATTTTTCATGATATTTTGTAATGTTTTTAATGGCTTGTCTTATAATATTTAAAAATTTATCATTAACTGTTTCATATGCAATTTTAATTTCTTCTTCAGTTACCATTAGTTTATCAATTGTTATCCCATCAAAAAGTTTAGTATACCTTTTAATAGCTTCATCTTTATTACTTCTTATATCCGTCATCATACTAGCAACTTTAAAAATCACTTCTTCATTATCAAGTTGTCCTCGGTTTTTCATTATTGATAGTGCTATATTTTTATCAGTAGTAATTTTTATCATTTTGCTAATTCCTTTTTCATACTGTCAATAATTTGAGTAATTCGCGTATTTTTCATCTTCATACTCACTTTATTAACCACTAATCTAGCAGATACATCTGCAATTTCTTCTAGTACAACTAAATTGTTTTCTTGTAAAGTTTTACCTGACTCAACCACATCAACTATAACTTCAGATAGCCCTACTAAAGGAGCTAATTCAACAGAACCATTCAATTTAATAATTTCAATTTTTTCTTTTTTTACAATTTCAAAATAATCTCTAGCAATTGTAGGGTATTTTGTAGCTACTCTCTTATTAACAATTGAATCTAGTTTTCCTTTTAATTCTTTTGGACCTGCTACACACATCTTACAAGCTCCAAATTTTAAATTTAATACTTCATATAGGTTTCTTTTCTCTTCTAACAATGTGTCTTTTCCAACAACTCCTAAATCAGCAGCACCATATTCAACATATGTGGGAACATCAGAAGGTTTTGCCATAAAGAATTTAATCATATTTTGTTGATCTTTAATAATTAGTTTTCGCGATTTTAGATCAGCACTTTCACATTTTATACCCGCGCTTTTCAACATATCAAGGGTTAACTCTGCTAATCGCCCTTTTGGTAATGCTATTGTTAGATACTTCATGATGTCTCTCCTTTCAAAAGCTTTTCAATAGTTGTAGTTATTGTTGTGTCTTCTTGTATATTAATTATTTTTATATTCTCATCATCTAATACATGAATAATCCCTGGAATATTTCTTTTTATGGCATATTCCCTTGTTATACTATCGTCAACTAAATCCACAGACAGTCCTTGTTCTTTTAATTGCTTAGCTATATTTATTGCACTATTACGTCCTTTATTACTAAACATCACTATGGTATCCATACTTGGTTTTACACTCTGCTTATCTTGCCTTTGTAAAGCATTAAGTAACGAGTCAATACCTACTGAAAACCCAGTTGCACAAAGTGGCTTTCCATATCTCTCACTTAAATTATCATAACGTCCCCCACTTAAAATAGGGTAACCTAATCCATATGTCAGTCCTTTAAAAATCATTCCTGTATAATAGTTAAGTTTCTTAACCATTCCAAGGTCAACAGATATATATGATGATAAACCAAATTGTTCAAGAACATCTAAAATGTTAAGTAAATTAGTAATAGCATTTTTTGAGCGCTTATTTAAATCACTTTTCTGTAACATTAAAAGTGTTTTTTTATCACCTAAGTAACTTGACATGTTTAATATTTTTTCTTTTATACTTGCTTTTACATTTCTAGTATCTAGTAACTCTTCTACTCCAAAGTAATCTTTAGCCTCAATCATGGTTCTGATTAATTCAATGGTTTCCTCATCAAACAACGCATATTCCATTAATCCTTTAAAAAACTCTACTTGTCCTAATTCAATAGTAAATTCATCAATTCCAGCTTGTTTTATAGTTTCTATGGCCATTTTAATTATCTGTGCATCATAAAAAGGATTATTAGTTGCAAATATTTCCACACCTGCTTGTGTAAACTCTCTTTGTTGACCAGGTCCTGCATCTGTATATTGATAGCAATTCCCAAGATATGATATTTTTATGGGTAAAGACATTTCTTTTAACTTTGTTCCAACTACCCTAGCAGCTGGTATTGTTAACTCAGGTCGAAGGGCTAACAAGCGTCCTTTTTCATCAACAAATTTAAATAGTGATTCAGGAGCAATTACCTGCCTATCACTAGAAAACACATCATAAAATTCAATAGCTGGTGTGTCAATTTCATAGTAACCATTAGTTCTAAACACTTGTATTATTTTGCTTTCTAAATTTCTTTTCACATAACATCTATCAAACAATTTATCTTGCATTCCTTCTGGGTTATAATATTTCCACTTTGGCATGTCATCCTCCATTTACTTTATCTCGTTAAAGCGCTAAATTATTAAAGTATTTCACTATAGTACCAGTATTATAATACCATGTCAACTAGAAAACAATCGAGTAGGAGGTTATTTCTGAGTCACAAATGATAATGTCCTAACGTACCACATTTGATTATGTCCCAAAAAGATTTAATTAAATTATATAATCAATCTCAAATATATGAAGATG
>JAUUZE010000146.1 GCA_030590175.1 Clostridia bacterium
TATCATTGTAATAGCATTACCAATGACACTAGTCATTAATCCACTATCAACTTTAGTTCTTATACGTACAGTTACCATATTTGCTTTTCCAAGTAAAATAGGAATAAAATTTGCCAAAGCACTTTTAATTATTTGATAAACTACTGTAATCAAAAACCATCCCATGATAAAAGGATTAATATAATAAGCACGGTGAGATTGTCTTGTCATTAAGAACAAATTAGCAAATAAAATACTAAACACACCAAAAATAAATCCAATAGCTATTTTTTCCACAGAAAACTGCTCAAACAGGATACACCAGACAATAATACCCATTATTCCAAATTCTAAATAAAATACAACCTTTTTCATATACTACCCTTCATGTATAGCATAGCAAAAAGTACTATGTTCGTGCAAATAATATTACAAAAATAATTTAATATTATCTTTATTGCCCAGGTTGTGGATATAATAAATCATATACAGTTCCTGTAATATCTATATCTGATATGGTATATATTATCGATTCATCTCCATTAACTAACATAATGTATAAGGTGTATGGAATTCGTAAACGTTGATTATCCATAGTTATGGTTTCAGGACACATGGGAATAATATAGGAAAAAGTAAAATCAATGGTTTCTTCTTGAAAATAAAATATACTATCTGTTGGAAATGTTACATATTCAAGTCCAAAGTCATCATAATAATCATAGAAAATACCTTCTGTGCTAGTGTATTGCATACTTTCCATTGGTGGCGAAAATCGTATTAATAACCCTTTAACATTTTTTGCTTGAATCGTAACAAATATTTTCTCTAAACTCATAAAACGATGTTCATGATACGGTAGTTCATTTCCTAAAATATCATATTCATTTGTCCAATGATTATAAGCTCCATATAAAGTTATCCCCTCGATATCAATTGCATCAATATCAATTGGTGGTTGTGGGTCAGGTGGTGGGTCTTCCCCCGAATCATCCATAATATGTAAAGCAATTGTACAATACACATCTTTTTCAAACCTATCACCAAAGATACTTTCTAATTCAACATTAGCATTAAATGAGACCTCTTCATAATCACTCATTGGTCGATTAATTATTACTGTCTTACTAATTTCTATTTGATTTGTAAAATAATTAGTTGTTGTAGGATCACTCATTATACTACCTTTAAAATAGTTAATTTCATTAGATGGTTTATCCATAGAAGCAAGTAGGGTTAATGTAACCTCAATTTGATCAACTCCCGGAGTAAATGAAAGCACTGTTTTTGAAGATGATAAAGTAGCACTCAAATTACCATAGCCCATTGATGGGACAATAAATGTCGCATAATTACCGCTATCTTTTTCTGTGTAAATACTACCAGAGTTAGACCATGTAGCACCTGATTGTACTTTTGCTTTATCAATTCCAATTTTTGCTGCTGTTAATGTAGTTGCTCCATGCCCTACTAGTAGGGTTGATAACATATATGGCTTTTGTACAGTTTGTTCGAGTAAGTCATAGCTTTCCATGGCTCCACTAACAGGAACAAAATTCCATAATTCAGGAGGAATCCCACTGGTGTAATCATTTGGAAAATACATATTTGTATAGTAGTCATTTAGGTATGTGAAACCTAAATATCTGTATTCACCATCCTTTAATTCATTATTAGCAACTTGTCCTGGCCACCCATATACAATTAATCCATACTTACTATAGGTGGCGAAATTTGCTTGATACATATTCCCACTACTCCAAGCAGGAATTCCTCTTGATTGGAGCCATCTTAAAAACTCTACATTATTTACTGGTTCGCTTCTGCATAAATCACAGTTGAAATCTACAAAATATTTTTTTTCTTCATAACCACATCTAGAACACGCTCTACTTGATTCATGGCCAATAACTGTATGCTCACCTAATAGTGACCACTCACTAAAATCATGTCCACTACAAAAACAACAATTATCATCGCTTACATACCTCTCTTCTACCTCTCCACACAGCTGGCACACTCTTTGTTGAACATGTCCTTGATATGTATGTAGAATAGATGGAGTCTGCCAGTCGCCATAAATATGAACACCACAACAACAAGAATCTATGGTGGTATAACCAATATGATTTTTCTCACCACAATATATACATTCTTCATATACCTCATGACCGTTACTAGTATGAATAGGTGAAATCTTTTCAATATATGTATGATTATTAGTACATTCACAGCAAGAATAGTCAATTACATACCTTGTTAAAGTATCTCCACATTTTGTACATGTTTTTGTTTGTTTATGACCTTGTGTATAGTGAGTAATACTAGGAGTCGACCAATTTGTATAAGTGTGGTAACCACAAAGACAACAGTCAGTTTTTATTACATAACCAACTGGATTACTTTCACCACACATTGTGCATACTTCTGTAACAAGGTGTCCACTAGCTGTATGAGTATCAGAAATAATAGTCATATAATCATGATTATTCGTACACTGACAACAGTTAAAATCATACACATAATCATATTGAGTATAACCACATCTAGTACAAATTCGACTAGTTAGATGACCTTGATCGTAATGGGTTATAGAAGGGGTTGACCAGCTATTATAATTATGTCCCACACATAAACAACATGTATAATCAATTACATAACCTAATTCTTCTAAAACACCACACTCTTCACAAATTCGATAATATCTATGGCCTGCTACGCTATGCTGTGCCTCTTTGTAATATGAAAAAAAATGTTCACCGTCAGGTGACACTGGACAGTATGATGCAATTGATGAAAAAGAAATCATTAAAATTATTACAACAATAAAAAATCCTATTGTTTTTTTCATGGTTGTGCCTTAATAGTGAAAGTATAATTACCAATTGTCCCATTTCCTGTTTTAAAAGAATACATTGAAATACCCATGGTATCGAATAATTCAATATCTACTCTGTTCTCATCATAATAATATGTTAGAATCTGTTCACTTAAAATTAAACCTATTTCTTTCCCAAATATTATTGATAACATAGCCTTTACTTTATAATCATAGAAATAGTCTCTAGTATTAGTTACATACACATCATATGATGGCTTACAAAGGGATTTGATTACAAGCTTGTAGCTCATGGTATCATAACCCCATTGTGTCTCAGGATATCCTGTTAGGCCATCATAACAATAGAGTGAAAATAAGGAATATTCTTGGTTGTTGGCAAAGGCTTTATCTCCATAATAATGAATCATTAAAGCAAAGGTATTAGCCATTGGTTGTTCTTTTACAACAATATATCCACCAGGACCTGCTAATCCATTAATAATTTTATATGGATCAACATCATATAATCTTCCCAAATCAAATTTCACTTCATAAAAAGGAAATAAATCTATTTTATTAAAGGGATAGGCAGAAACATGGTCGCTTGATGTAGCAACCAGTTTCTGCCTTTGATTGGGGGTAATTAACCTATTAATAACGGCACATGCTTGTGCCCTGGTCATTTCTTTATCATATCCAAAAGTATGATTAGGAAAGCCAGTTATTATCCCTGCATTATACAGAGTTAAAATACTACTAATATATTTATCAGGTGTTAATACTGATAAATCATATAGTGATGTATTAGTTATTTCTATTTCCTCTTGTAAATAGTCCAATGTAATATTTAATATACGAGCCATATCTCCTCTGATAATGGGGTTATTAGAAATTAATATATCATTTGGTATTAATTTAAGTTCATTAGCTTTTAGAAGATAAGGAGTTGCCCAATTTTCTAAGTTTGGTTCTACTTTAAAATCTAATGCTAGAATAAGCATTTTAGTAAACTGTTCTCCAGTTATATAATCATTAGGTAAGAAATATCCATTTGGGAATCCATTAATAATATTTTTTTCATATGTGGCCATAACTTCTTCGTAATACCAGTCCCCTTGATTAACATCATAAAAGCCCCCTGCCTTAGCTGTAAGTGGAAGTGATAGTAAAATCACGAATAATAGTGTTAGTTGTAGTTTTTTAATCATTTTTCCCTCTTGGTAAATATTGTAATTTATTTATAGACAAATATTACCATTTATTGTCAATGCTGTCAACTACTATTTCATGCTATAATATTTTTATGAAAATTTTACATTTAGCAGATACCCATTATGATATTAATAACGACCATCTTCATTACCCTTCTTCAAAAGAAATGGTTACACAACTTTTTTCTTGGCTAGATATACATGCTAAAGAATATGATTTGCTGGCAGTTTCAGGTGATATAACTGTTAAAGGAACTACTACAATAAAAGAACTTAGTTATGTTAAAGAAAAGTTTGATAAATTGGATACCCCTTATATAATAATTCCTGGAAACCATGATTTATGCCCTCTTAAAAAAATGGAGCTACGTTATCCTGGTTTAGAGGAGTATGAATATACTTCACTGGAAAATACTAATTTTTATAAAGTATTTGGAGAAAATGGAGTTCGTTACTCTAAAGTTATAAAAAATATTCATTACATAGGATTTGCAATTAGAAATGA
>JAUUZE010000064.1 GCA_030590175.1 Clostridia bacterium
GTTCTTCCAACTGGTGATTTGCAACTTATAGAAGAGAATGCAACAAAAATGGTAAAATTATTCCATCAAAATGGTGGATTTATAGCAAAAGATTATGGCGATTATAGGACAATTCAAGTAACAGATCAATCAGCAAATATTATGAGAGAGAAGTTTTTCCAACTTGGAAAAAGACCATAACAATTTTATGGTATAATAGAGGGCGATGAAGAAATTAAACATACAAAAAGTTTTTCATAAGAAGAAAAAAGTAAAAAAAGAAAAACCACAGAGAAGAGAACGTAAAACATGGGTAAAGATTTTAGTTAACTTACTTTGGTTAGGTTTTTTTGCTTTTGTAGTTTATGCATTTATTTTCACATTTAACTTAACAAATGACTTTGTTATGGATCGATCAGAAATTGATATTGCAGCTTTAGTTGGAGAAATATCTGAAGAAGAGGCAATAATTATTGATATTCCTTCTGGATCAAGTACAAAGGATATTTCAAAACAACTTGCGAATCAAGGTATTATTAGTGATAAAATTTTAATTAAATGGTATCAATTTGAATTATATTCAATGCTTATGGGTAATGATGGTGGATATACATCTGGAAAGCATTATATTAATAAAAATATTGATTATGATAATCCTATTGGTTATGACATGTTAATACATATTTTTTCCTTGAACCCTGTTCCTAATCCGACAGCAAGGATTTTTTTCCAAGAAGGGTTAACATTTAAACAAACCGTAGAACGATTCGTTGAAAATGGATTTGTTAGTGAAGAACAATTTATCAAAGCTTGTAATGAGTATGAATTTGAATATGATTTTGTAGAATCAATTCCAACTATAGAAAACCGTGAATTCTTTTTAGAGGGTTATTTATTCCCAGATACTTATATTTTTGACATAACTACTGGGGCTGAAGCTGCTATTGAAAAAATGCTTGGTAATTTTGATAAAAAATTAAAAGATGTATATATAAAAAGAGCAAATGAAATTGGAATGAGCATTGATGATATTGTTATTATTGCTTCATTAATAGAGAAGGAAGCTAGAGTTGACGAAGAACGTGGTATTATTGCAGGTGTTATCTATAATAGACTTAACACGTCTGATACTTCACTAAATTATTTGCAAATTGATGCTACTATTCAATATTACTTACTTAATGAAACAGGTGAAGTCAAAGAAGAACTATTAACAGAGGATATTCAGATAGAAACACCATATAATACATATTTATATGCAGGACTACCTCCTGGACCTATTTGTAATCCTGGAGAGAAATCTATTATTGCAGCTTTGTTCCCTGATGAGCATAATTACTATTTTTATGTGTCAAAAGGAGATGGGACACATGCATTTGCATCCACATTAAAAGAACATAATAATAATAAAATCAGATACGCTGAGTAGGATAAAACCATGAAAAATAACAGACGTTTTTGGATTGTCAATGATGATGTAGAAAAATATATTATCCAGTCTTTACCTAAAAGTAGTGACTGGTTATTACCTCTTGAAGATTATGCAAGTATACATAATATTCCTATTATGGGTAAAGAGACTAAAGCTCTTATTAAGTTGTTAGGAAAGTTATATTCTCCAGTAAAAATTCTAGAAATTGGAACAGCAATTGGTTATTCGGCTTTATGCTTTACTGAGTTTTTACCTGTAAATGGAAGAATTGAAACAATCGAGATTGATTATGACTTGGTAAAATTAGCAAGAGAAAATATAAGAAAAAACAAATTAGATCATCAGATAACAGTTATTGCAGGGGATGCCATTGATGTTTTGGTCAATATACAAAAAAAATATGATATGATATTTATAGATGCTGCCAAAGGACAATATGAAAAGTATTTTAGTGAATGTTCTAGATTAATAAAGCAAGGTGGTTTGATTATTTCGGATAATGTATTATATCGTGGAATGGTAGCTAAAGGAGATGTTATTCCTAGGCGGCAAAAATTACTAGTTAATAGATTGGATTCTTACATAAAAAGTGTGATGAATAATAGCTTATTTGACAGTAGTTTGCTATCAATTGGAGATGGTGTATTACTATCATATAGAAAGGATAATAATGACTAAAAAAGTTGAACTACTGTCACCAGCTGGGAATTTAGAAAAACTACAAACAGCCTTTTTATATGGTGCAGATGCTGTGTATGCTGGTAGTACTCAATTTAGTCTACGGGCAAAAGCTGATAACTTTACAGATAGCCAATTGGCAAGAGGGATTGAGTATGCCCATAACCTAGGCAAAAAAGTTTATGTAGCTGTTAATATCCTTCCTAGAAATAGTGATTTAGTAGCAATTTCTAATATTGTAACCATGATAGATGAATTAGGTGCTGATGCAATTATCATAGCTGATCCAGGACTGCTTAGTCTTATAAAAAGAAAAACACCTAATTTAGAAGTTCATATTAGCACTCAAGCAAATATTACTAATATCGAAACAGCTAGAATGTATGTTGAGTTAGGAGCTAAGCGCCTTATTTTAGCTAGAGAATTATCACTAGAAGAAATTGGCGAAATTATTACTTTATTACCAAAAGATATTTCTGTAGAGACATTTGTTCATGGGGCTATGTGTATGGCTTATTCTGGGAGATGTTTGCTTAGTAACTACATGGCAAATAGAGAAAGTAACCGTGGTGATTGTGCACAGCCTTGCAGATGGAATTATCATTTAGTTGAAGAAAAGCGACCTGGAGAATATATGCCTGTTTATGAAGATGAGAGAGGAACATATATTTTTAACTCAAAAGATTTATGTCTTATTGATCATATGAAAGAATTGATTGAAGTAGGGATTGCTAGTTTGAAAATTGAAGGTAGAATGAAAAGTGTTTTCTATAATGCATGTACAACTAGAGCATATAGGGGAGCAATTGATGAATATTATAATGATCCCTCAATTACACAGCCTAATAGTAAATGGTTTGATGAAGCATCAGCTGCATCACATCGTCAATTCACTACTGGATTTTATTTTAAAAGTGATCCTGAGGCACAAATTTATACCACAAGTAGTTATTTACGAGAAAAAATATTTGTAGCTAAAGTTATAAGTTATGATAAGAAAACAAAACAAGTTATATTAATGCAGCGTAATAAAATTGTCATAGGAGATGAATTAGAGTTTATGTTACCTAATGGAAATGATTTTACTCATATTATAAAAAACATGACGAATTTACAAGATCAACCTATTGAAAGTACACCTCATGCAGAAATGATGTATAAGATTACAGTTAATAACCCGGTTACAAGTGGAACATTGGTGAGAAAAGACAAGGAGGAAACTTTATGAAAAATATAACTATAATTGGTGCAGGGAACATGGGCGGTTCACTTATTAAAGCCATAAAAAGAAATAAGAAATTTATGGTTCATGTTTATGATAAAGAATATAAAAAGTCAAAATCTTTTGCAGGGAAAAATTGTGTTATATGGGATTCTTCTTATGAAGCATGTAAAAATGGTGATGTTATTTTATTGGCAGTAAAACCAAATATCGTTTTATCAGTATTAAGTGAATTAAGCGATATAATAAAAAATAAATTAGTTATTACCATTGCGGCAGGTGTAAAAATTGATGACTATGAAAGTAAAATTAATAATCTTAGAATAATTAGAAGTATGCCAAATATGCCAGCACAAATTAATATGGGTATGACAACTTTATGTAAGGGAAATAATGTAACAAACGATGATATTTCTCTAGCACAAGAAGTTTTACAGTGTGCTGGTGAAACATTGGTTATTGAAGAGAAAAATATGGATGGTGCTACTGCACTGGCTGGTAGTTCACCTGCTTATGTATTTATGATGATTGAAGCTATGGCTGATGCAGGTGTACTTGAAGGGTTAACAAGAGAGCAATCTTATAAATTAGCTGCTCAATCAATAATGGGTAGTGCTAAATTAGTCTTAAAAGGTGATAAACATCCAGGGGAACTAAAAGATATGATTTGTTCACCTGGTGGTACAACAATTGAAGCAGTAAAAGTGCTAGAACAAGAAGGTTTTAGAAATGCTTTGATAAAAGCTGTTGCAGTGTGTGCTGAAAAATCACGGAAATTATCAGGTAAGTAATATGAAAAAAGTATCAATTTATACTGATGGTGCATGTTCTAATAATCCAGGTCCTGGAGGATGGGGAGCTGTATTAATATATGGTAATAAAGAGAAGGAAATTTCTGGATTTAAAAAACAAACCACAAATAATGAAATGGAACTAATGGCGGTCATAAAAGCCTTACAAAAGTTAAAAAGACCTTGTATTGTAACTTTGTATTCAGATAGTGCTTATGTTGTTAATGCGTTTTTATTAGGATGGATTGATAATTGGGAAAAACTAGGGTGGAGAAAGAAAAAAGCTCCACTTAAAAACAAACAACACTGGCAAACTCTTTATAAACTTAATGATCTTCATAAAATTACCTTTGTGAAAGTTAAGGGACATTCAGACAATGAATTAAACAATCGATGTGATGAGTTAGCCAGATTAGAGATTACTAAAAATACGTGAAGTCACTACTGATATATAGAAAATAATGTTTTGTTGATGTACAATAAGAGTGTTAAGAAAGAAAAGGGTAATTGACATGAGAATGTATGATATTATTGAAAAAAAACGTGATAAAAAATCACTTACATATGAAGAATTAAAGTTTTTTGTAAAAGGAATTACTAATAAAACAATTCCAGATTATCAGACAACCGCCCTTTTAATGGCAGCATTTTTAAATGGGCTTGATGAGAGAGAAACCTTTCAATTATGCCAACTAATGGCAGCTTCTGGTGACCAGATGACATTTCCTGATGACTTACCAACTGCTGATAAGCATTCAACAGGTGGAGTAGGTGATAAAACATCACTAATAGTTGGACCAATTGTGGCAGCTAATGGCTTAGTTTTAGCAAAAATGTCAGGGCGAGCATTAGGGCATACTGGAGGAACAGTTGATAAATTAGAATCAATCCCAAATTTTAACGCAACTCTATCATTAGAGCAGTTTCATGATATATACAAACGTTCTAATTTGTGTATAACAGGACAAACAGGAAATATGGTCCCAGCTGATAAAATATTATATGGACTAAGAGATGTTACAGCTACTGTTGATAATGTTTCACTCATTGCTACTAGTATTATGAGTAAGAAACTTGCTGCTGGTGCTAAAAATATTGTTTTAGATGTAAAAACTGGTGATGGAGCGTTTATGTCAACAATAAAAGCTGCAGAAGAGTTGGCTGAGAAAATGGTAGAAATTGGAGTTAATAATAATCGTAATATATCTGCTCTAATTACTAATATGAATTATCCACTTGGATATAATGTGGGGAATTCTCTAGAGGTTATTGAAGCGATTGAAGTACTAAAAGGTAATGTTAAAGGGCCTTTATATGAAGTGTCAATGGCATTAGCTGGAGAGTTGATTCACTTAGCAACTAATAAAGGACAAGATGTTTGTTATCAATTAGCAATTGATTCAATTAATAACGGAAGTGCTTTAGAGAAGTTAAGAGAAATGATTAGTAATCAAGGTGGAAATGTTGATGTAATAAAAGATTATACATTGTTTAAGCAACCAAATGAAACCATTAAAGTATATAGTAAAGATAGCGGTTATATAAGTGATATTAAAGCTAAGACTATCGGAGAAATTTCAATGCAACTAGGAGCTGGAAGAATTACAAAAACAACTCCAATTGATATGTCAGCAGGAATCATTTTGAATAAAACTGTTGGTGACTATATTGATAAAGGAGAGTTGTTGGCTACTCTATATACAGACAAAAAAAACTTGCCTAACATTATTGATGATTTTTTAAAGACCATTACTCTTTCATCAAATGAAGTAAAAAAAGTAAAAACAGTAATTGGCAGGGTTACTAAGAAACAAACCATCTATTATTAGATATAAAAAAGGAGTTACAAATGAAAAAATTACTTGTTATTTTAATTGCGATAGCATTGATAGTGTCATGGACATTTTCATCAGTTATTGCTTCAGAAGAAATTTTATTTGATATCGTATCAGTTAATGAAATAATCAAAGAAACATCAGTAGATGCCTTACAGGCGAAAGCTACAATTCTAGTTGATTCAAAAACCGGTCAAGTATTACATGAAAAAAATTCATCTAAGCCTCTTCCTATGGCAAGTTTAACAAAATTAATGAGCATATATTTAATATTTGAAGCTATTGACAAAGGTGAAGTTAATTATGAAACTATTGTTACTGCCAGTGAATATGCTGTTAGTTTTGGTGGATCTCAAGTATACCTTGAAGTGGGGGAACAGTTTACATTAAAAGAAATGATTCATGCAATTGATTTACATTCAGCTAATGATGCCACTGTTGCAGTTGCTGAATTAATTGCAGGTAGTGAAAATGCTTTTGTTCATGCTATGAATAAAAAAGCAGATGAACTTGGAATGAAAAATACAAATTATTTAGATTGTACTGGATTAACTGATGAAGGCAACTATTCAACAACTTACGATTTAGCTTTATTAGCAAATTCTTTAGTCACTAATTATCCTGAAGTATTTGAATTTTCTACAAAAACATATGAAGCTTTTAGACCGGGAGAAGATCAGATTGATTTATATAACAGGAATAAATTAATTCAGTTCTATAGTGGAGCTGATGGGCTTAAAACTGGATTTACTACAAAAGCTGGTTATTGTTTAGCAGCTACTGCCGTCAATGGTGAAACGCGGCTTATTACAATTATATTAGGTGGAGAAAATACTAATGTACGATTTGCTGAAACAGCCAAGTTACTTGATTATGGATTTTTAAATTTTGGAGAAATCACATTAGCTGAAACTGGTCAAATTGCTGGTGTTATTCCAGTTTTGAAAGGAGTAGAGACAGAAGTAGAATGTTATGTTACTGAAGATTCTACTTTTTTAATTAAACTAGATGAAGAAGATGATATTGAAAGAGTTGTTACTATTGAAGAAGAATTAACTGCCCCATTTATGGAAGATACTGTTGTTGGAAATGTAGCATATGTTTTAAATGGTGAAGAATTAGGAAGAGTAGATATAATGACAAAAGTGGCTGTTGAGAAGGCTACTTTCTTTGCGTTATTATGGCGAAAAATTTTATCCTGGTTCGGAATTAATAGGTGAGGCTTCTTTATGCAATTCATTAAGTGATATAATTGTGATTAACAAGGGTATAGGTTATAATGACTTAAAGAGGAGCATGGAATGAAAATTTTTGACAAACTAAAACGTGGAATAACTAAGTTTTTTTATGGACGATATGGAGTTGACCAACTAAATATATTTATACTTATGATATCTATCATTCTTACATATTTTAAATATGGATTTTATGTGGCATATGCTTTTTTATTCATTGCTATATTTAGGATGTTATCTAAAAATATTATTAAAAGACGAAAAGAAGGTGCCTGGTTTAATGAAAAAATTTGGTTTCCTATTCGAAAATTATACAAAAGTACAAAAACAAGGTTAACACAACGAAAAGATTATCGTTTTTTTGCTTGCCCAGCTTGTAAGAAAACAATGAGAGTTCCTAAGAAAAAAGGCAAAGTTAGACTGACTTGTCCAAATTGTCAGCATAAATTTATTAAAAAAACATAGAAAGAGTTAAAAATGTTTGATATATCATCAATATTACAACAAGCACTATTTATGATTCCTGTATTGTTAATTTCACTAACAGTTCATGAATTTTCACATGGCTATGCAGCTTATCGTCTTGGAGATTCAACCGCTAAAGATGCTGGGCGATTAACACTGAATCCACTTAAACATCTAGATCCTATTGGGACTCTTATGATGCTAGTAGCCCATATAGGATGGGCAAAACCTGTTCCAGTTGATCCTAGGAATTTTAAAAATCCTAAGCACGACATGGTAAAAGTAGGAATAGCAGGTCCACTTTCAAATATAATGTTGGCATTTTTATTTGTTGTACCTATGTATGTTATGAATGTTGAAATACAATTGGGGAATGCAGGAGAAATTGGACGATGGTTTTTTACTTTTTTCTATTTAATGTACCGTGTTAATTTAACTTTAGCTATTTTCAATTTATTACCAATTCCACCACTTGATGGTTCAAAAGTATTTGGCGGAATATTACCTGATAAATACTATTATAAGATGATGCAGTATGAAAGATATGTTGGAATTGCATTCTTACTAATTATAGTTTTTGCACCAGGTATTCTAAGTGGTGTATTTGAAGTATTATCAAAACCTTTTGATTTGGTATTTAGTGCTTTTGGTGAGTGGGTTATTAAGGTGGCTTATTTTTAATGGAAAGAGAAAACAGACATTTTGCAGTTGCTGGGATACTTATTGTTAACAATAAAGTATTGTTAGTAAGGCATACTTATGGTAATGCAAAGGATAGACTTCTCATTCCAGGTGGATATGTTAATAAAGGAGAAATGCCAGAGAAAGCAATTAGTAGAGAATTTATTGAAGAAACATCAGTTACTGCTATCCCAAAAGAGATTGTAGCAATAAAAGTAACAAATAATAATTGGTATTTAGTTTTTGAAATGGAATTTATTAGTGGAAAAGCAAAAAGCGATAATAATGAAAATTCACAAGCCGCATATTTTACAATAAAAGAAATACTAAAACGAGATGATGTTACAAATACGACTAAAGAGCTTCTTAGAACATACCAACAAAATAAGTTAAAAAAATCACATTATTGTCCTAAAAGGTATCAAAAAGAGGACTATACCCTCTATACATAAAATGATATAATACAGAAATAATCAAACATTATTGGAGGTTAGTTTTTCATGGAAAATAAAGTTGTTTTAAGTGGCGCGCGACCAACAGGAGCATTACATATTGGTAACTATTTTGGAGCAGTAGCAAACTGGGTTAAACTTCAAGAAGAATATGATTGTTACTTTTTTGTAGCTGATTGGCATGCCTTAACAACTGGATATGAAGATACAAGTACATATAAAGAAAATATTACAGAAGTTGTTATGGATTTATATGCTGCTGGATTAGATATGAATAAATGTAATATATTTTTACAATCAGCCATAAAAAGCCATGCTGAATTATATCTTTTGTTTTCTATGATAACACCACTATCATGGTTGGAACGCTGTCCCACATATAAAGATATGTTAACTCAACTATCAGAGAAAAATATTAAAACACATGGATTCTTAGGATATCCTTGTTTACAAGCTGCAGATATTTTAATATATCAAGCTGATTTTGTTCCTGTGGGAGAAGATCAATTACCACATATAGAATTAACTAGGGAAATTGCAAGACGTTTTAACTTTTTATATGAAGAAGTTTTCCCAGAACCAGCACCATTATTAACGAAATCAAAGGTATTACCTGGGTTAGATGGGCGAAAAATGAGTAAAAGTTATGGTAATACTATTGCACTAAAAGATAGAAGCGAAGTACTAACTAAAAAAGTAATGAGTATGATTACAGATCCAAACAGGATTAAGAGAACAGATCCAGGAAATCCTGAAATTTGTTCAGTTTTTGCCTATCATAAGATTTTTAATGAAGCAGAAGTAGAAGAAATCCAGAGTAGTTGTAAAGCAGGCTCAATTGGTTGTGTCCAATGTAAAAAGAACTTGGCTGCTAAAATAGCAAAATTCTTAGAACCTATTCATGAAAGACGAGCATATATTGAAGCTAATCCTAAGCTTGTTGATGAAATCTTGGAAAAAGGAAATAAGGTTGCCATTTTGAGAGCAGAAGAAACCCTAAAAGCTGCTAGAAAAGCAATGAAAATAGACTGGTAGAAAACATGAATCAACATTTATTTGATGAATACCGTGTGCGACTTGAAAATTTTGAAGGTCCTTTTGACTTACTTTTCCATCTTATTGAAAAAAATGAGATGGATATCTATGATATAAAAATAAGCGAAATTACTGACCAATATATGGATGTTTTATTTGATATGCAAACATTAGACTTAGACTTTGCCAGTGAGTTTTTAGTTATGGCTTCAACTTTATTACATATTAAATCAAAACTTTTGCTACCTGTGATACAAGAGGAGGAAGAGGAACTAGATCCAAGAGAAGCACTTGTTTTACAACTTTTAGAATATCGTAAGTATAAGAAAGTATCTTCGTATATCAAAACACAACACGAAAAGGGTAATCAATTGTTCTATGGATACCCCTCTACAGAAGATTTTGGAGAAAGTAAAAAAGTTTATGAAGTATCTCCATTGATTTTAAAAGAAATGTACAAAGTTATTGTTAGCAGAAATGAACGTAAGAAAAACTACAAGACGCGATATATGGCAAAAATACTTAGACATGATAAATATACAGTTGAAAAGAAAATAA
>JAUUZE010000182.1 GCA_030590175.1 Clostridia bacterium
AAACATTTGGTGGGAACATTAGAACTCTTGTATCAGGAGCATCTGCATTAAATCCAAAAATTGCTAAAGCATTTGATACTTGGGGATTTGATATTGTTCAAGGTTATGGCTTAACTGAATGTGCACCATTAGCAACAGTTAACCATGTTGAATATAACAAACTTAGTTCAATTGGTTTACCAATTCCAGGTGTTGAAGTTAAAATTGATTCTCCTGAGGCAGATGGTATTGGTGAAATCATAATAAAAGGCGATAATGTAATGATTGGTTATTATAAGAATGAAGAAGCAACTGCTGAAGTAATTAGAGATGGGTGGCTTTTCTCAGGTGATTATGGTCGTATAGATAAAGATGGTTTCTGTTACATTACAGGTAGGAAGAAAAATATCATAGTAACTAAAAATGGTAAAAACATATATCCAGAGGAACTTGAAGAAGTTATTAATAAAAGTGAGTATATTTTAGAAAGTATTGTTACAACAAAAGACGAAGATATTTTAGCTGATACTCAAATAGTTGCATTGATTGTTCCTGATATGGATCATTTTGAAGAAGGAGCATCAAAAGAAGATATTGAATCAGTTATAAGAGATGAAATCAAAGATATGAATAGAAGCTTTCCAATTTCTAAAAAGATTAGGGATATTGCTTTATTTGATGAGCCATTCCAAAAAACATCTACAAAGAAAATAAAGAGAGCAACCATCGGCGAAATCAAATATATAGGTATAATCTAATATGATATACTTGATGGTATGTTAGAAGAAATACCATCTAAAAACATCATAATGAAACAAAAACATCCCGAGTACTGGTTCGGTCATGATTACAATATGAACCTGTACAAGGGATGTCTTCATGGGTGCATTTATTGTGATTCTAGAAGTGTCTGTTATCAGATTGATAATTTTGATAAGATTTCAATTAAAAAAAATGCCATAGCAATTGTTGAAAAACAATTACGTGGATTTAGACATGTGGGAGTTATTGGTACAGGTTCCATGTCAGACCCATATAATCCATATGAAAAAGAATATGAACTAACAAAAAAAGCTTTGCACCTTATTGAAAAATATGGATTTGGTGTGGGAATTGCTACAAAAAGTAATTTAATAACTTGAGATATAAAAATTCTTAAAAAAATACAACAAAAATCACCAGTAGTAGTTTGTTTAACCATAACAGCTGCTAATGATGAAGTATGTAAAAAAATTGAGCCAAATGTAGCAACTTCTTCAAAGCGGTTTGAAGCATTAAAAGAATTATCAGATAATGGTATTTATTGTGGTATTTTGATGATGCCTTTGTTACCTGGAATAACAGGAAATCTAGAAAATGTAAAAGAAATAATTTCATTAGCTAAAAAAACAAAAGTTGATTTTATATATCCTTCCTTTGGCTTTACCATGAGGGAAGGAAATCGAGAATATCTCTATGAGCAATTGAAAAAAAACTACAAAGGTTATAAAGAAAAATATATAAAATTATTTGGTAATGAGTATGTCTGCCATATTCCAAATGCACACACAATTAGTCAATGTTTTAATAGCGATTGTGATAAAGCGAGGATAGCGTATAAAATGGATGAAATTATTACTAGGAGTAAAGAAAAAGTTATTAGAAAGCAATTATCATTTATACCAAATGATTAATTTTACTAAAACATCAATTAAGTAAATTGTATCTTCTATTGTTGTTTATTTTCTGTATAATAAAAGAAAAGGAGAGACCTAGGATGATAAAGACTATTAGCCAATCTGAAATTAGTTACCTAAGAGATTTGGCAAAAAAACAAGCGGAATATGCAGATCATGATATTATGCAACAAAGAGAAAAAGCATGGTATACCCATAATCACTTAAAAGGTGGAAAACCTTTGGTAATTATGGAGATGGCTTCTTTTAGAGATGATTTACTTCCACCATTACACTGTAAGAGTGACATGGCAAAAGAGTTAGAAATGCAATTATTAATGAATATTATTAATTATGAAAAAGTAAATGACGATAAAGTAATGCCTAATTTTATTAATGTTAAACATAAAATTCATATGAAAGAACTAAATATTGATAGACACATCCACAGAGCCAAAGACAAAAAAGGGCGAAATATTGGATATGCAATGGATCACCCAATCACAGACTTAGCAGATGATTTTCATTTGATAGAACGTTCAGTATATAGTTATGATGAAAAATATACTAAAGAAAATTTTGATTTTGTTGGCGAGTTAGTAGGTGATATTTTACCAATTAGACTATATAATGATTCACTTCGTTGGTTTGTTTCACTGACAGCTAGAATTGTAAATATAATGGGACTTGAGAGATTAATGTACTCCATGGTTGATTATCCGGAATTAACACATGAATTGTTTGATTTTATAACTACCGATTCAATAGAGTATATTATGTGGCAACAAGAAAATAACTTATTAACACTAGATAATGGTAATCACTTAGCAGGAGCAGGTAGTTTTGGCTTCACTAATGAACTACCCACAGAACAATATAAAAAAACGCGACATATAACCACTAAAGATTTATGGATTAATATGAACTCGCAAGAAAGTGTGGGAATTTCACCTTCAATGTATGAAGAATTTGTATACCCTAGCTTTGAGCGAGTAGCTAAGTTATTTGGATTAACCTATTATGGGTGTTGTGAACCTGTTCATGAGATATGGGAATCAAATCTTAAAGACTTACCTAATTTACGAAAAGTATCAATCTCTCCATGGTGTGATGAAAAGTATATGGGGCAGAGGCTTAAAGGAAGCAAGACAATCTATTCAAGAAAGCCAAGTCCTAACTATATAGGAGTAGGAAAATTTGATGAGCCAGCTTTTAGGGAGCATATAGCATATACACTTGACCAAGCGAAAGGTTGCCAAACTGAAATTATATTCAGAGACATTTATACTTTAACCAATGAACCGTGGAAAGCAAAGCGAGCAGTTGAGGTTGTAAGAGAGCAAATAGAGAAGCAATGGTAAAATTTAAAACTACTAATGAAGCCACTTAATAAGTGGCTTTTTGTTCGCCCAGCATGGGCGAACTCTAATGGGTGAAAGTCCCGAGCGTACCTTTGTAGTAGGAAACGCATAG
>JAUUZE010000041.1 GCA_030590175.1 Clostridia bacterium
AAGGCTTGTTATACCTTCAATTGCATGATAAGACCCGTTTGGATTATATGCGATATCATAAGTTGGTTGGTTTTGCGGATTAACATATTGCGTTGCTACCTGCCCATTATCAAATAGAGACTTGATAATACTATCATTTGCTACAAAGCGACCTTCACCATGACTAACAGGAATGCTATGAATATCACCTGGTAATACTAAAGATAACCATGGTGACTTATTTGATACAATCTTTGTATTAACCATACATGAAACATGTCTCCCTATTTTATTAAAAGTTAATGTGGGTGAGTCCTCATTCATAGGAGTAATCTTTCCATATGGGACTAACCCTAATTTTATAAGTGCCTGAAAACCATTACAAATACCTAAAATCAATCCATCTCGTTGATTTAGTAATTCTAATAGTGCTTCTTTTATGGCAGGATGTCTAAAAACAGTAGCGATGAACTTTCCAGAACCTTCTGGCTCATCTCCTGCTGAAAATCCACCTGGTAACATAATAATCTGACTATTATTAATTCTTTCTACCATAATTTTTGTAGATTCGTGAATATCTTTAGTTGTCAGGTTCTTAAAAACAGATATTTGACCAAGACCTCCTGCGTTATCAAATGCTTTTTTAACATCATATTCACAATTAGTCCCAGGAAATACTGGAATAAATATTCTTGGTTTTGCAATTCCTTTTATCTTTTTGTTTACATGAGTCACTTTAAATTCTTTATTTATTATTTTTCCTACTATTGGTTTATCACTTGTGGGAAAAACTTTTAATAGAGGTTTTTGATAGCTAGGTAAAACCTCTGAAATATTTATTTTTTCTCCCAAAACAGAAATGATTGGTTTCTTTGTAGTCTTTCCAATAACCATCATTTCATCAGATTTAGTCACCTGAGCAACAATAGTACCATACCCTTTAGTAAAGTAGTCGATTTTACAATTTGCTCCTTCATCTGTAAATCCAATTGAGTTTCCAAAACTCATTCTAGCAATGGTTGCAAGCAACCCTTCTTCTTTCACAGTAGCAGCAGCTAAAACGCTTCCCTCTTTCACCATTTTATTAAAAGCTATATATGATTTTTTTAATTTTTCTAAATCAGGTAATAAATCATCATTAATTTCTGGTTTAATAATTATTACATCTGCTTGTCTATTTTTAAATTCAGCTGAAACCACTTGACTTGCCTTCATAGTATTAACAGCAAAAGATACTAAAGTAGGTGGTACATCGATATCTTTAAAAGTACCTGACATACTGTCTTTTCCTCCAATGGCTGCAATCCCTAATTGTCGTTGGATATAATATGCACCTAATAACGCTGCTAATGGTTTCCCCCATCTAGTTGGCTCTTTATATAATTTTTCAAAATATTCTTGTAAAGTTAATTTTATTGATGAAACATTACCACCCATTGCAACAATTTTTGCTACACTTTCAAGTATTGCATAAAATGCACCATGAAATGGACTCCATTTTCCTATGGATGGGTGATATCCAAAACTCATTAATGTTGCAGTGTCAGTTTTTTCTAATGTTGGAATTAAAGCTGCCATGCCTTCTTGAGGAGTTAGTTGATTTTTCCCACCAAAAGGCATTAAAACTGTAGCTCCTCCAATGGAACTATCAAATTGCTCAACAAGTCCTTTTTGTGAACAAGTATTAAGCGAAGATAGCTTATTAATTAATCGCTCTTTTATAGTTTTGTCACTTACATCAGTTGCAAAAAACATATCTTTTCCTGGTGCTTTAATTTTAACATTTACATGTTGTGTTACTCCATTTGTATCTAAAAATTCTCTGCTAACGTTAACAATATCTTTTCCATTCCAAATCATAACAAGCCGTTTATCATCAGTAATAATTGCTACTTGATAAGCTTCAATATTTTCTTCACTTGCGAAAGATAAAAAAGCTTCATAATCTTCTTTATTTATAACAACAGCCATTCTCTCTTGAGATTCACTTATGGCCAATTCTGTTCCATCTAGACCTTCATACTTTTTGCGTACTTTATTTAAATCAATTATTAATGATGGAGCAAGTTCTCCAATGGCTACTGATACTCCACCAGCGCCAAAATCATTACATACTTTAATCATTTTGCTAACTTTTTCGTTTCTGAAAAGTCGTTGGATTTTACGCTCAGTTGGTGGGTTTCCTTTTTGCACTTCTGCACCACATGAAGCCAACGATTGTTCGTCATGTTCTTTTGATGAACCAGTTGCTCCTCCACATCCGTCTCGTCCAGTTCGTCCCCCTAAAAGTACAATTATATCTCCTGGTAGCGCCTGACCTCTAGTTACATTCTTACGTGGAGTGGCAGCTATTACCGCACCAATTTCCATTCGTTTTGCTACAAAATCATCATCATAAATTTCGCTAACTTGCCCAGTTGCTAATCCTATCTGGTTACCATAGGAACTATAACCATTGGCTGCTTCTCTACTTATTTTGATTTGTGGTAATTTCCCTTTAATTGTTTGTGAAATAGGTGTATTTGGGTTAGCACAACCTGTAACTCTCATGGCTTGATATACATATGCTCGTCCAGACAAAGGATCTCTTATTGCTCCACCTAAGCATGTAGCTGCTCCACCAAAAGGTTCAATTTCAGTTGGATGGTTATGTGTTTCATTTTTAAACATAATCAACCATTCTTCATCTTTACCATTAATATCTGCATCAACTACAATAGAGCATGCATTGATTTCATCTGTTTCTTCTAAATCGTGAAGAAGCCCTTTTATTTTCATATATTTCATGGAAGCTAATGCTAAATCCATTAAACAAATATATTTTTCTTTTTTATCTTTATATATTATTTTACGATCACTTATATACTGATTATATGCTAATTGACATTTTTCTAAATAATGCGAAGGTTCAATTACTACCTCATCTATTTGCGTAAGAAAAGTTGTATGACGACAATGATCTGACCAATAAGTATCAATTACTTTAATTTCAGTAATAGTTGGATCTCGCTTTTCTTCATTGGCAAAATAGTCTTGAATAAATTTAACATCTTCTATATTCATGGCTAACCCATGTTCAATCATTAAAGCACGTCTGTCTTCATCATTCATTTTAATAAACCCTGTTAAGGTTTTTACTTGTTCTGGTAATTCTAGAGATAAAAGTAATGTCTCAGGTTTTTCTATTAAAGCTTCTCTTGCTTCAACAGGATTAATAACATATCGTTTTATAGCTTCAAGTTCATCTTGTGTAATATCACCTTTTAAAATTAAAACTTTTGCAGAAGAAACTAAACACTTTTCTTTTTCTGATAATAGTTGAATACATTGAGCTGCTGAGTCTGCTCTTTGATCATACTGACCTGGTAAATATTCATAGGAAAAAAACAATTCATCAGGACTTATTGGAAAATCTTCTTCATATATGTAATCTACTGGAGGTTCTGAAAAAATTAATGTTTTGGCTCGAGTATAATCTTCTAAGTCTATGTTTTCTAGGTCATATCTATTAAGAACTCTTACTTTTTGTAATTTATTAATTCCTAGTAATGTGATAAATTCGTTTAAAAGATGTACACCTTCAACATCGTAGCCTTTTTTCTTCTCCACATATATTCTTTTAACAGCGCTCATTCATTACTTCCTATTCATACTATTTACTATCTATTATACCTAATTTTTTAAAAAAAGCACCCTATCAGGGTGCATTTTTTATAGTGTTTTTTCTAAAATACCTGCGCTACGCTTAATAAACTCACTTAGTTCCTGACTATCAAGTTTACCAGCTGATAACTTAGCTAGTTGATAAATATGTTTTATGACTAAATCTTTCTTTTCTCCATCTTTCATAGTAACTAACTTTTTAACTGTTGGATTCGCCATATTGATAATTAAAGTATCATCATTCATAGATGGCATTCCTAAGTTCATACCACCATACATTTTAGACATTTCTCCCATTCGTTTTCCTTCTTCACTGGTTGAAATGATAGCACTAATATCTTTATTTTTTAATGTTTTTGCTTCTACTTTTAACGCCTCATTACCTAATGATTTTTTAATTGTTTCAATTAGTTCATCATTTGAATCTGTTTGTTCTTCATCTGAGGATAAAGCGTTTGTTATATCAGCATCAATACTTTCAAATTTTACATCAGTATTTTTACTTTCAATAAAGGTAATAAAATGAGAATCAAGCATTACAGGCATTATTAATGCATCAAGTTCGTGTTCTTTATACATTTCAATATACTGAGCTTGTTTAGTTAAATCAGACACATAATACACTTTATTTTTATGGGTTTCTTCACAAGCAACAAGATATTCTTCTAAAGTTACATATTTATCATAAATAGTTTTATAGATTATTACTTCTTTTACTTTGTCATAAAATTTTTCATCTCGCAAACAACCATACTTAACAAATGGGTTAATATCATCCCAATAACTATAATAACTTTCACGATCTTTCTTATATAATTGTTTTAGTTTGTCTGATACCTTTTTTGTAATATGTTTAGATATTTTCTGAACATATCCATCATTTTGTAAAAAGCTTCTAGAAACATTTAACGGTAAATCAGGACAATCAATTGTTCCTTTTAATAAGGTTAAAAACTCAGGAATTACTTCTTTAATATTATCTGCTACATATACCTGGTTGTAGAATAGCTTAATTTGTCCTTCATTAATCTCAAATTCATGTTTTAATTTTGGAAAATATAATATTCCTTTTAATTTGAAAGGATAATCTATATTTAGATGCACCCAAAATAGTGGTTCATTATAATCAAAGAAATTTTTTCTGTAAAAATCAATATATTCTTCTTTTTTACATTCAGCTGGTCGTTTTAACCATAATGGTTTTGTTTCATTGATTGGTTCAGGATTGCTTTCATCTTTTTCATCTTTTTTTTCATTAGCATCTATTACAAAAATTTCATATGGCATAAATCCACAATATTTTTTTACAACTTCTCTGACCTTAGCTACATCGAGAAATTCTTTTTCTTCCTTCATAACATGTAAGGTAATAACTGATCCTCTTGCAGCATAGTCACTATCATCAAGTGTAAAAGAAGTTTCACCATCACTTTCCCATAGTACAGCCTGTGAGTTTTCTTGATATGATTTTGTTTCAATTGTTACTTTTTCTGCCACCATAAATGCAGAGTAGAAACCTAACCCAAAATGACCAATAATTTGGTCTTTTGAATCACTTTTATCTTGATATTTTTCAACAAAATCTTTTGCTCCTGAAAAAGCAATCTGATTAATGTACTTTTTCACTTCTTCCCCTGTCATACCAATACCATTGTCATCAAATGTTAATATCTTTTTCTTTTTATCAACAGTTAATATTATTTTATATGGAACTTCATCACTAACTACTTCACCCATTGAAACTAGTTGTTTATGTTTGCTGATTGCATCAGCTGCATTAGATATTAATTCTCTTATAAATATGTCTTTATCTGAATAGAGCCATTTTTTAATTATTGGGAAAATGTTCTCCGTATTGATTGAAATTTTACCTTTTTCACTTGCCATTTTTATTAATTCTCCTTTATTATTTGATAATATCTATATAGATATTACCATATGTTTTTATAATGTCAAATTTATTGCCAAGGAAGATAAAAAATGGTATATTACAGAAGTAATGAAGAAATTTAATTTACTCAAAAATCATAATAGAGGGTTAGCTCCAGCAAATGTAATTGTAATCGGATTTTTAAGTGCTATTTTAATAGGAACCATATTATTGATACTTCCTTTTGCTTCAAAATCAGGACATAGCGCTGGATTTATTAATGCCCTTTTTACATCAACTAGTTCTGTATGTGTTACAGGTTTAATTGTTGTTGATACAGCCACCTCATGGAGTATTTTTGGCCAAACAATAATCATTATTCTTGTTCAAATCGGTGGTTTAGGAATTATGACAGCTGCTGCTTTATTTTCATTAATACTAGGTAGAAGAATGGGATTAAAGGAACGGTTAACTTTACAAGAATCTATTAATGATTTTAATTTACAAGGAATTGTTAAACTATTTAAGAACATTTTAATAGCTACTTTTTCCATTGAACTTGTGGGAGCATTTATTTTATCTTTTCGTTTTATTCCCCTATTTGGGTGGGCAAATGGAATAGCAAAAAGTGTTTTCCATTCTATCTCAGCCTTTTGTAATGCAGGTTTTGATATTTTAGGAACTACTACACAACCATTTCAAAGTTTAACTAATTATAATAAGGATCCTCTCATTGTTTTAGTAATTGCTCTATTGTTTGTAGTTGGTGGTTTAGGTTTTGTTGTTTGGCGAGATATTGTCAAAGTAAGAAAATTTAAAGAATTTATGTTACATACTAAGATTGTACTGATTTTTTCAGGAGTTTTAATTTTAACAGGTACCATTCTATTTTTACTATTTGAATTTAGTAATACACTAGAAGGTATGCCTTTTATGCAAAAAGTATTAAATGCCCTATTTCACTCAATAACCCCAAGAACAGCAGGATTTAATACATTACCACTTAACGAAATGACTTCTCAGTCTCAATTACTGACTATTATCTTAATGTTTATTGGTGCTGCCCCAGGATCAACTGGTGGTGGAATTAAAGTAACAACTTTTGCCATAATATTATTCACAGTTATAACATATATTAGAGGAATTAGTGATGTTAATATTATGAAAAGAAAAGTTAGCCAAACTGTTGTTAAAAAAGCATTATCAATTGTATTTATGGGATTTTCATTAATTTTAATGACTACCTTTGTTTTATTACTAGTTAATGCGGGTACCTTTGCAGAGTGTCTCTTTGAAGCCACTTCTGCTTTTGGAACAGTTGGACTATCTACTGGAATTACTACTAGTTTGCCTTTTATAGGGAAACTAATGATTATAATAACAATGTTCTTTGGTCGTGTTGGGCCACTGGCAATTGCCTTGACACTAACACAAAATAAAGGAAGCAAACAACTATATACATACCCTGAGGGTAAAATATCAGTTGGATAATATAGGAGGAAAATATGAATTCATATATTGTAATAGGTTTGGGAAGATTTGGTAAAGCCTTTGCTAAAACATTATACAATTTAGGTCATGACGTTTTAGGAGTTGATAATAATCCTGAAGTGGTACAAGAGTTATCAGAAGAGTTAACTCATGTTATTGCTTCTGAAAGTTCAAATGAAGAATTCCTAAAATCAATTGGTGTATCTAATTTTGATGCTGCAATCGTTGGAATTGGTAACAACTTACAATCTAGTATTTTAACCACAGCTTTATTAAAAGAATTAGGTTGTAAATATATTATATCTAAAGCTCAAAATGATTTACATGCAAAAGTACTTATAACAGTTGGCGCAAATAGAGTAGTATTTCCAGAACGAGACATGGCAATAAGAGCTGCTAACAACTTAGCTTCACAAAATATTATCGATTCAATTCAATTATCAGGTGACTATAGTATTATGGAAACAAATATTCCTGAAAAATGGATTGGTAAAACAATTACTGAACTAAATATCCGTGCGAAATATAGAATTAATATTTTAGCTATTAAGCGTGGATCTGAATTAAATATATCACCAAACCCTACAAGTGTTTTCGAAGATGGTGATATTGTATCAATTATGGGAAAAGATACTGACTTAAAAGCACTAAAAGTGCACTAATATAAGTTTGACTTACTAGTGAGATTCATTTATTATGTAGTCTGATTTAACTAATGGAGAAATTTTTGTATGAAATTAATTAACAAAAAGCTAGGCAATGTTGCCATAAAAACGCCAAATATATTATTCCCTAAAAAATCAGTAGATTTGAGCAAATGGGCAGTAATTGCATGTGATCAATACACTGCAGATGGTGAGTACTGGGAGCAAGTTACTAAAAATGTAGGTTCTTCACCATCAACCTTAAAATTAATGTTACCTGAATATTATTTAGAATCTGAAAACGAAAGTAAGATGCAAAAAAACATTTTAAAAGAAATGAAAAAATATCTTCGTTTCAAAACTCTACACTCTCTTGATTCTGGTTTTATTTATGTTGAACGTACAACATCATATAGTAATGTTCGTAAAGGACTTGTTATTTGTATAGACCTTGAGCATTATGATTTTCAAAGTACATCCAAATCATTAATAAGACCTACTGAGAAAACCATTTTTGAACGTATCCCTCCACGGGTTAAAATTAGAGAACAAGCTATTTTAGAATTACCTCATATCTTACTTCTTATAGACGATAAGGAAAAAACTGTTATTGAACCATTTTCTCAAATGAAGAATTCATATAAGAAGCTTTATGATTTTAATTTGATGCAAAATGGTGGACATGTTGAAGGTTATCACATAACAACAATTCAAGGTATGGAACACTTATCAAAAGCATTACACGATTTAGGTGATGAAGAAGTATTTAAAGATAAGTACAATACAGAGCAATCTCCTTTATTATTTGCAGTTGGTGATGGCAATCATTCCTTAGCTTCTGCAAAAACTCATTGGGATAATGTAAAAAAAGATTGTGAAATGGCTGAATTAGAAACCCATCCCGCTAGATATGCTTTAGTTGAAATTGTTAATATTCATGATAAAGATTTATTATTTGAACCTATTCATCGAGTATTATTTAGTTGTTCAACAACTGATTTATTAACAACATTTAAAGAAAAAGATGCAACCATATTAGAATTAGACAGTATTGAAAAAGTTGAAGAATTAGTTAATGAAAAAGCTTTTTCATCAGATGAACACTGTTTTGGCGTAATTACAAAAGAAACTAATTATTTTATTAGCTTAACTCAAAAAACATCATTTATTGCTTGTGGTACTATACAAAACATTTTAGATGAGTTTAGTAAAACAAATAATTCAGAAATCGACTTTATACATGATTTATCTTCTCTAATTGAATTATCAAAACAAGGACATATTGGCATATTATTACCTCCTATTAATAAATCATGTTTCTTTAAAACTATTATTGAAGAAGGAACTATGCCTCGTAAAACATTTTCGATGGGACATGCAGATGAAAAACGTTTTTATTTAGAAACACGAAAAATAACCCTATAAATTTGTTCCTCTTTTTAAAGAGTTATGACCATATTTTTTATTAAGTGAGTCCATTGTTTTTTCAATGGATTCTTCTTTTATTTCAATATGATTTTCAAAAAATGAAATTTGTGGTTTCTTAACTCCTAAATTGTGTATTCCAATTCCTATTAGTCTTACAGGTTTATGATTATCCCAGTTAGCATCAAGGAGCTCATAGCCAGCTTTTTTGATATCTTTTGATAGATTAGTTAATGCAACTTTTTTTTGTCTAGTAACGCTTTTAAAATTACTGTATTTTAAAGTTATTTGTACAGTATCTCCCTTTAATTCTTTGTCCCTAGCTCTCTCTCCAACTTGAGATGCAAGATTCATTATAATTTTCTTTGCCATATTAACATCATATACATCAGTGGATAATGTGGTTTCTTTTGATATTGATTTATTTTTTACGTATCTATTAGACCCAATAGTACTATTATCTATTCCATTAGCCCGTAAATATAGATAACTTCCAAAACTACCGAAATGTTCTAAAAGATAAGCTTTATCAATATTAGCAATATCTTCAATAGTAAAAACCCCTAATTTATGTAATCGTTTTGTAGTAGCTTTACCCACTCCATACATCTTTTCTACTGGCAGTGACCATAACATTTCTTTAACATCTTTTTTGTACATTGTGGTTATACCTAAGGGTTTTTTCATTTCACAAGCCATTTTTGATAAAAACTTATTTTCTGAAATACCAATTGAGCACCATAGATTTAGTTTTTCTTTAATTTCATCTTGAATTTTTTTTGCAATTTCTTGTGGAGAACCAAATAATTCTAAACTTCCTGTAACATCTAACCAACCTTCATCAATACTAGCCTGTTCAATAAGCGGTGTATATTTTTTAAGTATATCAAATACCTGTTTTGAACACTTACTATATAAACCTTTTGTTGGACTCACTAAGGTAATTGATGGACATATCTTTTTTGCTTGATTAACCGTCATTGTTGTATAAATCCCATATTTCCTTGCTTCATAATTAGCTGTTAAAATAATACCAGATCGGTTTTTAGGATCTCCTGCTACAGCTGATGGTGATGTGAGAAGTAGTGGATTAAAAAGGGCTTCACACATTATGAAAAATGCATTCATATCAACTAACAGGATATGTTTCATGTAGCAACTTCTCCTTTAGTATCCTTAAGAAATTTTTTAATTCCTACTTTGCTTGTTAATTCTATAAAAGTTAAGTGTTGTTGATGCTCTGATATAAGAGACATAATTAGTGGAGCAAAATCACGACGGTATGAAAATATCTTTTTCACCACACTCCATCTAAAAGGAAGTGTTCCTTTTTTGAATGTTATCCAATTTTTTATACTTCTTTTAATATATCCTGATAAACATACTATTGGTTTTTCATCAATAAATATTATTGTGTCTGCTTTTATCATTCGTTCCTCAAAAGTAATTTTTTGTGACCCTTCAATAATCCATTTCTCTCTTTCACTAATGTTAGCAATTGCCTTTATCCACATTTCCTTTTCTTTATCTGAATGATTAAAAGATAATATATCATCTTTTATTTGATAAACAGGAAGGTTTTTAATTCTTCCTAATTTGATTGCTAAATTGCTCTTACCTGAACCTGGGCAGCCCATTATCATTACCTTTTTCATTCTTACCTCGTCATATCATATAGTATCTTATATTATACTATTTTTACGCATAAAGTAAAACATCCTAAGATGCTTTTACTTATGTACTAGTGATATTGCTATTTATAATAATATTTTCAAATTAAAAATCTATTACTGCAATAGTGATATCATCTTTTATATTTGTATTTGTTTCAAGGCGTGCTTCATACAAAGCTTTTCTTACTACTTGCTCTCCAGTTAGTTTTTGGTCTGAAAGAACATCAAGTAAAAGATCTGGACCTAATTGATTACCATCTTCATCAGTAGTTTCTGTAATACCATCTGAAAACATAATCATACGTTCTCCTCTTTTAACTTTTGTTGTTATCTCGTCATAAGTAGTATCACTTACCCAATTTGAAATAGGAATACCTATACAATCAAGTTGCTCAATTTCATTAGCTCTTTTTATATATGGTGGATTGTTAAATCCAGCATTTGCTACTGTTAATACTTTTGTTTTTGTATTATACACAGCAGAGAACATGGTTATATATGTTTCACTTGAAACTTTAAATTTAGAAAATTCCATAAATACCTTTTTAAGTATTTCAGCAGGACTCTTTAACGATCTATCAATAAGTGAATACAAAAAGATTGTAAACATAGAAGAAGCTAAGCCATGGCCTGAAACGTCTGCCATTATAATACCTGTATGTCTATTATCAATATGATAAAAATCAATAAAGTCACCACCAAGTGCCTCACAGGGACGATAAATATAATGAAAATCTAAATGACCAATCTTTCCTGTTTCAGGTAGCAAACCATTTTGAATACCTTTTGCTAACAATAAGTCTCGCTTCATTTTTTCATTCTGAGCTTGTAATTTATTTTGTAAAGCAATTGATTGTGTTACATCATCAAGTGTTACTACAAAAAATCGTTTTGTCCTATGGACAATTGGCTTAATTGATATACGAAGATTTTTTTTAACTACTTCACCAGAAATATTAAATTCCTTAGTTATGATTTTATTTTCTATAGGTAAATTTTTATCAATTGCATATAAAGACCATTTATTTAATTCACATTCCATACAATATTTTTCATGACCACAATTGCCATGATTTTTTAATAATGCACAACCAAACAACTCACCTGGTTTCTTATCAATGATATGATTATTCTTAATACCAAATAACTTTAATAAAGCTTTGTTATAGTTTCTTATCACCCTATTTTCATCCATTATAAATATGGGTGCTAGAACATCATCTACAAGCGCCCTTAAAAAATACTTAATATCTCTAAACTTATCATTCCCCATAATTTTCCTTAATAGTCTGGTCTATAAATACGTCTGTTGTCAAGTGACCAAATTTTATCTGTAACTTCACCTGGCATAATAGTTTCATAATGCTTTTTAAAATCATACACTCTTGCATCAATCAAGTCAATATAATGTAGTAATTCAGCCTCTATAAACATTGGCATTTTAGAACTTCCATATTCAGGATGATAATGATGGGATAAAATCATATGTTTTATAAGCATCATAGCTTTTGGTTGTAATCCATGTTCTTTAGCTTTTTCATCAACTAAGCTGATTCCCATCTCAATATGACCTATTAATTGTCCTTCAATTGAATAATCAGCAATACCAATTTCATCTGATTTCAATTCTTTTAATTTCATAATATCGTGTAATAATATTCCAGTATAAAGAAGATTTAAATCAATTTCTGTATAAACTTTAGCAATTTTTTCTGCTGTTTGTAGCATTGTTAACACATGGTATAGTAATCCGCCCCTAATTGCATGATGCAATGTTTTAGCTGCTGGGTAATAGCTAAGTTGTTCCCAATAGTCATCATATATTGAGGTTACAAGTTTTGATAGGTCATCATGTGTTATCTTTTGTATATACTCTTTAACCATTTCAATCATGGTTTCAGATGATATAGGTGATGAGGGCACAAACTCTGAAACTCGTGCTTGTGTATCTTCATCACATAATTTAATACTATTAATATTCATCTGCAAGTTTCCTTGCCAAGCAACAATTCGACTGTTTATTCTATGAAGTTTGCCTTTTTTAACCCGGCTAACACTATTTTCATTACCATTCCAGTCTTTAGCATTCATTTCGCCAGTATGGTCTAAAATAGTAACATCAACATAGGTTTTACCAGCTGCTGTTTTTCTGACTTCGATGTCTTTTATAATATAAGTTCCATCACAAATCATGCCTTCTTTTAAATCTTTTATTAATACTCCATCCATTATGTTAACTCCTCTTGTGTAATCATTGTTTTATAAATTAGTTCTTTTTTCTTTATTAGTACTTCCATATTAAGTATTCGCTCTGTCTTTTTAAGTTTTATACTAGTTGTTAATTTCTCCCTTATTGGGTTTCCACCTAATATATAGATATCATCACCTAATAATAATGCTTCATCAATATCATGTGTTACAAATATAAT
>JAUUZE010000061.1 GCA_030590175.1 Clostridia bacterium
CCTGTAGTTACTGTAAGGTATTCAGTTTTCGCTTGCTGATCTGTGGTATACACCGTTGCTGATCTAGTTGCAATGGTGGACCAATTACCACTAACTTCTCTTTGAAAGTACATTGTGAATTCAATTGTATCAACCACAAATTGAGTATCTGTTAACACATACCCTTTAATCATAGTAGAACTAATAGAAGTAATGCTATTTGAGTATGTTTTTAATAAATCCATAGTTGTTATAACCCCCTTTTATTACGTTTACATATATAAGAGGGATAAGAAGGTAAAAAGTTTCAAAAAGTTTCAAAAAGTTTAAAAAAAATACAAAATAGTGTATAATACTTGTAACGGGTGATAATTATTGTAAAAACTGAATAAAAAATGTTGTTATGTAGGAACACATAACTATATGAGATATTTTAGGAAGGGGAAAACCATGAACATTACGGACGTGCGAATCCGAAAGATCACAACAGGTGGAAAAATGAAGGCTGTTGTCTCACTTACAATTGACGACTGCTTTGCAGTCCATGACATTAAAGTGATTGAAAGCCAAAACGGACTGTTTATCGCAATGCCTAGTAGAAAAACTCCAGATGGACAATTTAAAGACATTGCACATCCAATTAATTCAGAAACTAGAAAATTTCTTGAAAAGCTTATATTAGAGAATTTTAATGAGCTTGAGGAAGAAGAACCAAGGGATGAAGCAACATAAGGCATAACACTTGATGAAACAGATAGTAAATATAATTAGGGAATATGATATAATTGTCGTGAGATTAACTTGCGACTTTTTTACGTAATTAAGGATAAAGTATGATTATTGATATGCATGCCCATTTATGGGACCAAGATGATAAAGAAAATAGTGAGACTATTATTAAAGTATTAGATACTTTTTCCATTGATAAAGTTTTTGTATCTACCTTACAAGAGTATTATCCTACAAAAGAGGATGTAAAAAGGTATAATAAAAAAACACATGATTTTATGATGAGAGATTCTAGAATTGGTGGCTTTATTTATACAGACCCTGTCCACAATAATTGTATTGATGTTATCAAAAAAGGATTAGATGAAGGTTTTTCTGCAATTAAATTATGGGTTTCATGTTTAGTAGATGATCAAAGGGTGAATCAGATTGCAGAATTTTGTATTAAGGAAAAATTACCAATACTTACACATGCTTTTAAAAAGGCAAGTGGACAATTACCATATGAAACAACAGCTATCCATGTAAGAAATTTAGCACTACGGTATCCTGAACTAATTATTATTATGGCTCATTTAGGAGGAAATAGTTATGATGGTATTAGATGCATTGAAGATTTAGAAAATGTTTATACCGATTTTAGTGGAACAATTTTTAGAGGTGATGACATATCATATGCAGTAGAACAAATTGGTGCTAAAAGAATTCTTTTTGGGACTGATTTACCAACTGGCTGTTTACAATGTATTGGTCAAGTAGAAGGCGCTGATTTAACCAATGAACAAAAGGATTTAATTTATTATAAAAACACACAGCGAATCCTAGGAGAAAGAGTATGATTGATTATAATTGTATGATAGGACAATGGCCATTTAGATACCTTCGTAAAAACACTATAGATGATTTAAAAACAGTTCATGAGAAACATCAAGTTGAATCAGGGTATGTGTCTAATTTATCAAGTGTTTTTTATCATGATCCTTTTGAAGGGGATAAGGTTTTATTCGAAAGTGTTAAAGATAGTCAATATAAAATGGTTATTAGCATGAATGTGGCATTACCTAATTTATATCGAGATATTAAAAAAGCTAATGAGAGTTTCTCATATGAAGGAATTAGAATTTATCCATCTATCCATAAGTATGATTTATTAGGAAGTAAGTTCAATGAGTTTTGTCATATGGTTAAAGAAGAAAATAAGAAATTATTTATTTCCTATCGAATGGGAGATGTTAGACTTGACTATTTAGTAAACCAACAATTACCTGATATTTCTTCAATAAAAGCAATTATAGATAATCCTTACGATTTAGAACTATATATACTTAACCTAAAATCACAAGAAATTACATCGCTAAGAGATGAGTTTATAAAATCATCACTCGTTTTTTTCGATAGTAGTGATATTAAGCATGAAACATTTGCTAGGGAATTTCTAAAAAATGAAGGGCTAGATCAAAAAGTGGTTTTTGGTTCGTTTTTTCCTTTGTATACATTTGAAAGTAATTATTTGATATATATGAAAACATAGAATGGAGTAAAAAATGATTATTCGCGAAATAGAATATTTTAATAAATATAGAAACCGGTTGATTGCTGGTGAAAAACCAAAGTATTATTTAATAAAAAAACTAAGAAATTTAGGTTATATACTAGATAATGATAGTGAGATATTTATTAGTGAAGATACCTTTTATTTATTAGATCATGACATCAAACGGCTTATTGATAATCCTAATTATGATTATAGGCAAATTAAGGATGAATGTGATTTTTATAATGCTATGGGTGAAATACAGACACAAATTAATAGAAATCATCTAAAAAATGGGGTTATGTTTTTAAATTTGAGAGATTCATATATTGATGAAAAGGTTACTATTGGAAAAGGATGTACCATATATCCAAATAGCTTTTTAGAAGGAATTTGTGATATTGGGGAAAACTGTATTATTGGTCCAGAAAGCAAAATAACAAATAGTAGTATAAAAGAATCAACTACCGTTATTAAATCGGTTGTTGTTGATTCTATAATCGGTAGTAATTGTAATGTGGGCCCTTTTGCCTATATTAGACCTGAAAGTGTAATTGGAAATCAAGTGAAAATTGGTGATTTTGTGGAAATTAAAAAATCAACCATAGGCGATGAAACGAAAATTTCACACTTAACATATATTGGTGATAGTGAAGTAGGAAAAACATGTAATATTGCCTGTGGGGTTATTACTGCTAATTATGATGGTAAAAATAAACACAAAACCACAATTGGAGATCGTTCTTTTATTGGGTGTAATGTAACAATGGTTTCACCAGTAATAATTGAACATGATTCATATATTGCAGCTGGTTCTACTATTACAAAAGATGTGAAAAGCTATGATTTAGCCATTGCTAGAGAGAGGCAAACTAATAAAAAAGAGTGGGTTATAAAAAACGGAGATAAAAAGATTGAAAAGGAATAGAATTGCTTGTATACTATGAAAGTCCTATAAGGCACTAGGAGTGATTGATGAACGGTAGAAGAAAAGAATTAAAAATATTTTCAGGAAACGCAAATATTCAGCTAGCGAAATCTATTGCCAGTAAACTAGGCATAGAATTATCGCCATCAGAAGTAGGGACATTCTCAGATGGGGAGTGCATGGTTGATATTAATACTTCTGTCAGAGGGTCAGATGTTTATATTATTCAATCAACTTCACCACCAGTTAACGATCATTTAATGGAATTATTAATAATGATTGATGCGCTAAAAAGAGCATCAGCTGGAAGGATAACTGCAGTTATTCCATATTTTGGTTATGCAAGACAAGACAGAAAATCAAAAGCAAGAGACCCTATTTCAGCTAAACTAGTAGCTAACATACTAACTAAAGCAGGGGCTAATCGAATTTTGACCATGGACTTACATGTGCCTCAACTTGAAGGATTCTTTGATATACCTGTTGACCATTTACAAGGAGTTCCAATTCTAGCAGAATATTTTGTCAATAACATAATTAATAGTGATGAATATGTTGTTGTATCCCCTGATATTGGATCAGTGGGACGAGCTAGAAATTTTGCGAAACGAATTAATTCCCCGTTAGCAATTATTGATAAAAGACGAACAAACCGAAATAAAAGTGAGATTTTAAATATTGTTGGTAATGTATCAGGTAAAAGAGCTATTTTAGTTGATGATTTAATTGATACTGCAGGGACTTTAGTAAATGCTTCAAAGCAACTAATAAAGTTAGGAGCTAAAGAAGTCATTGCCTGTTGCACACATGGTGTGCTTTCAGGGTCAGCGATTACCAATATAAAGGAATCAGCAATTTCAAAATTATACTGCCTTGACACAATTGAAATGGCAGAAGAAAAGAAAATTGATAAGATTGAAATCCTATCTGTAGATGAAATTTTTAAAAAGGCAATTGAAAACATTTACAACGACACATCTGTTAGTTCATTATTTGATAAAAAAAGTTAAACTTATCCCAAAAGATAAGTTTTTTTTTGGTATAATATAGGTATAACATAGGGGGGAGAATCTAAATGTTTAGTAAACGAGTAGCATTGGGGGATTTGGGTATTATTCTGCTAAACGGTAGCAAAGAATTTGGGAAACTAGTTAATGATGATTTAGTGGCAATGAGAAGAGGCGAAAATAAAACATACATCGTTGACATACAAGAGGTAAGATTCTCAAATGGAGAAGGAAAAGTTGTATTAAAAGAAACAGTCAGAGGGAAAGATATTTACATTTTGGCTGATGTGGGTAACTATGGATGTACCTATGATATGTTTGGCTATAAAAATAGGATGGGTCCTGATGAACATTTCCAAAGTATAAAAAGAACTATTTCAGCTATTGGTGGTAATGCTAGACGAATCAATGTTATTATGCCCCTTTTATATTCAGGACGACAACATAAAAGAAAGGGAAGAGAATCACTAGACTGTGCTGTAGCTTTACAAGAATTAGTTAGGTTGGGTGTTCATAATATTATTACAGTAGATGCCCATGATCCGAGAGTAGAAAACGCTATACCATTACACGGTTTTGAAAACATGTACCCCACATTTGATATGCTTAGAGCAATTTTATTAGGAGATAATCCTCTTGAAGATAACGCCAATATAATGATTGTTTCTCCAGATACAGGAGCTATGGATAGAGCAATTTATTATGCAGAAGCAATTGGTGTTGATGTTGGGTTGTTTTATAAGAGAAGAGACTATTCAAAAGTAGTTAATGGTAAAAATCCTATTGTTGAACATTCTTACTTAGGAGGCTCATTAGAAGGAAAAGATGTGGTAATTGTGGATGATATGTTATCTTCTGGAGAGTCAGTGCTAGACATTGCAATTCAGGCTAAAAAGCGATTAGCTAACAACGTTTATTGTATAGTATCATTTGCATTCTTTACTGAGGGTACTGAAAAATTTGACGAAGCCTATGAGAAGGGAATTATTAAACGTATTTATTGTTCTAACCTTTCTTATGTTGATGATGAAATAAGAAAAAAACCTTGGTTTATTGAAGTTGATATGTCATATATGATTTCAGAAGTAATTGATCGATTAAATTATGACATTTCATTAAGTGAAATGTTTGATGTTGGTAATCGTTTAAAAGAACTTAAAAAAGTATTAAATAAATAAGTAAAAGATGATATACTTAATGGGCTACATGGCAACATGTGGCCCTTATTAATGTCCAAAAGGTGAAAAATGGAAAAGTATGTTATAGTTGGCCTTGGAAACCCAGGCTTCAGGTACCGTAGAACCAGACACAATATGGGATTTATGGTAATTGAGTACCTGTCAGAAAAACATCATATCAAAATTAAGAAACTGAAAGGTAAAGCACTAATCGGTGAGGGTACCATTGGGAATAATTCAGTTATTTTAGCTAAGCCACAAACTTACATGAATTTATCAGGACAATCAATTAATGAACTGTTAAATTATTTTGATATTTCAATAGACCACCTAATTGTTATCTATGATGATATGGATATTTCGCTAGGAAAAATTCGTATCAGAAAAAAAGGTGGAAGCGGTTCACATAATGGTATGAAGTCTATTATTTATCAACTTCAATCAGAGGATTTTATTAGAATTAGAATTGGTATTGGTGAAAAAGTATATAGTGATGCTAAAGGACATGTGTTATCTAGATTTTCAAAAAAAGAAAAAACCATTGCATTTGAAGCTATACAAAATGGTGCAAAAGCAGTTGAAGCTATTATGGAACAAGGCATTAACTTTGCCATGAATAGGTATCATTAATGAATGTATTAAGTAAACAAATTGCTAGTATCCCTCAATTTGATGGAGTGTTAACTTGTTTAAGTAAAAAACAATATCCCATAGGTATTAAAGGATTGGTTGATTGTTCCAAACCTTTTTTTATCTACAGTTTACATCAAAAAACAAACAAACGAATGGTGATTGTAACTTCTTCTAGAGTAAATGCTAAGAAAATTTATGAACAGTTACAAGTGTTTTTAGATGATTCTGTTATTTATATTCCAGCTAGAGAGCTAGTTCTTCATGATATTGAAGCTAAGAGTCATCAAGATGAATTGACCAGAGTAAAATCACTTTTTAGGTTACAAAGTAATGACTACAAGATTGCAATAGCTTCTATTGATGCCTTATGTATGAAAGTTACCCCTTCATCAAAATTTGCACAAGCAGTTATTAAAATAAAAAGACAACAACAATTAAAAATGAACCATTTAGTTGAAAGAATGTTGCAAATTGGTTATGAGATGTGTGATTTAGTAGAAGCATCTGGTCAGTTTTCTGTGAGAGGAGATATTATTGATGTATTTTCTCCTTTAGAAAATAATCCAATTAGAATTGAGTTTTTTGATGACGAAGTTGATTTAATTAGATACTTTGATGTTAATAGCCAACGTTCAATAGAATCAATTGATAATATTACTATTTTACCTTGTCATGAACAAGTTGTAACTAAAGATGATGTTAACTACATAGTTGATACTTTTTTAAAAGGAGATGGATTATCCGAATCACTATTAGAAGATAAAGAAAAACTATCTACTGGTACCTATCATTTGCCAATTGACAAATATTTTTCATTGCTACCAAATCGAGAAACACCATTTGATTATATTGACGAAGATACTGTAATAATTTTAGATAATGATCAAAAGGCCATGACCAAAATGGAAAATGCACTTATGGAATATGGGTTATCTTGTGAAAAACTTCTATCTTTAAAAAAAACATTACCTGAAGCTATGGATATGATAACTGATTTCTATGGAGCGCTGGGAAATAAAGATTTAGCCATACTTTTACCTGATGTCTTAGGATATGATGAACAAAATATTCCTGATATAGAATTTAATTTTTTAACAAGAGAGAATATGGCTTATAAAGGGCAACTATCGCTGTTATTAGAAGACATTACTAAGTGGCGATTACATAATCGAAAGATTGTCTTATTTACACCAACTAAAAAAAGTAGCCAATTGCTAATGGAGTATTTTAGCGAACATCAGTTGTATCCAGAGCATGTCAAAACATTAGAAAACAAAGAAAACTTAGAAGATATTACCATTGTTGATAAAGGAATCTTTGAAGGGTTTGAATTTTTAGATGCCAAACTATGTGTAATTGGTAGTGGTAAAATATTTAGAAAGTCAGCTAAAGATACGAGTAAGAGAAAAAGAGGAAAAGATCTTGACTTGTTTGCCACACTAAAAGTAATGGATTTTGTGGTTCATGATGTTCATGGAATTGGACAATACCGAGGATTAAAGAAAATAGAAGTAGGGGGCATTACTAAAGACTACCTGCATATTCTTTATAGGAACGAAGATGCTGTATATATTCCTGTATCAAAAATGGAATTGATTCAAAAATTTATTGGTTCTGATGGAAGAAAACCACGATTATCAAAATTAGGTGGTGTTGAATGGGAAAATGCTAAAAAGAAAGTAAAAGCTAATGTTAAAGATATTGCAAAAGAATTAATTGCGCTATATGCAAAACGGGCTGAATTAATAGGGTATGAATTTTCAGAAGACAATATGTGGCAGATGTCTTTTGAAGAACAATTTCCTTATGAAGAAACAAATGACCAACTTATATGTATAGAAGAAATAAAAAAAGATATGCAGTCAAGCAAAGTAATGGATAGATTACTATGTGGTGATGTGGGTTATGGTAAAACTGAAGTAGCACTTAGGGCTGCATTTAAGGCAATTATGGATGGTAAACAAGTGGCTTTTCTAGTACCAACCACCATTTTGGCCTATCAACATTATAGAAATTTTATTGAACGATTAAAAGACTTCCCTGTTAAAGTTGCTTTACTTTGCAGGTTTAGAACAAAAAAACAGCAAGCAAAGACAATTGAATTATTAAAAGCAGGTTCTATTGATATTGTAGTTGGTACACATCGCCTTATTCAAAAAGATGTAAAATTTAAAGACTTAGGTTTGCTAGTTATTGATGAAGAACAGCGTTTTGGAGTTGAACATAAAGAAATTATTAAAAATTACAAAGCAGTGGTTGATGTGTTAACATTAACAGCTACCCCAATTCCGAGGACATTGCATATGTCATTAAGCGGTATTAGAGATATATCTGTAATCGAAGATCCGCCAGGGCATCGTTTTCCTGTGCAAACATATGTAATGGAATATGACTATGATGTAATGCGAGATGCCATTGATAGAGAAGTAGCTAGAAATGGACAAGTCTTTTATTTATATAATAGGGTAAAAGATATGGATCTAAAATACGCAAAACTTAGAAGAATATTAGGAGATGATATTTCCATTGGAATTGCCCATGGACAACTTGAAGAGAAAAAGCTTGAACAAGTGATGCTTGATTTTATTAATAAAAAGTTTGATGTATTATTATGTACTACTATTATTGAATCTGGCTTAGATATGCCAAATGTAAATACAATTATTGTAGAAGATGCTAATCGTATGGGGTTGTCTCAGTTATATCAGATAAGAGGACGTGTGGGACGATCTGATAAAGTGGCTTATGCTTATATCACATATCAAAAAGGCAAGGTAATTTCAGAAGAAGCTACTAAGCGATTAGAGGCGATTAAAGAATTTACTGAATTTGGGAGTGGCTTTAAAATCGCTATGCGAGATTTAGAAATTAGAGGAGCGGGTAATCTTTTAGGAGCTAAGCAGCATGGACATTTTGAAAAAGTCGGATATGATATGTATATTAGATTATTAAATAAAGCTGTAGATGAATTAAGTGGGAGATATGTGGAAGTTTTGCAAAAAGAAGAGGCTAGTGTTGATATTTTTGTAGATGCTTATATTGGTGACACTTATATTACAAATGATATTCAGAGAATGGATATATACAAAAGAATGGCAATTATATCTAGCGAAAAACAAAAAAGCGAATTAATTGATGAGTTAATCGATAGATTTGGTGATTTACCAGATGCCTGTGAAAATCTTTTGGATATTGCACTAATAAAGCATTATGCACAAAATCATAATTTTAGTAATGTTACAGAAAAAAAATTCGGAATAGAATTGTCATATGAAAAAGGAGCACTTCCTAATTTACAACTTATTACAGAATTAGCAGCTAAATTAGATGATAAAGTAGTCTTTAAGGCAGATCACAAACTAGCAATTACAATATATACCAAGAAAAAGGGTGAGCAGTTAATGAAACTTACAAAAAAAGTACTTGAATTGATGAATGAGTTTGAATTACAATAGTAAAACGAGTATAATAAACTCTAATGGGAGTACGTGAAAAAAAGGAGTACATATGTCAAATATGAAAGAAAAAAAAGAGTTGGTTGTAACCGAGGTAGACACAGAAAAACCAATTAAAGGAAAAGAAGAAACAATTATTAAATACGCCCTTATGACGTTAGGTGGTATTCTTGCAATCTGTGTAGTTGCATTAGTTGTGTTTTTAGCAATTCCTCCAAAAGCTGTTTCAATTGGAAAAGAAAAAATAACACAAGATGAATTTGTTTATTATTACAAACAGCAAGCAGATATTATCTTAGAATATAGAGATTATATTGCACCTGATGTAGATGATTTAACGTTTTTAATGGCAGAATATGCAAATGGTATAACTTATTCACAATCAGCAGCTCAGCGAGCATTGGCTGTTATTTTAGAAACTTATGTGTTAAATGATTTAGCAAATGGAGATGATCCTGATTTCAAATATGATACTGTTGAATTAGATGAATCAATAAATCAATTTAAAATGGATTTTGAAAATTATGCGACAGAAAATGACATGAAAAATGATGAGGTTTCAAGTCTATTATATGGATGTACCTATAAGACTTTAATCAAAGCATATACTATGTCATGGATTGCAAATAAATACCAAGAAGATCAAATAAGTAAATTAGAAGCAAGTGTTACTGAAGAACAGATGGGTGAATACTATGACACTTTTAAAGATGATTTAGACGCAGTAACAGTTAGACACATACTTGTAGCTAACTTTGATGTTACAACTGGTGTAGATTATACAGAAGAGCAACAAGCTGCAGCTAAGGTGAAAATTGATGAAGCATATGCTAAGATTTTAGCAGGAGATGATTTTATGGAAGTAGCTCTAGTATATTCTGAAGATCCAGGAGTTGTAGAAAATGAAGGTATCTATCAATTTAGAAAAGAAGAAACTGATTTAACTGAATTTTCCGATTGGGCTTTTGTAGCAGAGATTGGTGATGTGGGACAAATTGAAACATATATTGGTTATCATATTGTGGAATTAACTAGTAGAACTACTTATGAAGATTTAAAAGACACAGTGAGATATAACCTTGCATATGGCGAATTGACTAAAGTATTAAGCGAAATTGAATCAAGTGAGAAATATCAGATTGCTTATTATGATGGATTCTATGAATTTTAAAAAGTAAGTCAACAAAGAAACCACCAGTAGGTGGTTTTTTGTTCGCCCAGCATGGGCGAA
>JAUUZE010000095.1 GCA_030590175.1 Clostridia bacterium
CTATTGCGGGATATTACAAAAAGGTCTATATTTAGTATGGAATTGAACCGCCGTATACCGAACGGTTTGTACGGTGGTGTGAGAGGTCGGTTATTCAATTAATGAATAACCTCCTACTCGATTTGTACATTTTTCTGATAAAATAAGTTTGACAAAAAGAAAATAGGAGGTTCATTATGATAGGAAAAGAACGATTACGTGGAACATTACCAAAAGTTGGAATTAGACCGACAGTTGATGGTAGGAGAAAAGGTGTAAGAGCGTCTATTGAACCCATTACTATGAACATGGCAATTAGTGCTGCAAAATTAATTTCTAAGAGTTTAAAATATCCAAATGGACAACCAGTAGAGTGTATTATTGCAGATAAGTGTATTGGTGGTGTTACAGAAGCTGCTGAGTGTGCTGAAAAATTTAAAAAAGAAGGTGTGGGTCTTACATTGACAGTTACACCAAGTTGGTGTTATGGATCAGAAACAATGGATATGGATACACATTTACCAAAAGCAATCTGGGGTTTTAATGGAACAGAGAGGCCAGGTGCTGTATATTTAGCAGCTGTATTAGCAGCTCATTCACAAAAAGGATTACCAGCGTTTGGTATTTATGGTAGAGATGTACTGGATATGGAAGATACTTCTATTCCAGAAGATGTGGTTGAAAAAATCTTAGCATTTGTTAAATCAGGATTGGCTGTTGCATATATGAAAGGTAAATCTTATGTATCATTTGGATCTGTTTCCATGGGGATTGCAGGATCAATTGCTGATGAAAGCTTTTTCCAAAAGTTCTTAGGTATCAGAAATGAATATGTAGATATGTCTGAATTTATTAGGAGAATGCAAGAAAATATTTATGATAAAGAAGAGTTTAAAAAAGCTTTAGCTTGGACAAAGAAAAATTGTATTGAAGGACAGGATGAAAATCCTGTTGATATCCAGCGAACAAGAAGTCAAAAAGATAGTGACTGGGAGACCAGTGTTAAAATGGCACTTATTGCTAGAGATATTATGGTGGGTAATCCAAAACTTAAAGATATTGGGTTTGGTGAAGAAGCATTAGGTAGAAATGCAATTATGTCTGGATTCCAAGGACAACGTATGTGGACTGATTTTATGCCAAATGGAGATTTCCTAGAAGCTATATTAAATTCATCATTTGATTGGAATGGTATTCGTCAACCATATATTGTTGCTACAGAAAATGATGGACTAAATGGAGTAGCTATGTTGTTTGGACACTTGTTAACTGGAACAGCACAAATTTTTGCTGATGTGAGAACATATTGGAGCAAAGATGCTGTGAAGAGAGTAACAGGAAAAGAACTAACAGGATTGGCTAAAGATGGAATAATACATTTAATAAATTCAGGAGCTGCAGCCCTTGATGGAACTGGCCAGCAGCAAATAGATGGCAAACCTGCTATGAAACCTTTTTATGATATAACTGAAGATGAAAAGCAAAAGTGTCTTGATAATACCACTTGGGGACCTGCTAGTATTGAATATTTCAGAGGTGGTGGATTTTCATCAACTTTCCTAACTGAAGGAAAGATGCCAGTTACAATGACTAGAATTAATATTGTAGATGGATTAGGACCAGTTTTACAAATTGCAGAAGGCTATACTGTTGAATTGCCAAGTGATGTTCATAAAAAATTAAACCAACGAACAAATCCTACTTGGCCAACAACTTGGTTTGCACCTACCTTAACAGGAGAAGGAGCATTTAGAGATGTTTATTCTGTTATGGCAAATTGGGGAGCAAATCATGGTGTTTTAAGTTATGGACATATTGGTGACCAATTTATTACTTTAGCTTCAATGCTTAGAATTCCTGTAAGTATGCATAATGTGACCAGTGAGAGAATTTTCAGACCAAGTTCATGGAATGCATTTGGGACTAGTAACCTTGAAGGCGCAGACTATCGAGCTTGCGACAACTTTGGTCCGCTTTATAAATAATTATTATCCCCACACACTGTGGGGATTTTTTTTGGAACATTTTACTTAATTTATTCGTCTGATAGTTATAAACCTTTAATAGGAGGAACTAATAATGAAAAAAAGAGGATATTTAATAATTATAGCTTTATTACTTGTTGTATCAGTAGCCATTGTGGCTTTATTGGTTAATACAGGAAATGAACAGGTAAAAGCTGACGATTTTAGAGAGGGTTATTTTATTATTCCAGATCAATTGACAAATGATGGAATGGCAATAACAACATCTTTTACTATAGAAACTTTAGAAGAGACCACAATTGATAAAATAAGCGAACAATTTTTTATACAAGATATTACTGACTTTACAATTAGTGAAAGTAGTTCCACAAAATATATGGTCACCTTAGCTAAACCATTAGAATATGACCAGGTATATATTCTTGGGATAATGCAACAAGATATGACCATGGCAACATTTGCTTACCAGACTACATCTAAGTTTACTATCTATGGATATTTGCCAAATACCCAATCTACTAATGTACCAGTTAATACAGGAATTGAAATATATTTTTCAAGTAATGAGATTAATGGATTCGAACAAGCTTTTTCTATTACACCAAATGTTAAAGGATCTTTTGAAAAACATGATAATGCATATGTATTTGTTCCAAAAGACAAACTAGAATACCAAACTGTTTATACAGTTACTCTTGATGAAAGTAAAATTACTAGTGGAGATGGTCAATCACTAAATGAAAAATTAGTTTTTTCTTTTGAAACAATGGCAAAGGAAGATGATGTGGTTGAGTATAAGTATAAAGGATATGTTAACTTTAATATGTTAATGTATGAATATACTACAACTCAAGAAATATCAATTCCATATTATCTGAATTTACCTGAAAATAATCAAAAAGTTGATTTATTTACACAAGTTTATTCGTTTAAAAATGGGGACGAATTAGTAAAATATATGAAAGAAGTATTAGAAAAACCATACTGGTCTGCTTATAACTCTGAGAATCAAGGTATTGATACTTCTTCGTTAAAGAAAGTGACTTCTTTTAATAATAGAATAACTTTTTCATATGAAAATGGCCAATATCTCCTTGATATTCCAGAGCAACTAGAAAGTGGAATGTATTTAGTTCAAATGACCTGGGAACATGGGGAGGCTTTTGTTTTTATACAAGTAACAGATTTAGCAGCATATGTGTTTGATGATGAAAAACAAACCTATGTTTGGGTAAACAATACACAATCTGGAAATGTAGCAAGTGCAATTGTAAATGGGGTTTCCACTGATAATGATGGATTGGCAATCATACCAAATAATCAAATAATCGATAATGTGGTATTTATTAATGATAGCCAACATGAAACAATAGTATTTAAGAATCCATACTACTACCAAACATATGATAATTATTGGAATGTATTGACCACAGATAGAAATTTGTATCAACCTGATGATGATGTTAATTTCTTTGGATTTATTGCTAACAGAAACGGCTCACTAGATAATGATAAAGTGACTATTGAAATTAATCGTGGTTATTTTTATTACTATTTTGATTTTGCCAGATCATATGAGTATTTTATTCCTCCATATATGTCACAAGAAAGCCCACTTATTTCCATGGAAACAACCTTATCAAATGGATTTTATGAAGGTAATATTTCGTTACCAGCCTTATCAGAGGGCTACTATACTATTACTGTAAAATATAATGGTGAGCAAATTGCTAATCGCTATTTTAATGTAGAAGAATATGTAAAACCTTCTATGCAAATTAAAATAACACCTGATAAGAAAGCTGTATTTGCAGGCGAGCCAATTGTTTTCAATGTTAATACTTCTTTCTTTGAAGGAACTCCAGTCTCTGGATTAGATGTTACTTACTTTATTAATTATGAGGATCAATACATAGAAAGCACAGCAAAAAGTGATGATGAGGGTAATGTTTCATTTACCTATACACCTTCATATATTAATGGACAACAAGGAGTGCGACATGTTTATGTGGGAGTGAGAGCTAAACTACCAGAACAAGGAGAATTAGTTGCAAATGAATATATTACAGTTTATTTAAATGATATTGACTATACTTATGAAACAGACATTATTGGAAACAAGATTATTTTAGAAGGAGAAGCTCATCATTTTATTCCTGATATTGAAACTGGTGGAATGATTGATGTGGGTCCTTATACAAATGCATTAGTACAAGCTAAGCTATATAAGCATACTTTAGTAAGAAGAGAGAATGGGACGTATTATGATTATATTAATAAGGAAACTGTAACACAGTATTATTATGAAGTGGTTAAAACATTAATAAAAAGCACCACTTTACAAACAGATAGTGATGGAAATTATAAAACTGAATTTTCTTTTAATGATGAAAATAGAACATGGTATACCATTGAACTAACAGTTAATGATAAAAAAGACAGAGAAATAAATAAGCGAGCTTATGTAAGAGAAGCTTTCGATTATGAGAGATATTATAATCAATATTATCAACTTACATTGGATAAAAAAGAATACAGTATTGATGATACAGTAACAGCCACATTTACTTATGGAGAAGAACCAGTAGAGGCTAATCAATACTTATTTATAATTGCTCAAAATGGAATTAAACAAACAATTATGACAGATTCACATGAAGCAACTTTTACTTTTATTGAAGAATATCTTCCAAATGCCACTATTCAAGTAGTTGCATTTGACGGTAATCATTTTGTTATGAGTTATCAACAACAAGTGACCTTTAATAAAGAAGATAGGGAATTAAATGTAGAAATTACTACTGATAAGCAAGATTATAAGCCAGGTGAAAATGCAATTATTACTGTAAAAGTTACTGATAAATTAGGAAACCCTGTTTCTTCTAAAGTGTTGATATCTGCTGTCGATGAAGCTCTATTAGAACTTAGTGATATGACTGTAGACTTTCTATCAGAATTATATCAAAGTGTTGGGTCTGGAATTGTCTATAGTTATGGAACCCATCGTGATGGAATGAATATCTTTTATGATTACTATTACCCAAGAGGTGAATTTGGATATGATGAAGCAGTAATGGGTGGAGGAGAAATTAAGACAGATGCTGGTATGCCTGTACCAGAACCTGTTTATGAAATGGGGAGAAACGAACAATCAGTAGACATACGAAGTGAATTTAAAGATACAGCAGCTTTTATGACTATTCAAACAGATAGTAATGGAATTGGTGTTACAAGTTTTAAAATGCCTGATAACATTACCTCATGGCGATTATTTTCAAATGCAATGAATAATGATTTCTATGCTGGAGGAAACTTTATAAATGTTAACACAACACTACCATTTTTTATAAATGTAGTAACTAGTGAATTGTTCTTAGTAAATGACTTGGCCTATGTTGGTGTTACAGGTTATGGTGATGCGTTATCAATATTTGATGACATTACATATATAGCTTATCTAAAAAGCCAACCTTTAAATAAGGTTACAGTTACTGGAAAAGCATATGAACGAGTAAACATAAAATTACCACAATTTAAATATGGTAGCGATTCAATTATTATAGAGGCATATACGGATGAGTATTCAGATGGATTGGAAAGTAAAATTATTGTAACTGATTCATATAATAAAATACAAGTGACAAATGAATATACAGTATCATCTAGTATGTTAATTAACGGTGGTAGTTATGGAAATACAAATCTTGTTTTTGCAGATCAAGAATATTTAACATATGCTACAAAGCTATTTCATTTAGCATACTATAGTAATGAACGTTTAGAACTATTATTATCTAGAGATAAAGCAACAGCAATCTTATATGATTACTTAAGTGACCCTACATTTGATTTTAAAGAAAACATAGTTGACTATAGTAAATATCAACAAGCAGATGGAGGACTTTCGATTTTACCATATGCTCAAAGTGATATAAAAGTAACTGTAGATAACCTATCATTTGTACGAGGTGATATTGATGAGAATCTATTGCTTGGTTATTTATATCAACAATTAAGCGAGTATGGTTCAGACACTTATGTTCTATATGGATTAGCTCAATTTAATCAACCCATATTATTAGAATTGCAGAGAATGGCTCAAATTAAAAATCTAACTACAGAGCAATGGATTTATTTAGCTTTAGCATATTATGAAGTGGGCGATACATTTATGGCAAATGATATTTATACAAACAATATTTTACCTGAAATAGTAAAAGTAGATCCATATGCATTTATAAATGAAAAAAATGAAGACTTTGCAATTTACATAACAACAAAAGCTGCTTATTTAGCAAAACTATTAAACAAAAATGAAGCACCTGACTTATATAAATATGTGACTGAAAATTATCAAGACGAGTATGTTATTTCCAATTACTTAGTTAAGTTTTTACAGTTACAACTTGAAGGAAAAAAAGAAAAGGACATATCATTTACTTATGAATACCAAGGTAATACCCATGAAGTGAATTTTGACTATGGTAAAATGTATAAATTAGAAATACCTGCAGCACTACTTTCTCAATTCTCAATAAAATCTGTCAATGGTGATGTTGGTTTGTTAGTATCCTATGAGGAGAAAAGAGATATTGCAGTTATTAATAGAGAAGATGTAGTAACTGTTACTAAGGCATATTTTGATGCAACTACCAATCAACCAAAGACTACTTTTGAAATGGGAGATATTATTAAAGTGGTAATATCCATTGACAAGGGTAAGAATTTTATTGATACAATTTATGAGATAACTGATATTCTACCTTCTGGATTACGTGCTATTGAAAAACCTTATCAATATCTTGGAACTGAATATGAATACTCATATATGAGGGCTAGTGAACAAGTGGCGAAAGCGACTGTTAGTAAATATCTTATTGAACGTAAACATCAGATTACTTACTATGCCAGAGTCATTAATCCAGGACAATACGAAGTTATGGGTACTTATGTGAAACTACTTAACTCTAATAAGGTGATTTACCAAGACCAAAACAAAATAATTACAATTCGCGAGTAGTTGTAGGTTTTTGATTCAACTTGTTAAGGATTATTCCTAAAGCAAGAAGTATCCAAAAAATAGGTGATATGTGAACAGTACTATCATAACAAATAGAAGCAAGTAAATAGGACATGATGGAAATGGCTATGGCTCCACCCATCATGTTCTTTTGATTATTAACTAACTTTATATATAACTTCATAGAAGTAATGGCATAGTAACTAATTAATCCAACAAAAACCAATAAAGCAAACAAACCTAAATCATGTAAAATCTGTAAATATAATGAATGGGGTTTTGAAACAAGAATAATTGGAGAATGAAAAACATTAATTTTTCCTATAATGTCATCTTGAGGATAAGACAATATTGTAGTATCTGGTCCATTTCCAAATAATAAATGTTCCTTCACTGAAGGTAATAACCCATTATAAATAATACCCCTTCCACCAAATAAATTTTCAGGAAATTGGAAAGGTGTTTTTTTAATTTCCTTAATATCTAATAAATAAAAGTTAAACCCAATAACTTTTAGTTTACCTTCATATTCTTTTAAATAAAAATTATTACCAGAAAATAATATTCTTATTCGTCTTTCTTCGTTATTGATTTCAAATGAAAAATCTTCATATCTAGAATCTTTATCAACAATCATTAAATCACTATCATTTTCTATAAGTGGTAGTAGGGTGTTTTCACTATTTTTAATTGAAAAGGTATTA
>JAUUZE010000158.1 GCA_030590175.1 Clostridia bacterium
ATAGCTACGCTAGAGGGACACTCCATTTTATCTTTAAAATTTAAATCAGGTAAAGCAACACATGACTCTACATCATTAGATACCCTTGATATTTCTTCAAGTTTTTCTAATGCCTTACTTTCATCTAAAAACAAATTTTTATATTGTTTCCCAATTATTTTGACACTCATAATAATCTCTTGTTTAGTTTACATTAAAGATATTAAGTTTTTAGCTTGACCTTCAATCGAGAACGTTTTAATTACATCTTTCCTGGCCTGAGTTGCAAGCCTTGAAGCGAAATCAACATTAGTAATAACTTGTATTATATTCTCGGAAAACTCTTTAACAACGGTCTCCCCTGGTACATCATATTTACTATATTGTCTGAGTTTTTTCTGATCAGCAACTGGAATGATTATACCGTTAACACCATTTTGAATCATATCTCCAGTGATTCCCTCTAGTTCAAGTGAAATGACTGGTAATGACGATGACATCGCCTCACGTAAAACATTGGGAGATCCTTCTTGCCGACCTGCAAATACAAAAAGATCCGCAGATTTAAAATATTCTTCAACATTATCAACTTGGCCACAAAATATAACACTATTGTAAAATGAATCTTGTTTACTTCTATCAAGCATTTTTGATGAAAAATCATCCATATTATCATCAATTCCAGCACCAAAAGGACCTAGAAATAATATTTTTACATTTTTTAAATCTTTAAGCACTTCTTGCCAAGCATCTAATAAAAAGTCTATACCTTTCCTTTTACATATTGCACCACAAGCAACCACAACTTTGCTTGATATTTCCACACCTAATTTCTTTCTTAATTCATTCTTCTCAGTAATATTTTTAGAAGGCTTATAATGTTCTATATCGACACCATTAAAAAGTAACTGAGCAGACAGATCTGGGTAGAACTTAGTCATTTTTTCTTTTATTATTTTAGATAAACATATATATTGATTTACCCACGAAGAAGCTAATATTTTAGCCTTTGAAAGTGTAGTACCTGAAATACTTAGAGGATCTTCATACTCCATATTTAGTTCCATGAAAATCTTTTTTCTAAATATCTTAGTAAATAGTGCTAAATAGGATGCAGTCCAAAACTGTCCATCATTGCCATTGAGATATAAAATATCAAAGTCTTTACGGAATTTAAATAAGGTAACCAAGGCATTAATATGATAACGCATAATATTATCCCTTGGCCTATAAAATCGTATAACAGATAAATTTGTCTCTTGCTGGTTATTTATAAAGTTTTTGTCATACGTATATGAAATAAATGAGCATTCAACACCATAATTTTCCAATACGTATGAGAGCTTTATTGCTTGTGTCGTAGCACCAGAAAAATCAGGGGGAAACCCAAATACATAAAAGAAAATCCTTTTTTTCACTTTTTACCTCTAGTGTTGGAGTAAATTAACATTGAATATTTAATAATAACATTACGCAATTGAAATATATCTTCCCTGCTAGGCATGAGCACATCCTTAAAATGAATACTATTCATTTTACAATATATAATTAACATAACAAGTGAAAATGTGGAGTAAGTAAAAGTTGTAACCATTGCAGCCCCAATTGCACCGTACAAAGGAATGAAAAACAGATTTAGTGTTATATTAGCAGATAATGAAACTAGGCTACAAATAATTGTTATCTTTTGAGCATTTCTACTTGTAAAAAACGGTATTGTTACCCCATTAAATGAAGAGATAATTAAACCCGGTAGTAAGAAGAGAAGTATCTCATAAGCCGGAATATAATCAACACCGTAGACATACATTATCAACCAATATCCAGTACAAGCTATTAAAAATGCCAAGACAAGAGTAATCAAAAAAGTTATTTTTAATAGTTTTATATTTGATTCTTGATTATCAACCTGTGTTTCACGGACCAACTTGGGTAAGATTACAAAGGCTATAGACTGTGGTAGAAATAGCAGTAGTCCACCAATAATTACTGATATATCATAAAATGCAACTTGGCGTGAACTTAACATAGCCCCAATCATATACATATCAATTCTATTATGAAGATAACCAATAACATTTTGTATATATGATTTTGAGCCAAAGACAAGCAAATCTTTTATTACAAGAAAATCAATATTTTTAATCTTAACCGATGATAGTAAAAGTACTTTTTTTATCATCCAAATAGAAAGGAGACTATCTATAGTGACTAAAACCATAATTAAAATTGCAAGAGACCCATTGAATATTACCAGCACCCCAACTACAGCTGTAAGCCCAAGTATGGCCCGTATAATCATACGCATATTAATAATATCAAATTTATCTGCAGATCGTAAAATTCCAATAAAACTATCTTGTAAAATTAGTAGTGGAAGTGGCAGTAATGCTATTAGTAAGTAATATGAATTGATAAATGGGATATAGCTTAAAATGAGAATATCTTTTGTAAGCCATAGTATTGAAATAGTAATGATCCCTAAGAAAGTTGGGATTAAAAAGCAATTAGAAACAATACTACTAAGTTTATGTATCCCTTTATTTATATAATATATGCTAGCTTGATTGGTGCCTAAATTTACTAACACCCAAATAGTTGCAGGAATTGATGTGATTATTGCCATCACACCTCTATCATCAGGCCCTAGCCAACGCGCAGTTATTATCCCTGATAATAAACCCAAAAACACTAAAATAATCTTTGTACTAAAATTTTTAGCTATATGTTCAATCATGCTTATATTTGTATATTCATTTGTAAAGAGTGTATTTAATCAAGTTTTATTCGTCACTTAGAACCCTGAGAATGAATCAAAATAAAACCATATTAAACTTTTTTCCCTTTAAGCCGATCCATTAAATTTATAAAATCATAATATAAATTACGAACAAGAATTTTACTCCAATTAGAATCAGTATTAACAATTTTATAATCTAACTCATTAAGTTTATTCCCAATAATACTCTCAACAATACAAATATCTGTACTATTCATTTTATGCCGCCATTTTTCACTATTACTTTTAATCAGACCTTTATCTGTATTTTGATGTCGATCAGATTCTACACTAGGTACAATTTTTTTACTTTCTTTATAAAATTCTAACATTTGTTCTTCAAATTCTTCGCCAAGAAAATCACAAACATTCTTTAATTGTGTACGCGGCTCGCAGATGATATCTTCATATTTAATCGCTTTATATCTGCCAGAATCAATTGTTTTAGAAAATTCTTCTCCTAATTTAATTGAATTACTCCATTCTTTAGCAATTATTCTAATATCATGTCTAAACCACTTTAAACTTTGTCTAGATAATATAATATCTCTACAATCTCTAATAATATGAATGAATTGCGCATCTGGAAACATTTTACTTAACACTTCCAAATATTCGACAAAATCTGGTGTTTTATCTCCCCACCTTGACTTTCCATATTTGTTTGCTATTAATTCATACATAGAAGAAAAAATTCCATCCATTGTAGTCTCTTTGATATTAGAAATGACATCATTTATAGGTGGATAATCATCTTTGCTCCAGTTTCTTTGCTGAGAATAAAACTCTTCTAGTAGTTTCCTTTGATTTTTAATATGACTTAAATCACCATATTTTTCTTTATGATTATAAAACTTAGGTAAAAATCCACTTTCATAAGTAATATGAATCTTTGAATGAGCATTTAACATTAAGTTTAACAATGTAGTTCCTGATCTTCTTAAACCTACGATAAATATAGGGTTACTCATTTCTTCTTTTATATTCATATTTATTGATCCCGAACTCAATTACTATTTATAAATTTTTTTTTGTGATTAAATTATAAGCTTCACTTACCGAAAGAACAGAAGCATTTACTTTTAAACATTCCTGTATTAACCATTCTAACTGTTCTGGTTTGCAACTATATTTATCAGGTTGATTTTCTACACCATGTGTATAAAAAATCAACCACCTTTTTAACTTAACACTTTCTTTAATAATTTTTTTTATTTTATCCTTATTAAAACTTGGATTATAAATTTTTATTGCAGTTAAAAGCCACATATCATTGTTCCATCCACCATTCACTCCTGGTTGTGAACTTCGCATAG
>JAUUZE010000062.1 GCA_030590175.1 Clostridia bacterium
ACTTTTTATTACATGGCTTTAACTTGTTGATTTTTGTAATTATTGGAGCATTATATTTATTTATGCCAAATCTAATGAATAAATACTTACTATTTGGCGTAACTTTAAATGATGAAATATTAAGTGACAATTCAATTAATGATATAAAAAAACAATACAAGCTATCTGTAGTAATTATTTGGATAATTACTATAGCTATTTACATAGGAGCAACCTATTTAATTGATGTAATGGCAGCTACGCTTGCTTTTACTGGTCTTTTAATAATTCAGATAGTCATTACATACCTTATATATTTTAAAGCACACAAAGCGGTTAAGGAAGTGAAAAGCAAATATGAATTTGTTGAATCAACTGTACAAACAATTGATACAGATGAAGGAAAAGAATTTAAAGTTGTGAAAATGATATGGTATTTATTGTACTTAGTTATTATTATGATTTTAGTAGTTGTTTCTATTAATAAGTATCCTGAATTACCAGAACAAATTGCTACACATTTTGATGAAGCAGGAGTTGCTAATGGATTTTCAGATAAGTCATATATGACTATTTTGCTAATGCCTATTACAATGACCTTTTTAGCTCTTATGTTTTTGGGTATTAATTACACTATGAAAAAAGCAAAAAAAGTATCAGGGGTATCAAGAGAAAAATTATCTTTTAAACAAGAGAGCAAATTTAGATACTTATGGTCAATTGCAACTTATTTAATGGGTTTAATATTAATAGGTATTTTTACCATGATTCAGTTAACTATAATCGGTGTATCAGATTATGGAAGTAATATACTGACTCTAACTTTAGGATCAACTGGATTAATTATTCTTATGATGACTGGGTTAGCTATACATACTGGCCAAAGTGGAAGCAGAATAAAAGCTAATAAAAAAGAAAAGCAAGTTGTTGATAAAGAAGATGATTCACATTGGAAAGGTGGAATACTATATTTTAATCCTAAAGATCCTAGTATATTTGTCCATAAACGATTTGGAATTGGAATGACATTGAATTTTGGTAGTCTAATTGCATGGGTTATACTTGCAGCGATTATAGGATTTGTAATTTTTAGCATAGTAATGGGGTAAGAAATGATTTATTCATATAGTAGTGAAGAACAACAAAAAATATTTGATAATTTTATTAAAGAAGGGAAAATGAGTGTTTTTCCTTCTAAGGAACGTAAAAAGTATATTATATTATCTTACTTTATTAAGCTGTTTGAAAGTGATGTTGTATATACAGAAAAACAGGTTAACGAAATAATAAAAAATGTGTATGAAGATTATGCTACTATTAGGCGGTATTTAGTGGATTATAAAATATTATCAAGAACTACTGACTGCAAACAGTATTGGATTGAAAAATCAGATGAAATATAGTAACATAGATTAATTGAAAGGGATGATAATAAATGAGTTGTATTTTTTGTAAAATAGTATCAGGTGATATACCAAGTAAAAAGATTTACGAAGATGAGAATATACTAGTCATTGAAGATATTAATCCTCAGGCACTAATACATGTGCTAATTATTACTAAAGAACATATAAAAAGTGCTAATCATTTAACTAAAGAAAATATTGATGTAATTGGAAAAATGTTTTTAGCAGCAAAAGTTGTGGCAAAACAAATGAATATTGATGAAAGTGGCTATAGATTAATTAACAATTGTGGAACTGATGGGGGTCAGAGTGTTAATCATTTACACATTCATCTATTAGGTGGGGAGAAACTAGGAGAAAATTTACGATGAAAAACCTTAAAATAGTAATACTATTTATTATGATTTTAGCATTATTAGCAGGATGTGCTAATAAAGATGATATTAAGGAAAATGAGAACAATATTGAGTTTCCGGATGAAGTAATGGAAATATCAAAAGAATTTGTACTAGATTTACTTAATGAACGATATGATGAAGTTGTTGCAGCTGATTTAGACCCTAAGATGCAACTTACACTTACTGAAGATTTAGCCAAGAGTATATATGTTGAATTAATTTCACGATGCGGTTTCTTTAATAAGATTGAAGAGGTTGTTACAGAAGTTGAAGGAGATTTCGGTGCAATAACATATATTTGTAAATTTGATTTAATTCATGTCAATATGAAGGTGTATATAGATAATAATATGCGAATTGCAGGATTAAACTATACTTTTAATAAAACATATGAAACGGCTGATATTAATGAATTAGAAGTATCCTTTGGATTTGAATTTGAAATTTTCGGATCATTAACTATGCCAGAGGTAGAAAATGATGTTCCACTTGTAATTATTGTTGGAGGTTCAGGACCTACAGATCGTAATGGTGTTGTGGGAGCCACTACACCATATTATGATATCGCTATGGAACTATATAACAGAGATATTGCTGTATTAAGATATGACAAGAGAACTCTAACTCATAATGAATTTATTTCTAACAATTTAGATGGATTTACATTGTGGGATGAAACGATTGATGATGCAGCCATGGCATTTTTCTTTGCACAAACTCTTGATGGAATCGACAAAGATAATATTTACTTTGTTGGTCACAGTTTAGGAGGGTATGCAATGGGGCGTATTTCTCTACTTATACAAGACGCTGCTGCTGGTTATGTTTTATTAGCACCAAATGCTTCTCCATTGGAAGACTTAATCGTTGATCAAGTAGAATATCTCAATGCTTATGATGGTGAGATATCAGATGAGGAAGCAGCTATATTAGAAAATTACATAGTACAGCGTGATAACATTAAAGAATTAACAATTGATAGTGAAAAATCATATGTAGAATTATTAAATGCACCAAAATCATACTGGCTTGATTTAAAAGACTATAATCCAGTAGTTACTATAAATGAGTCAACAAAACCAATACTATTGTTACAAGGTGAGCGAGATTACCAAGTAGATATGGATGAATACCAGATATGGGTTGATGGATTAGGTGATAATGAACTTGCTTCATTTAAGACTTACACAGAACTTAATCATGTATTTACAGTAGGAGTTGGGAAAAGTTCTCCAGAAGAATATTCTTCAGCATTAAAGATAGATCCAAGGGTAATAGAAGCAATTGCGGACTTTATCTTAGATTAATTGACAAATACTATACAAAAAGCCAGTTTTTCTGGCTTTTTTTATGCCTAAAAGTAATATATTCATAATGACGTTCGGTTAAGCAATATAATATTAATTGATTTTTAAATAGGCAAATGATATTATTATTTAATAAATCGAATAATTTCGGATGAACTTTCAACGAAAAGGTAATCTTATCGAAAGGTAAGTGCACAGAATCAGGGGTCTACAGCAATTTAATTGCCATGACAGCCCAATCACCGAAAGGAAGTTTTTTACATACCTATTTCTTTTATAGTTTATCCGACATATTAAGAGGAGGATGACTATGAAAAAATATCAAAAAATACTGGTAGTATTGATGGCATTATTAATGTTAGTTCCATCTATTGCTTTGGCAGATGAGCCCCCAGCAGAGGAACCGCCTGCAGAAGAACCACCAGTAGAAGAACCAGTTCTTGAAGAAGCATTACCACTTCTTTATGATTTCTTTTTGGAAATTCCAGAAGAATCACCACTGTATCCTGTAAAGTTATTAATGGAAAGCATTGCTTTTGAAATTGAAGTTGATGAAGAAGGCTTTATGTCACTTATTATTAGCTATACAGATGATGATGGGATATTAACACCAGAGCAAATTGAAGAGTTAACTGCTAAACTGACTGAAAAAATAGCAAAACTACTATCTCGTCCAGTTGAAGAAGAGGAACCACCAGCTGAAGAAGAAGAACCACCAGCGGAAGAAGAGCCTCCAGCAGAAGAAGAAGAGCCACCAGCTGAAGAAACACCTGGAGAAGAGCCATCAGCTGAAGAAGAGCCTCCAGCAGAAGAAGAGCCTCCAGCAGAAGAAGAGCCTCCAGCAGAAGAAGAGCCTCCAGCAGAAGAAGAACCACCAGCAGAAGAAGAGGAACCTCCAGTAGAAGAAGAACCTGTAGCTGAAGAATCAGGTATGACTATTGTTATTCCATTAGGTAGTGGTTTAACTGAAGGACAACAAGAATTAATTATTAGATTAGCAGCTAAAGAAATAGTTAAATCATTTATTACTGAATCATTCTTCAGTGTTAAAGAAGGATTTTTTGCAGCTAAAGATTTAGTTACTGAAGCAAGAAATGCTTATAAAGCTATCAGAAAAATTGGAACACCTGAAGAAGTTATGGCAGCATATGATGCTTTAATGGCAGCACGTGAACAAGCTGAATTAATGGAATCTTTTAAAGCTGAATTAGAAGCATTAAAAGATGAAATTAAAGACTTTGTCGATTCTGAAGATGAAGAAGAGGCTATAGAAGAAGAAGCCGATGATGAAGATGACGAAGATGAAGAGGCTATAGAAGATGAAGAAGAAGCAGATGATGATGATGACGAAGATGAAGATGAAGAAAAAGAAGACAAGGAAGATAAAAAAGAGAATCCATCAAATGCAAATAAACTTAATTCAAGTGGTCTTGGCGGAGGATTAGTTAAATAATTTAGAACATATAATATAAGAGGAAATATTCCTTCTATAAATATACTGCCATCCAAGTGGATGGCAGTTTTTTTAGCCAGTTTTTCTTATGAATATTAGTTGACGGCTTATCTTTAATATTATATAATGCAATCTGCGAATAATTGCAAATAATCCTTATAGGGTCCCGATAAATGTATCAGCAGAAGGGGGGGACTATATACAATGGCAGAAATAAGAGTAAAAGAAAACGAAAGTTTAGAAAACGCACTTAAAAGATTTAAAAGACAATGCGCCAAAGCAGGTGTTCTTGCTGAGGTAAGAAAAAGAGAGCATTATGAAAAGCCCAGCGTAAAGAGAAAACGCAAATCAGAGGCGGCTAGAAAAAGAAAAAAATAAGACTAAAAACAACCCAGAATCATAAAGATTCTGGGTTTTCTTAATATCTACGAAATTATAAATTACAAAATATTACTCATTTTACATTACTATTAATGCTTCTCTTTTAGGTCCAACAGATACATAAGAAACTTTCACACCACATAATTGTTCAATCTTGATAATATAGTCGCGAGCATTTTTTGGTAGATCACTAAATTTTCTAACTTCTGTAATATCTTCTTTCCATCCAGGTACAGTAATATAAACTGGTTTAGCTTTATTCAATGTACAGTTAATAGGGAAGTGTTCTGTGATTTCTCCATCTATATCATATCCAATACATATTTTTAGCTCACTTTGTCCACTTAATACATCAAGGCAAGTTACAGTCATTTCAGTAGCACCTTGTAAACGACAACCATATTTAGTGGCTATTGCATCAAAGTAACCAATTCTTCTTGGTCTACCAGTTTTAGCACCATACTCATGGCCAATTTCACGAATTTCATGGGTAATATCACCAAATAGTTCAGTGGTAAAAGGACCTTCACCAACACATGTAGAATATGCCTTAGTAATACCCACTATTTTTTCTATTGAATGAGGTGGAATTGGTATTGAACTACAAGCGTGACCTGATAAAGTAGAAGATGATGTGGTATATGGATAAATACCATGAGTAATATCTCTTAGAGCTCCTAGCTGAGCTTCAACAATAATATTTTTACCTGCATCTAATAATTCATCTACCATAGCTTTTGTGTTAACAATATATGGCTTAAGTTTTTCACCTGTTTCAATTAAATAGTTATATATTTCGTCTGCGTTGATTGGATCTGCGTTATAGCCACCTTCAATTAATAAGTTTGCATATTCAACAATATCGTTAACATGTTCTTTTAAATATTCAGGATAAAATAACTCACCAGCTTGAATACCTTTTTTTAAGTATTTATAACCATAAGTCGGAGCTATTCCACTCATAGTTGAACCATACTTTTTATCTTTCATTCGTTCTTCTTCTAATTTTTCTAATACTTTTGCATAAGGCATAATGAAAATTGCTCTATCTGAAATAAATATATTTTCAACTTTTAGTCCGTTTTTTTCAACGTCTTCTAATTCATATAAAAATGAATCAGGAGCAACAACAGATCCACTAGCAATAATGTTAATAACATTTTTATAACATACACCAGATGGTAAGTTGTGAAAAGCAAATTTTCCCATGTCATTTACAACTGTATGACCTGCATTATCTCCGCCTTGATAACGGATAACGCAATCTGACTGTTTCGCAAAATAGTCAACCATTCTTCCTTTTCCTTCGTCGCCCCAATTTAGACCTACGACAGATGTAACCATAGTAATATCCTCCTTGATATGTTTTTACCTTTATATTATAATGCCAATGGTAATATAAATAAAATTAATATTACTAATAGAATATATAAGCAGGGCTAATATGAGCATAAACTTAGAGTGGTATAAAGTGTTTTATCATGTGGTACAAGCAGGGAGCTTTTCAAAAGCTGCTAAAACTTTATATGTGTCACAATCTGCTATTAGTCAAACAATTAAACAACTAGAACATGAATTGAACCAACAATTATTAATCAGGTTGCCAAGGGGAATTAAATTAAGTCCTAGTGGAGAAGTTTTGTTTTCTCATATTGAACCTGCTTTTAATTTGATTTCATCAGGTGAGAAACAGTTGTCACTTCTTGAGAACTTACAAAAAGGTTCAATAACTATTAGTGCATCTGATACAATTTGTATGTATTATCTACCAATCTATATTAAGAAATTTATTAGTATTTATCCCAATATTAATATTAGTATTAGTAACAAAACAACAGATGAAACAATTGAACTATTAAAAAAAGGGATAGTTGAAATTGGTTTGATTAATAGTAGAGATAAGTTGGATTCAGGGATTAAATTGATTAAAGAGGAATCTCTTGAGGAAGGTTTTTTTGTATCAAAACAATCAAAAATTGATATACATAAAAGTTATTCATTTGCTGATATTAGTCAATTACCATTGATGTTACTTGAAAAAGGAACGAGCACTAGAGATCATATCGATAAAATATTTGCTAATAGTAATATTGTTTTACAGCCAATAATGGAACTTGGATCTGTAGATTTATTAATTAGATATGCTATATTACAAATGGGAGTTATTTGTGTATCAAAAGAATTTGTGGCACAAAGTCCATATTATAATCAATTAGTTCAGTTAAAGATAACAAAGACAATACCAAAAAGAGCAATTGGTATTGTAATTGCTAATAATGTTCCTTTATCTAAGGCATCAAAGGCTTTTCTTGAACTAATTACTAATTATAAGGTATAATAAGAAAAAATTTAGGTGGGAAAAATGAAGATTCGTAAAGCAGAACATGATATAACCGCTGTTAAAAAAGAACAGTATCCAGTAGATATTAGACCAGAAATAGCATTTGTGGGTCGTTCAAACGTGGGAAAATCTTCCATGATTAATGCAATTTGCAATAGAAAGGGCATTGCAAGGGTTGGTCAAACTCCTGGAAAAACTCGAGTAATAAATTTCTATACAGTTAATGATGAAATATATTTAGTTGATTTACCTGGATATGGTTATGCAAAAGCTTCTAGAAGTCTACAAAAAGTTTGGAACAAATTTACAGATGATTATTTAAAAAATAGAGAGCAGTTATGCTTAATAATTTCACTAATTGATATTCGGCATACTCCAACTGAATCAGATATAAAAATGGTAAGATGGCTTCAAGAGGGAGATATTCCTTTTGTAATTTGTGCAGTAAAAAGTGATAAATTAAATCGTAAAAAACAATTTGAATCTGCTCAAAATATTGTACAAACACTAAAACTAAACCCTGATACCCCTTTGGTTATTTTTTCAGCTCCTAAGAGACAGGGAATTGATGAGTTATGGGAAGCTATTGATTTCTATATTTCCGATCAAGAAATAGATTAATAATAATACCTGATAGAATGAAAAATGAGCCAACTAATGCAATGATTGTTGGTACTTCTCTAATGAATAAAAATACCCATATTGGATTAAATAGTGGTTCTAGTAAACAAATTAATGAAACATCTAGTGGAGAAATAAATTTTAACGCTTTTATATAGAATAAATAACCAACTGCTATTTGAATGCTACCTAATAATAATAGACCAGTAATATCAGATAATTGAAGATTTATTGTTATTTGAATAATGTTTTTTGTAAAAGGTAAAGCTATTAAAAATGTGGTTAAATTACATAATGCAATTAGTGAAGCACCTTTGGTACCATGATCTTTGGCACTAAAGTATGCTACACCTGCAAAAGCTAACGAACTTGACAGGGCAATCATGTTTCCAAGAGTATTTGAACCAGCTCTAGCTTCAAATAGAAAAAGAATTATTCCAATTACTACTAATAGTATGGGAAATGCTTTTTTCTTATCTACTTGTTTTTTTATTAGAAAGTAAAATAGAAATAACCAAATAGGAGCTGTATATTGTAACATTATTGCATTAGCAGCTGTAGTTAGTTTTGTAGCTACTACAAAACTAATTAGAGTATATGAATAAGTTAGTAGAAGAAAGAATAAGTTCTTAGTCCATTTTATTTCTTTTAATTTAAGAAAGGGTAAGAAAGTAAGAAATGCAATAAGCGACCTAGCCATTGCAATATAAAATGCAGGTGCATCAACTAACTTTATAAAAACGCCGCCGGTGGACCATACTAAGGCCGCAACGACAGCGTAAAAAATTCCTTTATTTATTTTCAAATTATATTTTTACACTCCATCCGAATTCATCTTCAATAATACCAAACTGTAAATCTGTTAAATAGTTATATAACATCAATGAAATTTCACCAGTTTTATTATTATTAATTGTATAAGTAACATCTTTATATAATAATTCGCCCACAGGAGAAATAGCAGCAGCAGTTCCTGCTCCAAAGCATTCTTCAAGCTGACCATTTTTAGCAGCTTTAATAACTTCGTCAATTGATAATTTGCGAACTTCCACAGGAATGTTTTTTGATTTTAGAATATCAATAACTGATTTTCTAGTTATCCCATTTAATATGCTACCAGTCAATTCAGGAGTTATAATAGTTCCATTTATTTTAAAGAATACATTCATTGCGCCTACTTCTTCAATATATTTTCTATTAACACCATCAAGCCATAGTACTTGTAAACAACCTTTTTCTTCTGCTCGCTGTTGTGCATATAATGAGGCTGCATAGTTACCCATGGTTTTAGCAGTTCCAGTACCCCCAACAACTGCTCTAACGTATTTATCTTCTACGAAAATTTTTACAGGATTAATTCCTGTAGAGTAATAAGCTCCAACTGGTGATAATATAATCATAAATAAATAAGTCGCTGCTGGATGAACACCTAAAAATGGATCAGTTGCAATAACAAAAGGTCTAATATATAAAGATGTTCCTTTTAAAGTTGGAATCCAATCACTTTCCATATCTACTAATGTTTTAATTGCTTCCATAACTATATCTTCTGGCAATTCTGGAATACACATTCTCTCACAAGATTGATTTAATCGCTTAACATTCTCATCAGGTCTGAATAATAAAGCTTCACCATCTTTACCATGATAAGCTTTTAAACCTTCAAAAACACCTTGACCATAATGTAGAACACAAGTAGAAGGATCCAATGGTATAGCACCATAAGGGACAATTTTAGGATCATACCAGCCTTTTTCTTCACAGTAATCCATCATAAACATGTGATCTGTAAAGTCTCTTCCAAACCGTAATTGACTTATGGTAGGTTTGTTTTTTAACTGTTTTGCTCTTGTTATTTTGATAGTCATAATTAACACTCCCTTATAGTATTATTAAGTAAGATATATTATACTAAAATAGAAAGTTTTTTTCAAAGAAAATTTATTAGAGGTGACAATGAATTACTACATACCTAATTATATTACAAAAAACATTTTTGAACTTGATTACGAGAAGTTGTTACATAGTGGGATTAAAGGTATATTAATTGATATCGATAATACTTTAGTTCCCATGCATACAATTCATCCCACAAAGCAATCAATTGACTGGGCAATCAGAATGGAAAAGCTAGGGCTTATGGTATGTATTCTATCTAACGCTAAACATATACGTGCAGATTTATTTAAAAAAGAATTAGGCGTAAAAGGTGTTGGAATGGCTTTTAAACCAATGAAAAAAGGGTATGTAAAAGCCATGGAGATATTACAATTACAAGTTTCAGAGTGTGTAATGATAGGAGATCAGTTACTTACTGATATAAAAGGGGGCAACAAAGTTGGAATGATGACCATTCTTTGTGAAGTGCTTGACAAAAAAGAACACTGGTTTGTTCGTTTAAAAAGAGTTATTGAAAAAATAATTGTGGGATCATTATTGGAAAAGGTGAAAAGAATATGATTACATTTGGACCAGGAGGAAATCCTAAAGCATTTTATGATCAAGGATACAAGTCAACATTTGAAATAATGAAGTGGCTTGAAGATAAAGGGCTATCAGCTTATGAATATCAATGTGGTAGAGGTGTACTCATTAAAGAAGATACAGCAAGAAAAATAGGAGAACATGCTAAGAAGCATAATATTATGTTATCACTACATGCTCCATACTTTATAAACTTAGCAGGACAAGATGAAGAAAAACTGGTAAAAAGCAAAATACATATTGAAAAAAGTGTACA